>JAEYQX010000186.1 GCA_023409795.1 Pseudomonadota bacterium
TGGGGAGGAAAAGCGGGGTCTCCTCCCCATACCAATGGGGAGGTGGCTCGGCGGCGTCAGCCGGAGAGACGGAGGGGCCGCTGGAGGCTGGCACACCCGCCCCTCCACCGCTTCGCGGTCCCCCTCCCCACCTCGTGGGGAGGAAAGGACACATCAAATCAGGCCGCGGCGGGTCGAAAAGGCGGAGCCTTTTGACCGCGGCCCCACTTTAAAGCACCGGGATCGACGGTTTCAGGCGTCCGCCGACGCGGATCGGTTCGATGCGCTTGGCCAGACCCGTGCGGTCGTCGGTTTCGACGAAGACGCCGCAGATGGTGGCTTCGCCCGAGGCAGGGGCGTAGCGGCCACCCGACAGGCGGGTGGTGAAGCGGCGCAGCGGCTCTTCCTTGTCGTTGCCGATGACGGAGTCATAGTCGCAGCAGCCGCCCGCGTCGGTCTGATAGGCGGTGCCGTGCGGCAGGATCTGCGCGTCAGCGGTCGGGACGTGGGTGTGGGTGCCCACCACCAGCGAGGCGCGGCCATCGCAGAAATGGCCCATGCCCATCTTTTCAGCGGTCACTTCGGCATGGATGTCGACGATGACGGCATCGGCCACCACGCCCAGCGGCGCAGCCTCCAGCTCGCGCTCGACGGCGCTGAACGGGTCATCCATCGGGTCCATGTGGACACGGCCCAGGACGTTGATGACCAGAACGCGCATCCCGTCACGGGTGACAAAGACATCGGCCCCACGGCCGGGCGCATCCATCAGGCGCGGATAGTTGGCCGGACGGATCAGGCGCGGCTCGCGCACGATATAGGTCAGGGCCTCGCGCTGGTCCCACGAATGGTTGCCCAGCGTGATGACATCCGCCCCTGCGGCATAGATTTCATTGGCGGTGTTTTCGGTAATGCCGAACCCGCCCGCGGCGTTTTCGCCATTCACGACCACGAAGTCGAGTTTAAGGTCGCGGCGCAGGCCCGGCAGATGGTCCGTCAGACCATCGCGCCCGCTCTTGCCGATCACGTCACCGAAGAATGCCAGTCTCATGGAAGGCTCTATAGCCGTTCTCGGTCAGAACGCCATGCAGACCTATGTCATGGGGCTCGGTTTCCAGCTGGGCCACGGCCTGCCCGGCATAGGCCAGGCCGACGCGCAGGGCTCGGGGCAGGCGGGCAAAGGTGCGGTCATAATAGCCCCCGCCCTGCCCCAGACGACCGCCAAGCCCATCAAAGGCCAGCAGGGGCGTCAGGATCAGGTCAGGCGTCACCGTCTCGCTGAGCGGCAGGGGAGCGGGGCAGCCCGCCTCGTCCTCCTCAAGCGGTTCGCCCGGCGACCACAGGCGAAAGACCATGGGGGCCTCCCGCTCGATCACCACCGGCAGGCACAGGGTGCGTCCCTGCCCCATCAGGGCGACCGCCAGCGGCTCGGGCGACAGCTCCGATCCCATGGCGCGATAAAGGGCCACCACCGGGCCGGGCGGCAGGTCCGCCGCATGGCTCGCGACACGGCGGGCGGCATCGGGGACTTCCCCGGACAGTCGCTTGCGCTGGGCGCGCATGACGGCGCGAAGTTCCTGCTTGGCGGTCATGGGCGGCACCCTCGCTGCGACCCCACCTGCCTCGCCCATGCCGACGGCCGGGTCAAGCGGGAGATGGCAGGGCGCGGTAGCGGCATGACGGAAGGGGGCGGTGCAGGGATGCCCCCTCCACCACTTCGTGGTCCCCCTCCCCCGCTTCGCAAGGGAGGAAAAGCAGAATGAAAGGAGGGTGGCGGCGCCGCGTGAACCGTGAGGACGGTTTAAATCCTCTCGACCTGGTAAACCAGGTGGGCTCCGTGTGCCCAACCCCTCGGGGCCGGACAGGGACAGATCCCTATGAGTGAATTAAGGTCAGAAGGATATGTTGTCTTCGACGTGAGCCGCAGCAGGACCCGCCACCTGACAAGATAGGCGCTCGGGCCGGTTTCAACAATGCCAAACCGCGAGCGCCCCTTCTTCCTGGCCTAGAGTGCCTGAGCGATCTTCTCGATGCGGGCGGCCACGGCATTAAGGGCCTCGGCCACGCCATCATTGTTGGGCGTCGGTACGCGCGGTGCCGCCGCAGCGGGTGCCGGCGCATTGGCCCGTTTCAGCAGCTGGCTGCGCACGTCCTGGAGCTGGTCGGCCAGGATCAGCGAGGCCATCAGGAACAGGCGCGAATCGCCGACATGGCCCACCTGGGTGGCGATGTCGCGCACCTGGGCGTCAAACTCGCTGGCCAGCTGGCGCACGCGGTCCTCCTGGCCATCGGCGCAGCCCACGGCATAGGTACGTCCGTTCACATCGACGTTGACGGTCGCCATCAGTCAGCCTCCTTGATCTCGTCAGTGGCCTCGGCCCCAGTCTCCTCAGACTCGGCCGCGCCCTCGTGCTGGGCCAGGACCTCGCGCACGGCCTCGGCCGCCCGGCCCAGGGCATCGGCAGCCTGGCGTCCGGCCGCTTCCAGTTCGGCGATCCGCGCCTGTTCGGCGGGGCTGACCGCCAGCGGGGCGAACAGGTCGTCATCGACCGTCTCGGCCGCCGCGACCGAGCGGGCCTTCAGCTCCAGAACCTTACGCTCAAGCTGAGCCAGGGCCATGTCGATGCGATTTTTTGCGGCCGTTACAGCGTCCATGAAATCCTTTCCTCCAGATTCCGTATAGAACCTGTGCGCGCGTCGGGGTAAAGCGCTGCCACCCCGCTATATCCCGTTTCCTGAGGAAGGTCTCGCCGTGACCGACATCCAAGCCGCATTTGCCAAGCCCTCGCCCAAGCAGATGGCAGATGCCATTCGCGTCCTTGCCATGGACGGCGTTGAAAAGGCCAAGAGCGGTCACCCCGGCATGCCGATGGGCATGGCCGACGTGGCCACGGTCCTGTTCTCCAAGTTCCTGAAGTTCGACGCCAGCCGCCCCGACTGGGCCGACCGCGACCGCTTCATCCTGTCGGCCGGCCACGGCTCGATGCTGATCTATGCCCTGCTGCACCTGACCGGCTACAAGGAAGCGACCCGCGAGGAGCTGTCCAACTTCCGCCAGTGGGGTGCCCGGACCGCCGGCCACCCGGAATACGGCCACATGGCCGGCATCGAGCCCACCACCGGCCCCCTGGGTCAGGGCATTGCCAACTCGGTCGGCTTCGCCCTGGCCGAGCGTCACCTGGCCGCCCGCTTCGGCAGCGACCTGGTCGATCACCGCACCTGGGTCATCGCCGGTGACGGCTGCCTGATGGAAGGCGTGTCCCAGGAAGCCATCGCCCTGGCCGGCCGTCTGAAGCTGAACAAGCTGTGCGTCCTGTGGGATGACAACGAGATCACCATTGACGGCAAGGTCAGCCTGTCGGACGCCACCGACCAGCTGGCCCGCTTCAAGGCCTCGGGCTGGGCGGTCAAGGCCATCGACGGCCACGACCACAAGCAGATCCAGAAGGCCATGGCCTGGGCCACCAAGCAGGACAAGCCGACCCTGATCGCCTGCAAGACCAAGATCGGCAAGGGCGCGGCCACCCTGGAGGGCAGCCACAAGACCCACGGTGCCGCCCTGGGCGCGGTCGAGATCGCCGCCACCCGCCAGGCCCTGAGCTGGGCCTTCGAGCCGTTCGACCTGCCCGACGGCGTCAAGACCGCCTGGGCCAAGGTCGGCAGGCAGGGGGCCAAGCATCGCAAGGCCTGGGAAGCGCGCCTGCTGAACCACGGCCAGCGTGACGAGTTCACCCGCGCCATGGCCGGTGACCTGCCGAACGGGGCCTTCCAGGCCCTGGAAGCCCGCATCCGCGAACTGGTCACCGACAAGCCCGCCCTGGCCACCCGCCAGTCCTCGGGCGAGGCCCTGGAGACCGTCTTCAACGCCATCCCCGAGATGATCGGCGGCTCGGCGGACCTGACCGGCTCGAACAACACCTTCGTCAAGAACACCCAGATCCTGGATGCGCCTGACTATTCGGGCCGCTACGTGAACTGGGGCATCCGCGAGCACGGCATGGCCTCGGCCATGAACGGCATGGCCCTGCATGGCGGCGTCATTCCCTATGCCGGGACCTTCATGGTCTTCTCGGACTACAGCCGCCCGGCCATCCGCCTGGCCGCGCTGATGGGGGTGCGCGTGGTCCACGACCTGACCCACGACTCCATCGGCCTGGGCGAGGACGGCCCGACCCACCAGCCGGTCGAGCATCTGGCGGCGCTTCGTGCCATCCCGAACCTGATGGTCTTCCGCCCCGCCGACACGGTCGAGGCCCTGGAGTGCTGGCAGCTGGCCCTGCAGCACAAGACCACGCCGTCGGCCATGGCCCTGTCGCGCCAGAAGACCCCGGCGGTCCGCACCACCGACGCGGGCGAGAACCTGTCGCGCAAGGGGGCCTATGAGCTGAAGGCCGCCAGCGGCCCTGCCAAAGTCACCCTGTTCGGCACCGGCACCGAGGTCGCCGTCGCCCTGGACGCCGCCGCCAAGCTGGAAGCCGAGGGCATCCCGACCCGCGTGGTCTCGGTCCCCTCCTTCGAGCTGTTCGAGCAGCAGCCCAAGGCCTACCAGGACGCCGTCATCGGCCGCGGCACCGTCCGCGTCGCCGTTGAAGCCGCCATCAAGCAGGGCTGGGAACGCTTCATCGGCGAGGACGGCGGCTTTGTCGGCATGACCGGCTTTGGTGCCTCCGCCCCGGCAGAAGTCCTGTATAAAGAGTTCGGCATCACCGCCGACGCCGTGGTCGAACAGGCCAAGGCCCGCCTGAGCTAAACGCTCTCCTGTGCCAAGCCCTTCTCCCCTTGCGGGAGAAGGTGGTCTGCGACGCAGACCGGATGAGGGGTGCCAACACACCCCTCATGATGATCTAAACGACCCCGGCGGCGCGGCCCCTTCATCAAGCTCGCCGCCGACACCCCTCATCCGGGTCGCCCCGGCGACCCACCTTTTCCCACAGGGGGAGAAGGATGACAGGAGCCCATCCATGCGCCTCGGCACCCCGCTTTCCGATACTGCGGTCCGCGTCATGCTCCTGGGCTCGGGCGAGCTGGGCAAGGAAGTCGCCATCGAGCTGCAGCGCCTGGGGGTCGAGGTGGTGGCCGTGGACCGCTATGCCAATGCCCCGGCCATGCAGGTGTCCCACCGCAGCCACGTCATCCCCATGACCGATCCCCAGGTGCTGAACGGGGTCATCATGGCCGAGGGGCCGGACATCATCGTGCCTGAGATCGAGGCCATCGCCACCCATGTCCTGGCCATGATCGAGGACGCCGGCATGGCTCGCGTGGTGCCGACCGCCCGCGCCACCCAGCTGACCATGAACCGCGAGGGCATCCGTCGCCTGGCCGCCGAGGAACTGGGCCTGCCGACCAGTCCCTTTGCCTTTGCCGGCAGCGCCGAGGAACTGGCCGCCGGAGCCGAAGCGGTGGGCTATCCCTGCTTCGTCAAGCCGGTCATGTCCTCGTCCGGCAAGGGCCAGTCCTATGTCGAGAGCGCCGCAGCCATTGGCGAGGCCTGGGCCCATGCCGAGGCCTCGGGCCGGGTTGCGGGCGGGCGGGTCATCGTCGAGGGCCGCATCGACTTCGACTACGAGATCACCCTGCTGACGGTCCGCTCGCGCGGGGCCGATGGCCAGACCCGCACCGACTTCTGCGCCCCGATCGGCCATCGCCAGGTCAAGGGCGACTATGTCGAGAGCTGGCAGCCCCAGGCCATGTCGGATGCGGCCCTGAAATCGGCCCAGGAGATTGCGGGCAAGGTGACCGAGGCCCTGGGCGGCTGGGGCGTCTTTGGCGTCGAGCTGTTCGTGAAGGGGGACCAGGTCTGGTTCTCGGAGGTTTCGCCGCGCCCGCACGACACCGGCCTGGTGACCCTGGCCACCCAGACCTATTCGGAGTTCGCCCTGCACGCCCGCGCCATCCTGGGCCTGCCCGTCGATGTCACCCAGCGCGAGCCGGGGGCCAGCGCGGTCATCTATGGCGGCATGGAAGCTGCCGGCGTGGCATTTGAGGGCGTGGCCGAGGCCCTGTCCGTCCCCACCGCCGACCTGCGCCTGTTCGGCAAGCCCGAGGCCTTCGAGCGCCGCCGCATGGGCGTCGCCACCGCCCGCGGCACCACCACCGACGAGGCCCGCCAACGCGCGACCGAGGCCGCATCCCGGATCCGGGTCACCGGGGGCTGACGCCCTTTTATCCAAGGGCAGCGCACGGTCCGCCCCCTCCACCACTTCGTGGTCCCCCTCCCCCGCTGCGCAGGGGAGGATGAAGGAGACATGGCCTTGCCTTGTCCTCCCCTGCGCCAGCGGGGGAGGTGGCATGACGCGGTCGCGTCATGACGGAGGGGGCGGTGCCAGCACACCCCTTCCCCGCTTCGCAGAAGAAGAAAAGCCCCCGCCTCGGCTATCCCTATTCGACTAATATCGATTGGCGCGCGGGCTCGATCCGCGCCAAAGTCCGACCAGAGACATGGGAGGACGTCAGGTGGGTAAGCTTAAAACGGCGCTGATATTCGGGGCCATCGCCATTATCGGTGCCATCTCCATCGGGGTCCTGGCCCTGCATCAGGGCGAGAGCATCAGCGCGGTCTGGATGGTGACGGCGGCGGTCTGTGTCTATGCCATCGCCTATCGCTTCTATGCGAAGTTCCTGGCCTGGCGGGTGCTGAAGCTGGAGGCCAGCCGCCCCACCCCGGCCGTGCGCCACAATGACGGCCTGGACTATGTGCCGACGCCGCGAAACGTCCTGTTCGGGCACCATTTCGCGGCGATTGCGGGGGCCGGTCCCCTCGTTGGCCCCGTGCTGGCGGCGCAGATGGGCTACCTGCCCGGTATGCTGTGGATCCTGATCGGCGTGGTCCTCGCCGGGGCCGTCCAGGACATGCTGGTCCTGTTCATGTCCACCCGCCGCGATGGCAAGTCGCTGGGCGACATGGTCCGCACCGAGATGGGCCACATCCCCGGCATCATCGCCCAGGTGGGCATCCTGATGATCATGGTCATCATCCTGGCCGTCCTGGCCCTGGTGGTGGTCAAGGCCCTGGCCGAGAGCCCGTGGGGCACCTTCACGGTCGCGGCCACCATTCCCATCGCCATCTTCATGGGGCTTTACACCCGCTATATCCGCCCCGGCCGCGTCGCCGAGGTCTCGGCCATTGGCGTAGTCCTGCTGATCGGCTCGATCCTGCTGGGCGGCCAGGTCGCCTATCACCCCTACTGGGGCCCGGCCTTTACCCTGTCGGGCGAGACCCTGGCCATTGCCATGATGGCCTATGGCTTCATCGCCTCGGTCCTGCCGGTCTGGCTGTTGCTGGCCCCGCGTGACTACCTGTCGACCTTCCTCAAGATCGGGGCCATCCTGGCCCTGGCCATCGGCATCCTGATCGTCCGGCCCGACCTGCAGATGCCCGCCATCACCCAGTTCATCGACGGCACCGGCCCGGTCTTCTCGGGCGCGTTGTTCCCCTTCCTGTTCATCACCATTGCCTGCGGGGCCGTCTCGGGCTTCCACGCCCTGATCTCGTCGGGCACCACGCCCAAGCTGATCGAGAACGAAAACCAGATCCCGGTCATCGGCTATGGAGCCATGCTGTGCGAAAGCTTCGTTGCGGTCATGGCCCTGATCGCCGCCTGCGTGCTGGACCCGGCGGTCTATTTCGTCATGAACAGCCCGGCCGCGGTCATCGGCACGGACGTGGCCTCGGCCGCCGCCGCCGTGGCACAGTGGGGCTTCCACATCGCCCCCGAGGCGCTGGACCAGCTGGCCCGCGACGTCGGTGAGCATTCCATCCTGTCGCGCGCCGGCGGGGCCCCCACCCTGGCGGTCGGCATGGCCCACATCCTGTCCAGCGTCATCGGTGGCCAGGCGATGATGAGCTTCTGGTATCACTTCGCCATCCTGTTCGAGGCCCTGTTCATCCTGACCACGGTGGATGCCGGCACCCGTGTCTGCCGCTTCATGATCCAGGACCTGCTGGGCGTGGCCGTGCCCAGGATGCGCGAGACGCGCAGCTGGACCGGCAATGTCGTCGCCACCGCCCTGACGGTCGGGCTGTGGGGCTATTTCCTGTATGCGGGCGTGGTTGATCCGCTGGGCGGCATCAACAGCCTGTGGCCGCTGTTCGGCATCGCCAACCAGATGCTGGCCGCCATCGCCCTGATGCTGGGCACGGTCGTGCTGTTCAAGATGAAGCGGCACCGCTTTGCCTGGGTCACCGTGGTCCCGGCCGCCTGGCTCCTGGTCTGCACCCTGACGGCAGGCTTCCAGAAGCTGTTCCACCCGGATGTGCGCATCGGCTTCCTGTCCCACGCCGCCCAGTTCAAGGGCGCGATGGAAGCGGGCGAGCTGATGGGCCCGGCCAAATCCATGGCCGACATGCAGCACATCATCGTCAACGACTATGTGAACTCGGCCCTGACGGCAGGCTTCCTGTTCGTGGTGGTGGTGATCCTGGTCTATGCCATCGGGGCCTGCCGCAAGGCCCTGGCAGCCGCCCATCCGACGGCGGTGGAGATCCCGTCCGAGGAGGAACTGGCCCATGCCTGATCCGATCCGCCCCGCCGCCGGTGCAGACCTGTTCTGCGCCTGCCGCGACACCCTGGTGCGGTGGGGCAAGGACGCCCGCCGCACCGCCAGCCTGATGATCGGCCAGCCGGACTATGACACCTACCTGGCCCATGCGGCGGCGACCCATCCGGACCAGCCGCCGCTGGACCGCAAGGCCTTCTTCCGCCTGAACGAGCAGAGGCGCTTCGGGGACGGCGGCTTTCGCTGCTGCTAGGGACCGGTCGGGGCCGTTCGGCGTTCCATTTCATGCCGATCGGCCCACTTCGACACATAGGATCATAGGTTGTTATCGCACCGGGCTTGAATCCCGGCGCTGACCGTCCCACTAAGGCCCCAATCATAATCTGCTGCTCAGGAGTCCCATCCCATGACCGTTCGCGTCGCCATCAATGGCTTCGGCCGCATCGGCCGCCTCGTGCTTCGCTCGATCATCGAGCATGGCCGCACGGACATCGAGGTCGTGGCGATCAACGACCTGGGCCCGGTCGAGACCAACGCCCACCTGTTCCGCTATGACTCGGTCCACGGCCGCTTCCCGGGCACCGTGACCTCGGGCGAGGACTGGATCGACGTCGGCACCGGCAAGATCAAGGTCACCGCCGAGCGCGACCCGTCCAAGCTGCCGCACGCCGAACTGGGCGTCGACATCGCCCTGGAATGCACCGGCATCTTCACCTCGAAGGAAAAGGCTTCGGCCCACCTGACCGCCGGTGCCAAGCGCGTGCTGGTTTCGGCCCCGGCCGACAATGCCGACAAGACCATCGTCTTCGGCGTGAACCACGACACCCTGACCGCCGACGACATCATCGTGTCGAACGCCTCGTGCACCACCAACTGCCTGGCCCCGATCGCCAAGGTGCTGAATGAACTGGTGGGCATCGAGCGTGGCTACATGACCACTATCCACGCCTACACCGGCGACCAGCCGACGCTGGACACCATGCACAAGGACCTGTACCGCGCCCGCGCCGCAGCCCTGTCCATGATCCCGACCTCGACCGGTGCCGCCAAGGCCGTGGGCCTGGTCCTGCCGGAACTGAAGGGCAAGCTGGACGGCTCGTCGATCCGCGTCCCGACCCCGAACGTCTCGGTCGTTGACCTGAAGATCGTCGCCGCTCGCGCCACCACCAAGGAAGAAGTCAACGCCGCCCTGGAAGCTGCCGCCAACGGCCCGATGAAGGGTGTCCTGTTCACCTCGAACGACCCGCTGGTGTCGACCGACCTGAACCACGTCAACGCCTCGTCGACCGCTGCCCTGCCGCAGACCCAGGTCATCGACGGCACCCTGGTGCGCGTTCTGAGCTGGTACGACAACGAGTGGGGCTTCGCCACCCGTATGTCGGACACCGCCCTGCAGATGGCCAAGTTCCTCTAAGAACGACTGCAAGAGCCCTCTCCCGCCGGGAGAGGGCTTGAGCGCCCAAGAGCCGAAGGCGATTGGTTTGCGCGAAAGGGTGAGGGGTTGCGCCATGACATCCACACGCACCACATTCGCACGCAAGCTGCGTCAATCCTCGGGACTGGCCGAGCGAAAGGTCTGGGAACTGCTGCGCGGCAGCCGGCTGGACGGGCACAGGTTTCGCCGCCAGCATCCGGTGGGACACTACATCGCCGATTTTGCCAGTGAGCGCCTGAGGCTGATCATCGAACTGGATGGCTCCATTCATGAGCGCGACGAGGTCGCCCTGAATGACCGGCTTCGCCAAGACAATCTGTGTTCTTCGCTTCAGCAATGAACACGCCCTGTCCACTCCGGAAGACCTTGCAAACGCCATCAGGGCTCATGCCCGTCTGATCGACATTTAACGGCTCTCGCCGACTGACCTGTTAGACCCTCATCCGGCCCTGCGGGCCACCTTCTCCCGACGGGAGAAGGAAAAACGGATCAAGCCCCATGACCTTCCGCACCCTCGACGACGCTAAAGACCTTTCCGGCAAGACCGCCCTCGTCCGCGTGGACTTCAATGTTCCGATGGAGAACGGCGGCGTCACCGACGACACCCGCCTGCGCGTGGCTCTTCCGACCATCAACAAGCTGCGTGAAGCCGGTGCCAAGGTGGCCCTGCTGGCCCATTTTGACCGTCCGAAGGGCGAGCGCGTGCCGAGCATGAGCCTGAAGCCGGTTGTCGAGCCGCTGGAGAACTTGCTGGGTGCGCCGGTTCGTTTCGCCGACGACTGCATTGGCGATGCCGCCAAGACCGCTCTGGCCGATACCGACGCTGGCGGCGTGGTGCTGCTGGAGAACGTGCGCTTCCAAAAGGGCGAAGAAAAGAACGACGCAGACTTCGCCAAGGCTCTGGCTGAAATCGGCGACATCTTCGTCAACGACGCTTTCTCGGCCGCGCACCGCGCCCACGCTTCGACCGAGGGTCTGGCCCGCGTTCTTCCGGCCTATGCTGGCGAGTCCATGCGCCGCGAACTGGAAGCTCTGGACAAGGCTCTGGGCACGCCGGTCAAGCCGGTGATCGGTATCGTCGGCGGTGCCAAGGTTTCGACCAAGCTGGACCTGCTGAAGAACCTCGTCGCCAAGCTGGACTACCTCGCCATCGGCGGCGGCATGGCCAACACCTTCCTGCACGCCCAGGGCGTCGATGTCGGCGGCTCGCTGTGCGAGAAGGACCTGGCCGACACCGCCCGCGAGATCATGGAAGAAGCCCGCCAGAAGGGCTGCGAACTGCTGCTGCCGGTTGACGTTGTCGTGGCCAAGGGCGTCAAGCCGGGCATCGAGTCGGGCGTGCGCGCGCTGGATCGCATCGCCGCTGACGACCTGATCCTGGATGCCGGTCCCGAAACCGTCGCCCGCCTGACCCGCGCCATGGGCCTGTCCAAAACCCTGATCTGGAACGGTCCGCTGGGCGTGTTCGAGATTCCGCCGTTCGACGCCGCCACCGTGGCCGCCGCCAAGCACGCGGCCGAACTGGCCAGGGCGGGCAAGCTGGTCGCCGTCGCCGGGGGTGGCGATACGGTTGCCGCCCTGAACCACGCGGGCGTGGTCGAGGACATGACCTTTGTCTCGACCGCGGGCGGTGCCTTCCTGGAATGGATGGAAGGCAAGGCCCTGCCGGGTGTCGAGGCCCTGCGCGCCTAAGTCAGAGATTGGACGCCGCCCTGCCTGCAGGGCGGCGTTCTTCGTTAACAGCCACCCCATCGTAACACGGCGTGACTTCGGGCCCGGCACGGGCTAAAGCCACGACAAAACCATAATCGGCTCAGGAGACTTACCCATGGCGCGCATTACGCTGCGACAGCTGCTCGATCACGCGGCAGAAAACGACTACGGCCTGCCCGCCTACAACATCAACAACATGGAACAGGGCCTGGCCATCATGGAGGCCGCCGACGCCGTCAATGCGCCGGTCATCATCCAGGCCTCGCGCGGGGCCCGCTCCTATGCCAACGACGTGGTCCTGGCCCGCCTGATCGACGCCCTGGTCGAGCTTTATCCGCACATTCCGGTCTGTATGCACCAGGACCACGGCAATGGCCCGGCCACCTGCGCCACCGCCATCCAGTACGGCTTCACCTCGGTGATGATGGACGGCTCGCTGGAAGAAGACGCCAAGACCCCGGCCTCCTATGAATACAACGTCGACGTCACCCGCCGCGTCACCGAAATGGCCCACTCGTGCGGCGTTTCGGTCGAGGGTGAACTGGGCGTCCTGGGTTCGCTGGAGACCGGCATGGGCGAGGCCGAGGACGGCCACGGCTTCGAGGGCAAGCTGGACCACTCGGCCCTGCTGACCGACCCGGACCAGGCGGTCGAGTTCGTCAAGGCCACCAAGGTCGACGCCCTGGCCATCGCCATGGGCACCTCGCACGGTGCCTACAAGTTCACGCGCCAGCCGGACGGCGAAGTCCTGGCCATGAACGTGATCGAGGAAATCCACCGCCGCCTGCCCAACACCCACCTGGTGATGCACGGCTCGTCGTCGGTGCCGCAGGACCTGCAAGACATCATCAACGCCTATGGCGGCCAGATGCCGCAAACCTGGGGCGTGCCGGTCGAGGAAATCCAGCGCGGCATCAAGAACGGCGTGCGCAAGGTGAACATCGACACCGACAACCGCATGGCCATGTCCGGTGCCATCCGCAAGCTGCTGACCGAAAAGCCGGGCGAGTTCGACCCGCGCGCCTATCTGAAGCCGGCCAAGGAAGCCATGCGCAAGCTGTGCCAGGAACGCTACCTGCAGTTCGGTTGCGAAGGCCAGGCCTCCAAGATCAAACCCCTGTCCACCGCCCAGATGGCCAAGCGTTACGCCTCGGGCGAACTAGACCCCAAGATCGGCTGATTGCGGTTTCAACCAACATGATCGGGGCCCTGCAGCACGCTGCAGGGCCTTTTTCTTTGGGCTACCAGACGCCGTAGCGGGATCCGATGACCCGCAGGACAGTCCGCAACTCTGCCTCTGCCATGGCGACATAGCCCTGGGCATCACGGGCATCGCGCCGCGCCCGCGCCAGCTCGCCACGCACCTCGCCGATGCGTTCGCGGATCCGGGCCCTTTCCTGTTCGGTGAGGCCCGACTGGCGCAGTTCCCGCTGCTTGGCCTCCAGCTTGTCCTGGCGGTCCCGGATGCGGCCGAGGGCCGATCTCAGGTCACTCTCGGCCGAGGCCAGGGCCTGCTCCGCCGCATGGATCTCCAGTCCATCGCGGTAGGCAGGAATGAAACCGTCCTCCTTTTGCGGACGACAGACCCCACGATAGCTGTTGCCACGCCGACCCTCGGCAAAACCGTTTTGCACGGTGCAGTATTGCCTCAGCCCATCCTCGCGCGCCGACAGATAGGCGCTGGGATTGGCCACGACGCCATGCTTGGCACAGGCTTCGGCATGGTCGTCCAGCCGCGAGGGGTCATAGCCTGACAGGCCGTCCTGATAGCCCTTCTGGCCCCAGGCTCCCATCAGGCATTCATCTTTCGACATGGTGGTGCAGCTGCCCAGCAGCAGAGCGCCTGCCGGGACTACCAGCCACGACATCCAGGCCTTCATCTCATTTCCCCGATATGGCAGGCCGGTCAGACGTGTCCGCACCCCAAAGCCATGCTAGATCGCCTCATGGCCGATGAATACATGCTGAGTGAAGATGAGGACGCCCGCGTTCTGCAAGCCGTGATCGAGGGCGCAGGCGGCCGCCTCGACAAGGCCCTGGCCGAGGCCTTTCCCGGCCTGTCGCGGGCGCGGCTGCAGGGGCTGCTGGCGGACGGGGCCGTGAGCCGGGAGGGCGTGGTCGTCACCTCGGGCAAGGCCAGGGCCGCCCCCGGTCTCTATCAGATCACCCTTCCGCCCGTGGCCGCCGCCGATCCCGAGCCCGAGGACATCCCGCTGACCGTCCTGTTCGAGGACGAGCACCTGATCGTCATCGACAAGGCCCCCGGCATGGCTGCCCACCCGGCCCCCGGCTGCGAGACGGGGACCCTGGTCAATGCCCTGCTGTTCCACTGTGGCGACAGCCTGTCGGGCATCGGCGGGGTGGCCCGTCCCGGCATCGTCCACCGGCTGGACAAGGACACCTCGGGCGTCATGGTCGCGGCCAAGTCCGACAAGGCCCATGCTGGCCTTTCAGCCCTGTTCGCCAGCCACGACATCGAGCGCACCTATATCGCCCTGACCCGCGGGGCCCCCGCGCCCGAGAAGGGGCGCATCCAGACCCTGATGGGCCGCTCGCCCCATGACCGCAAGAAGATGGCCGTCCTGAAGGGCGGCGGGCGCGAGGCCATCACCGACTATGGGGTCCAGCAAGCCTTTGGCCAGCCCGCCAAGGCCACGGGCGCGCCCCTGGCCGCCCGCGTCGCCTGCACCCTGCACACCGGCCGCACCCACCAGATCCGCGTCCACATGGCCTCGAAGGGAGCGCCGCTGCTGGGCGACCCGGTCTATGGCTCCGGCAGCCCTGCGGCCCCCGTCCGGGCCGCCATCGCCGAGGCCGGCCTGGCCCGCCAGGCCCTGCACGCCGCCGTCCTGGGCTTTGTCCACCCGGTCACCGGCCAGGCCCTGCGCTTCGAGACCGCCCCGCCCGCCGACATGCAGGCGCTGGAAGCCCTGCTGGCACACCTCTGACCGCCCGTTTGATCTGCAACCACCACTGTGCTAATAAGCCGGTCAGGCCGGGTTCATGTCCAAGGGGCATGAAATCCGGCGGTTGTGACGATTTGCCTCTTCCGATCCGGGCAACCCGTCACCATGTAGATCATTGAGGGGTTAGGCGATGGCGCACACCTGTGGCCGGAACCGCGATACCAGCTCGAATTTTGCGGTCGGAGGGACCAGGTCGAAATGGCTAATACGACACTCGCGGTAATGTCGCCTGAACAGGGACTTTCGCGCTATCTTACTGAAATCCGTAAGTTCCCCATGCTGACAAAGGATGAGGAATTCATGCTCGCCAAGCGTTGGAGCGAGCACCAGGATCCCGAAGCTGCCCACCGTCTCGTGACCTCTCACCTGCGCCTCGTGGCCAAGATCGCCATGGGGTATCGCGGCTATGGCCTGCCGATCGGCGAGGTGATTTCCGAGGGCAATGTCGGCCTGATGCAGGCCGTCAAGAAATTCGACCCGGACAAGGGTTTCCGCTTGGCCACCTATGCCATGTGGTGGATTCGCGCCTCGATCCAGGAATACATCCTGCGCTCGTGGTCGCTGGTGAAAATGGGCACGACCGCGGCCCAGAAGAAGCTGTTCTTCAACCTGCGCAAGGCCAAGAGCCAGATCTCGGCCTTCGAGGAAGGCGACCTGCACCCCGAGCACCTGGCGGCCATCGCCACCAAGCTGGGCGTCTCCGAGCAGGAAGTCGTCGACATGAACCGTCGCCTCAGCGGCGATGCCTCGCTGAACGCCCCCCTGCGCTCGGACGGCGAAAGCGAATGGCAGGACTGGCTGGCGGACGACGATGCCGTCTCCCAGGAAACCGCCCTGGCCGACAGCGAGGAAAAATCCATCCGCATGAGCCTGCTTCAGGAGGCCATGGAGGAGCTGACCGACCGCGAGAAGCACATCCTGACCGAGCGCCGGCTGAAGGATGATCCGGTCACCCTCGAAGAACTGGCCAGCCAGTATGGCGTCAGCCGCGAGCGCGTGCGCCAGATCGAGGTCCGGGCCTTTGAAAAGCTGCAAAAGGCCATGCGCGCCGCCGCTGAAGAGCGCAACCTGATCGACGCCTGATCTCCTCCGCCCCGCCCGGGGTGGAGCCTCAGCCCGCCCGTTCCAGGCTTCCCGGTGCCGCCAGGGCCAGCACGGCCGTGATCGGTGCCACCAGGCTGAGCCTGGTCGGGGCCCCCGCCTGCAGCTGGGCCTGCAGGGTCGCCGTGGTCATGGCCAGGGGCGCATCCCCGGTCTTGATGGCCAGGGCCTTGAGCGTCTCGGCCTGCTGGCGGATGGCCCGCACTGCCTGCATCGGATCGGTATCGAACTGGGTCAGGGCCGAGGCCAGGATCCGCATGGCCTGGTCCTTGATCTCGGCGGCGCTGGGCGCACTGGCCCCGCCCTGGTCGGCCTTGCGCTTGCCGGGCCCGGCATAGTCGGTCGAGTTGAAGCGCCGGCGGTCCGGGCCGACATAGCCCACGGCCTCGACCCAGTCGCGCGGCTTGGTCGCCAGGTTCTCCAGCCGCCGCAGCAGGTCGCCGCTGGTAAAGGGCTTCCTCAGGAACTCATGCACCCCGGCATCGCGCGCGCCCTTGATCGAGCTGGCCGTAGCCTCGGCCGTCACCATGATGATCGGCACCCGGCGGCACGACAGGCTTGAGCGCCGCACCTTGCGCACCAGGGCCTCTCCGTCCAGGCGCGGCCCGCTGCGCTCCACCACGATCAGCCCCGGATCCATTTCGCGAACCAGGTCGATGACCCGTGCCTCATCGCTTTCCATCGCGATATCGCGTGATCCGAACCCCTTGAGCAGATCCGACATCAGCCGCGCGGCGGCCGGATTGGGGTCCACGATGACGACACGCCGAACCACCGGCGCGATTTTCTGCATCGTCTTGGCGTCTAGGGCGAACACGGGTCACTCCATCTTTGACCGTGACGCTAGGCTCAAGACGTTAAGGCGCAGTTTCCGCAAGGTTACTGCGCCCGTCCGTATTTACCCGTGGAAGGGGTCGCGCATCAGGATGGTGTCGTCGCGCTCGGGGCTGGTGGACAGCAGGGCCACCGGCGCACCGATCAGCTCCTCGATCCGGCGCACATACTTGATGGCATTGGCGTTCAGGTCCTTGAAGCTGCGGACCCCGCCCGTGCTTTCGTCCCAGCCGTCCAGTTCCTCGAACACCGGCTCGGCCGCCGCCTGGTCCTTCAGGCTGGACGGCAGATAGTCCAGCACCTCGCCATTGACGCGATAGCCGACGCAGATCTTCAGCGTCTTCAGGCCGTCCAGCACGTCCAGCTTGGTCAGGGCAATGCCGTCGATGCCATTGATGGCCACCGACTGGCGCACCAGGACGGCATCGAACCAGCCGCAGCGCCGCGCCCGGCCCGTGTTCACCCCGACCTCGCGGCCCACGGTCGCCAGGTGCTGGCCAACCTCGTCGTCCAGTTCACAGGCAAAGGGTCCCTCGCCCACGCGGGTCGTATAGGCCTTGACGATCCCCAGCACATAGCCGACGCCCTTGGGCCCCAGGCCCGAGCCGGCCGCCGCCTGGCCCGCCACCGTGTTGGACGAGGTGACATAGGGATAGGTGCCGTGGTCGACGTCCAGGAAGGCCCCCTGCGCGCCCTCGAACAGCACGCGCTTGCCGGCCTTGGTGGCCTGGTCCAGCACGCGCCAGGCTGGCTTCACATAGGGCAGGATCCTGGGCGCAATCTCCAGCAGCTGGGCCAGCAGCGCCTCGGGATCGATAGGCTCCAGCCCCAGGCCCGCCCGCAGCGGATCATGGTGCGAGCGCAGGCGCTCGATCTTGGTCTTCAGGTCTTCTTCGTTGGCCAGGTCGCAGACGCGGATGGCGCGGCGCCCCACCTTGTCCTCATAGGCCGGACCGATGCCGCGCCCGGTCGTGCCGATCTTGGCCCCCGGGGCCTTGGCCGCCGCCTCGCGCGCCACGTCCAGCGCCGGGTGGATCGGCAGGATCAGGCAGGCATTGTCGGCAATAGTCAGCAGCTCGGGACTGATGGTCACGCCCTGGGCCTCGATCTTCTCGATCTCGTTGACCAGGTGCCACGGGTCCACCACCACGCCATTGCCGATGATCGACGGCTTGCCCTGGACCACGCCGCTGGGCAGCAGCGCCAGCTTGTAGACCTTGCCATCGACAACCAGGGTGTGACCGGCGTTATGGCCGCCCTGGAACCGCACCACCATGTCGGCGCGATTGGACAGCCAGTCCACGATCTTGCCCTTGCCCTCGTCCCCCCACTGGGCGCCGACCACTGCTACGTTTGCCAAGGCAATTACTCCGCAATCCAGAATGCGGTGTGAGCCTATAGACCGGGAATCGTCAGAAGTCCCGATGTAAGGTCAGTTTTATACGCCCAGTTCGCTCACCGCCGTCTCGAAGGCCCATTCCAGCCAGGGTCCGGCGGCCTCGACGTCGGCCACCTCGACGGTGGATCCGCACCACAGCCGCAGGCCCGGGGGGGCGTTGCGGTGGGGTTCCATGTCATAGACGGCCCCCTCGCCTTCCAGCAGGGCCTTGAACCGCTTCACAAAGGCCTTCTGGGCCTTTTCGTCCAGGGCCGCCACGCGGGGGTCGGTGAACTTCAGGCAGACCGAGGTGGTCGAGCGGATCTCCTCGCGCCCGGGCAGGAAGTCGATCCAGGGCGTCTTTTCCACCCAGGCAGCCAGGGCGGCATGGTTGGCGTCGGTCCGGGCGATCAGGGCGTCGATCCCGCCGATCCCCCTGGCCCATTCCAGGGCATCGATCCAGTCCTCGATGGTCAGGACCGAGAAGGTGTTGATCGCCACCCCGTCGGCCAGGGCCCGGTCGAACCTCCCGTCCTTGCCGGTCAGGCGCAGGACCTTGGGCACGGGCCAGGCCGGCACATGGGTGTCCAGCCGCTCGACGGCCCGCGGTGACAGGACCATGACCCCGATCCCCGCCTCGCTGCCCAGGGCCTTCTGGAAGCTGAAGGTCACCACGTCCAGCCTGTCCCACGGCAGGGGCTGGGCAAAGGCCGCCGAGGTCGCATCACAGATCGCCAGCCCCTCGCGGTCTGCGGCGATCCAGTCGCCATCGGGCATCCGCACCCCCGACGTCGTGCCATTCCAGGGGAAGACCACGTCGGTCGACCAGTCGACCTGCGACAGGTCCGGCAGCTCGCCCCAGGGGGCCTTCAGCACCACCGGGTCCAGCTTCAGGTGGTCCCTGACGTCCGAGGCCCAGGTCAGGCCAAAGTTCTCATAGGCCACCACCGTCACCGGACGCGGCCCCAGCATCCCCCACAGGGCCGCCTCGACCGCCCCGGTGTCCGAACCCGGCGTATAGAGCATCACATAGTCCGACGGCGGGGCCAGGACCTCGCGCGTCAGTTGCAGCCCATAGGCAAACCGCTCGACCACCTCGGGGGCCCGTATGCCGCGCCCCATCAGCCGATCCGGCAGCCCGCCGATCGACCAGCCCGGGCGCTTGGCCGTCGGACCAGCAGAGAACCACGGGCGGGCAGGCTTCACGTCAGGCTTGGCGATCATCAGCTTGGTCTTCGGCTTGGGGAGGAAATCCGTAGGGGCGGCTCAGCGACCCGGCTTGTAGGGCCGCCGCTCGCGCCATTCGGCGGCAAATTTCAGCAGCTCGTCATCCATGGCGTCAGGCAGGGTCACCATGATCCGCGCCATCAGGTCCCCGCGCCGTCCGTCGGCATAGGCCCCGCGGCCCTTCAGCCTCAGCACCTTGCCGCTGTTCGAGCCGGCCGGGATGGTCATCATCACCGGGCCTTCCGGCGTCGGCACCTGGACCTTGCCGCCCAGCACCGCATCGGGCACCGACACCGGCAGGTCCATGCTCAGGTCCGCGCCCTCGCGCCTGAAGACCGGGTGCGGCACGATCCGCAGCTCGATCAGGGCATCGCCCGCCTGGCCACCGCGACCGGGTGCCCCCTGGCCACGCAGGCGGATGGTCTGGCCATCACTCGCGCCCTTGGGGATGGCGACGTCCAGCATCCGCCCATCCGAGAACTGGATGCGCCGCGTCGTGCCGGTGATGGTGTCCTCCAGGCTGACGTCCAGGCTGGCGCGCACGTCCTGGCCCCGGCCAAAGCCGGCACCGCCGCCCGGCCGCCCGCCAAAGGCCCCGCCGAACAGCTCGGACAGGTCGATGTCCTCGAAGCCGCCGCGTCCGCCCGAGCCGCCAAAGCCGCTGAAGCCCCCGGCGCGCCCGCCGCTTCCGCCGCCAAAGCCCCGGAACTGCTCGCGCCCGTCGGCATCGATCTCGCCGCGGTCATACTTGGCCCGCTTCTCGGCATCGCCCAGCAGGTCAAAGGCCGCCGTCACCCGCTTGAAGCGGTCCTCGGCCACCTTGTCGCCGGGGTTCTTGTCCGGGTGCAGCTCCTTGGCCAGCTTGCGGAAAGCCTTCTTGATCTCGTCCGCACTTGCGCCCTTCGAAACGCCCAGTTCCTTGTAGGGATCGCCAGCCACTGTGCACACTGCTCCGCATTGAGGTTCAGACCAGAGCGTCAGTTAAGCCATGCGCCCGCGCACCGGAAGAGGCTGTATGCGGATTAGATGAGCTTCACCGTCGCTTCCGCGCCCCAGCCCCAGGCCTGCCCCCACTGCGCCACGCGGATTTCGGCCTGCGGCGACGGCCCCTGGGGAAAGTCCACCAGCCTCTGCGCCTGGCTATAGATGGCGCCGGTGCCCTCGACCTCCCACTGGCGTCGCTCAGTGCCGGCCTCCATGACGCGCAGGCGAAAGCGCATCGGCTCCATCGCCACCGGCTCGCCTTCCCAGACGTCCGCCCCCTGCCATGACCGCGCCACCCAGGCCAGGGTCCAGTCCGGCGTCTCCGTCGCCAGCCTCAGGTGCGCCGGTCGCCATGGCTGCGCGCTGCGCCCGGTCCAGACGTGGTCCAACTCGGCAAAGCCCGCGCCCCCGGGCGGCAGGCCCGCCGGCCCGACCCGCCACAGCCTTGGCAGGTTGCGCTCAGCCTCTTTCATCTCCACGCGCGGCAGGGCCTCGTCGACCAGCACCACGCTGGCTCCGACCTGCGCCCCCGCCCGGCTCTCGGCCTCGGTGCCCGCCTGCCCGCGCAGCAGGCCGCTCAGCCGCCACAGCCCTGGCCCCAGCAGGTCGGCCCGGCGGAACTGGATCAGCTCCCATCCCGCCCCGGTCTCGACGATCAGCCGGTTGCGCCCGCCCAGGACACTGGCCGCGCTGCGGCTCTGCGGCGCCCGCCCCTCGACGCTCAGCACCACCGCATTGGCCCAGTCCCAGCGCCCGATCACGCCGGGTGCCAGCGGCTCCACCAGCTGCCCGACCGTGGCCGGCTGCTCGACCCGGGCGCGCAGCTCCAGGTCATCGACCATGGCCCCGCCGTGCACGGCCATCGGCACCCAGGGCTCGGCCGCCACCACCGCCAGCGGGCGATGGTCCGCCTCGTCCTCGTCCAGCCGGACCTCGACCAGTCGCACAAAGGGCCGGCCCAGGCTGACCGGCGGCGTGCCGGGTCGCCAGTCCGTCTCGGTCCGGCCGGGCCACAGCCGCACCACGGGCTCCAGCTTCGCCGTCGGCTGCTCGGCCCAGTCCAGCCGCTCGACCCGCCATTCGCCGTCATGCCCCTCGACCCGCACGACATCGCCCGGCTCCAGCTCCAGCGCCTCCAGGGGCCCCAGCATCGCCGTCAGGGTCTCGCTCTGCCCCTCGTGCTCGGCCAGGGCCCGGTGTGCCACCGTCCCGGCCAGCTCGGCATCGCACAGCACCGGCAGGTCCACGTCCAGCCCCCCGGCCTCGCCCCCTGCCGGATTTCGCACCACCACCGCCCCGGTCTGGTAGTCGGACGCCTCGTCGACATGACGCACCCGCACCGCCTGCGGCCTCAGCGCCAGCCGACGCTCGGCCACCAGGCTCGCGCCGCGCTCGGGCAGGGCCAGGCGGTCAGCCTCCAGCCGCATCACCGCCGGCTCGTCGCCTCGC
>JAEYQX010000268.1 GCA_023409795.1 Pseudomonadota bacterium
GAATTCCGAGCGCTGGATCACGTGGTCAACCGTCGCCGGAACGTGGTGCTTGTAGGCACCTGCGCCGCAGAAGAACGGAACCGAGCCGGCGGTCTTGTTCTTGGCCGCCATGGCCGACAGGGCACGCTCGACTTCCAGTTCGCCCGCAACGCGCGGCAGGTCTACAGGGCCGCTCAGGCGTGCGCTTTCCGGCACGTCCACGAACAGGTCATCGATCGACTTGGCCCCGATCGCGGCCAGCATGGCCTCGCGATCATCGGCTGTCAGAGGGAGGTAACGCATTTTATTATCCGCTCATCCCTGCGACGGCAGGGATCCAGAGTGAGTTCAAACGCCGCTGCTTGGGCCCAAGGCTGGGTCCCCGCTTCCGCGGGGATGAGCGGAGTAAGGGGGGAGCTTTAAAGGGTGGCGAGGAAGGCGTCGTAAGCCGCCTTGTCCATCAGGCCGTCGAGTTCCGAGGCGTCCGACACCTTGATCTTGGCAAACCAGCCTTCGCCTTCCGGCGAGGCGTTGACGGTTTCCGGCGCGTCGGCGAGGGCACCATTGGCCTCCACGACTTCGCCCGAGACCGGGGCATAGACGTCCGAAGCGGCCTTGACAGATTCGACCACGGCGAAGCTGTCGCCCTTGGTCACGGCCTTGCCGACTTCCGGCGTTTCGACGAATACGACGTCGCCGAGGGCTTCAGCGGCGTGCGCCGAAATGCCGACGGTGGCGATGTCGCCGTCCAGCGAGACCCACTCGTGATCCTTGGTGAATTTCATGGGATGGTCCCTCTCTCTTTTGAAGCGTCATCCTCGGCCCTGTGCCGAGGATCCAGAACCATCACGAAGGACGGTCGGGAGGCTCGGTGGGCTTTGGTGTGTCTGAATCCTCGGGACGGGCCCGAGGATGACGAATGGGGTTAGGCCTTGGGTTTGCGGTAGTAACGGGTCGGAACGAACGGGCTGGCCACGACCTCGGCAGCGGATGCGCGACCGCGGACGATGACCTGGAGTTCGGTGCCGATTTCGGTAAAGGCCGGCGGCACGAAGCCGATGGCGATCTTGTTGCCGGTCGAGGGCGAGGGGCCGCCCGAGGTGACCACGCCGATGACATTGCCGTCCTTGTCGGCGATCTCGGCACCCTCGCGGGCCGGTGCGCCTTCCTTGACGATCAGGTTCACGCGCTTGCGGGCGGGACCGTCAGCCAGTTCCTTCAGGATGCGCTCGGCACCGGGGAAGTTGGCGGCTTCCTTGCGCGACTTCGACAGGGCAAAGGTCAGGTCGGCCTCGACCGGAGAAACCGTGGCGTCCAGGTCATGCCCGTGCAGGGGCAGGCCCGCTTCGAGGCGAAGGCTGTCACGCGCGCCCAGACCGATCGGCTTCACCCGCTCGTCTTCCAGCAGCAGGTTCCAGATTCGCTCGGCATCGGCGTTGGGGATCGAGATCTCAAAGCCGTCCTCGCCGGTATAGCCCGAGCGCGAGATGATGACGTCGGTGCCGAACATCTTCAGCACGGCCACGTCCATGAAGCCCATTTCCGCCAGGGCCGGTTCATGGGCCGTCATGACCTCGATGGCCTGCGGCCCCTGGATGGCCAGCAGGGCGCGATCGTCCAGGATTTCCAGCTTGGCGTCGCCCTGCAGGTGGGCGTTCAGGTGGGCAAAGTCAGCGTCCTTGTTGCCGGCATTGACGACGACATAGAGACCATTGTGGTCGGGCTTGCCCGCCATCAGGTCATCCATGATGCCGCCTTCGTCGTTCAGCAGCAGGGAGTATTTCTGCTTGCCGTCCTTCAGGATCTTGTAGTCGCCGGGCACGAAGCGCTCGAACTGTTCGATGGCGTCGGTGCCGGTGATGCGGGCCTGGCCCATGTGCGAGACATCGAACAGGCCAGCGTGCTCGCGGGTCCATTTGTGCTCGGCCAGGACGCCTTCGTACTGGACCGGCATGTCATAGCCGCCAAAGCCGACCATGCGGGCACCCAGGGCGCGATGCGCCGCGTTGAGGGGCGTGGTTTTAAGGGTCTCGTCGCTCATGGCGCACTCCGGAGTCGCGTCTTCACGGCAAAGGCCTTGCCGTACGCGCCCCCGCTGTCCCTGATGCCTGAGAGATTCCGGCCGCCCAAAGGGGAGGGATGGCAGCCTTGCTCCTTCGGCGCGCCTTTGGGGCGAGCCCCAGCGGCGACTTTCCAGCGTTTTCGTCCCCGCGCGGTCCTTTTGCCTGAGCGTTTCCGGGGCGGTTGCGCCTTCGGCTCCGGCAGCTGCATCGCAACCGCCGATCTCTCCCGCGAGAGTGGCTGACCTAAGCCATCGACTCCGTCTTCAAGTCAAGATGATGTCGGGAAAGTGCACGCGCTTGTTAGAGGCCGCAGGCGCGGCGGACCGGGGCACGGCCCTCTTTTTCGCGCCCGCGCTTGTCCCGGCGCGCGGCATTGGCCAAGAACAGGGCAAAACGCCCCTCGCTCAGGATAAGATCATGACCGACCGCCTCGCCCTCAAGGATCATCTGGCCCGCCAGGACGTCGAGACCGGCCTGTCCGAGCTTCTCGGCCTGATCGCCGGGGCCTGCGTCGATATTCGCAAGGTGGTGTCGGGCGGTGCCCTGGCCGGTGCGCTGGGTGCCTCGGGCAATGTCAATGTCCAGGACGAAGAGCAGAAGAAGCTGGACGTCATCTCCAACGACATCCTGACCGATGCCCTGCTGGCATCCCCCCTGGTGGCCGGTGTGGCTTCGGAAGAGATGGATGACAGCCAGCCGGCTGACCATGACGGCGGCAAGTTCCTGGTCCTGTTCGACCCGCTGGACGGCTCGTCCAACATCGACATCAATGCGCCGGTGGGCACCATCTTCTCGGTGCTGGCCGCGCCGGAAGGTACGATCACCGACACATCCTTCATGCAGGATGGTCGCAAACAGCTGGCGGCGGGCTATGTGCTGTACGGCGGCCAGACCATGCTGGTGCTGACGACAGGCAAGGGCGTGTCGGGCTTTACCCTGTCGCTGGACGGCCAGTGGCTGCTGACCCACCCCGAGATCAGGATCACGCCCGACACCAAGGAGTTCGCCATCAACATGTCGAACCAGCGCCACTGGGCCGAGGGCGTGCAGAAATACGTCGAAGGCTGCCTGCAAGGGGCCGAAGGCGGTCGCGGCAAGAATTTCAACATGCGTTGGGTCGCGGCTATGGTGGCCGACGTTCACCGCATCATGATGCGCGGCGGCGTCTTCCTGTATCCGTGGGACAAGCGCGAGCCGAACAAGCCCGGCAAGCTGCGCCTGATGTACGAAGGCAATCCGATGAGCTTCCTGGTCGAGCAGGCCGGCGGCAAGTCCACCACCGATGGCCGCAACGCCATCCTCGACGTCATCCCGACCCAGCTGCACCAGCGCGTGCCGGTCATCCTCGGCTCCGCCAACGAGATCGAGGAAATTGCCCGCACCTGCGGAGTCTGATCCCATGACCATCCCCGCCTTCGACGTGACCGGCCAAGATGCCCTGATCGTGGTCGACCCCCAGAACGACTTCTGCGAAGGCGGGGCCCTGGCGGTTCAGGGCGGGGCGGGGATCATGCCGCGGGTCAACGCCATCGCCGAGCGGTTCAAGACCGTGGTCGTGTCTCAGGACTGGCACACGCCGGACCAGATCAGCTTTGCGTCAAACCACGACGGGGCGGCACCCTTTACCCTGATCGAGGTCGCCTATGGCCCCCAGATGCTGTGGCCGGACCACTGCATCCAGGGCTCGGCAGGGGCGGATTTCCACCCCGATGTGGCCCCCACCATCCAGCGTGCGGCGGCCATCATCCGCAAGGGGGCGAACCCTGCGGTGGACAGCTATTCCGCCTTTTTCGAGAACGACCACCAGACCGCGACGGGGCTGGCGGGTCTGCTGCGCGATCTGGGCGTGAAACGGGTGTTCATCTGCGGCCTGGCCTACGACTACTGCGTCCGCTTCACCGCCGAGGATGCCGTGCGCGAAGGCTTTGACGCGGTGGTGATCGAGGCGGCGACGCGAGCCATTGCCGAGGACACGGCACAGGCGGCGCGGGACAGCTTTGCCGCGCTGGGGGTCACCCAAATCTGACCTTCTCCCGCGAGGGTCGGCGACGCCCCTCCAACCCTGCGTCATCCTCGGCCTTGTGCCGAGGATCCAGACACGGGCGGGCTGGCGATGGGGCGCGATCAGTGAGGGTCTGTGGATATGGATCCTCGGGACAGGCCCGAGGATGACGCAAAAGGGGCTGATCCTTCCCTTGCGGGAGGGGGAGGCCGTGTCGGCGAAGCGCTTCCAACCCCGCGTCATCCTCGGCCTTGTGCCGAGGATCCAGACACGGGCGGGCTGGCGATGGGGCGCGATCGGTGAGGGTCTGTGGATATGGATCCTCGGGACAGGCCCGAGGATGACGCAAAAGGCGGCTGATCCTTCTCCCGCGAGGGAGAAGGAGCGTGATCAGTTTGCCGCGACGTAGGCGTCGATCTCGGCCAGATACTGGGCCTTTTTGTTGTCCGGCAGGAAGCTGCCTTCGAACGAGTTCTTGGCGATCTGGATGACCTGTTCGCGGGTCAGGCCAACGGCGTTTGCCAGTTGGATGTAGTTGTCGTTCACATAGCCGCCGAAATAGGACGGGTCGTCACTGTTGAGCGTGACGTGCAGGCCCTTGGCCAGCATGGCGGGGATCGGGTGATCCTTCAGGTCCTTGACCACACACAGCTTCAGGTTCGACAGCGGGCAGACCGTCAGGGTCATCTGCTCTTTGGCGAGACGCGCGACCAGCGCCTCGTCTTCCATCGAGCGGTTGCCGTGGTCCATCCGGTCGATCTTCAGCAGGTCCAGCGCCTCATGCACATAGGCGGGCGGCCCCTCCTCGCCCGCATGGGCGACGCGCTTCAGGCCCAGTTCACCGGCGCGGGCGAAGACGCGGGCGAACTTCGAGGGGGGATGACCGACCTCGGAGGAATCCAGGCCGACACCCGCGATCCGATCCAGATACGGCTCGGCCTGGGCC
>JAEYQX010000005.1 GCA_023409795.1 Pseudomonadota bacterium
CCGTGCACCTGGCCGAGCCCGGCGAGGCGGCGGGCAACTGGATCTGGACCGGCGAGGCCCAGGCGCTGGAGGCCCTGCCGACGGTGTTCCGCAAGGCGCTGGAACGGGGGCTGGGCTCGGCGGCCTAGTCGGTGGTGATGTGGACGCTGACCTTGCCGCGGCGGTCACGCGGCATGACCACCACCTGGCCGTTCAGGCGATGGAAATGCAGGTCGATGGTCCCCTCGCCGATCTTCAGCCGGGTGACCGACAACTGGTCCAGCCCGACCGGCAGCTCGGGCCGGTTGATCTCGATCCGCCCGGTCAGGGCATCGATGGATATGCCCAGCGACGCCTGCAGCATTAGGAAGACGGATGAGGCGGCCCAGGCCTGGGGCAGGCAGGCCACCGGATAGGCGATCGGCGGCTCGCCCGGCTCACGCTCGAAGCCGCAGAACAGTTCGGGCAGGCGCAGCTGGAAATGGGTGGCGGCACCAAAGACCTCGCCCAGCAGCTCGGCCACGGTGGCGCGCTCGCCATAATGGGCCATGCCGGCGGCGGCCAGGGCCGTGTCGTGGGGCCAGACCGAGCCATTGTGATAGCTCATCGGATTATAGCGCGGCTGGCCCTTGGCCAGGGTGCGCAGGCCCCAGCCCGAGCGGAAGTCCGGGGTCAGCATCTTCTGTGTCACCAGGTGGGCACGCCGGGGGCTGGGCAGGCCGCTGAACAGCAGGTGCCCGGCGTTGGAGCCAATGGCCCGCATCTGGTCGCCGTGGCCGTCCAGGGCGATGGCATAGAAGCCCCGGTCCTCCATCCAGAAGCGTTCCTCGACCAGGTTGCGGACCTGTTCGGCGCGGTCATGCCACTGGTTGGCCCGCTCATCGCCCAGCAGGGAGCCCAGGTAGCCAAGGGCCTGCCAGGCGGCGAAGGCATAGCCCTGGACCTCCAGCAGGGCGACGGGTCCGGCCGGAAAGACGCCCTGGCTGTCGAAGATGGAATCCTCGGAATCCTTCCAGCCCTGGTTGGACAGGCCGGTGTCGGCGGCGCGGGCATAGACGATCAGGCCGTCGTTGTTGCTGTCGCCGTGCTTCAGCATCCAGTCGGCGGCGGCCATCAGGTTGGGCCACAGCTCGCGGATCATCTCCAGGTCGCCGGTGCGGCGCACATAGGCCCCGGCCAGGGCGATGAACAGGCAGGTGGTGTCGACCCCGCCGTAGTAGTTCTCGAACGGCACCTCGCCCAGGGCCGACATCTCGCCGCCGCGGGTCTCATGCATGATCTTGCCGGGGGCCGAGTCGCGAAAGGCATTGGTCTCGGTCGACTGTCGCCCGGCCAGGTAGCGCAGGACGCCGGAGGCCAGGCTGGGGTCGATCCACAGCATCTGCCAGGCCGTGATGATGCCGTCGCGCCCGAACGGGGTCGAGAACCACGGCACGCCCGCATAGGGATAGGGGCCGGTCGGCAGGTCGGTGGTCAAAAGCGCCACGTCGGTGCGCGACTGCCTCAGCCAGTCATTGATGCGCGGGTTGCGCGCCGAGCGCACGCGGGCCCCGCGACGCAGCCGACGCCTCATGCCCAGCAGGGCCGCGACGGAGTTGGCCCGCCAGCGCTCGGCATCGGGGCAGTCGCAGGTGCCGGCCCCGCATTCGACATAGAGGTTCAGCGAGGTGCCGCGCGGCAGGCTGAACATGAACTCGGCGCGGTTGGCGTTCAGCCGGGCAGGCGGCTCTGAAAAGGCCAGGCAGCTGGTCCGCTGGATGCCATCCAGCCCCATGTAGCCAAAGGTGACGCGCCGCCCGTCCATCCGGGGCGGCAGATACTGGCCGCGATGGGCCCTTGGCGTGCCCCGCACCTCGAAGATGTCGGCAAAGTCGGCGGCATATTCGTATGTCAGGGGCAGGAGGATGTCCTCCATGCCGTGGTTGACGATCCGCACCCGCTCGAACAGCCGCGACTCCCACAGGAACCGCCGCCGCTCCAGGTGCAGGACCCCGGCCGGGGCCGAGCGCCCGCCCATCGGGGGCAGGGGCCGGTTGGTCGAATGACAGGTGAAGAAGACATTGCTCTCGGTCACGCCGGAGCTGAGCCGCGACGGCCGCACCCCGCCGACCGTCATGGTCAGGCGCGACAGGACCCGGGTGTCCTTGTGGAACAGGCCATCGGCCCCGCTGCGCACGTCGCCCCAGGCATCGGCCACCAGGAAGGTATCGGCATCCTTGAGCGTGACCAGGGTTTCCAGGCTGTCCTTATCGGCGGTCGCGGCGGCGGTGGTCTGGACCGAATAGGCGTCGTCCATGGCTTGTCCCTTTCCCGGCAGGGCCAAGCCCCGGCCTGTTCGCGCGCCCCCCTAGGAAATGGCCGAAACAGCCAAGGGTTCAGAAACCAACAAAGGCCCGCGGTTCAGGGCGCACGAAGGCCAGGTCGTCGACCAGATCCTCGTGGCGGATGGCATAGGGACGACGCGCCAGGACGTCGCCATAGACATCCAGGTAGCGCCGGGCCATGGCGGTGGCCGAGAACTGCTTCTCGAAGCGCGCCCGGATCGAGTGACGGTCCAGCTTGTGCGCATGGCGGGCCGCGGCGATGGCCTCGTCCATGGTGTCGACCAGCAGCCCCGTGCAGCCATGGTCGATGACCTCGGTGGTCGAGCCGCAGCGGAAGGCGACGACCGGGGTGCCACAGGCCATGGCCTCGATCATCACCAGGCCAAAGGGCTCGGGCCAGTCGATGGGGAAGAGCAGGGCCTCTGCCCCGCCCAGGAAGGCGGCCTTCTGGGCATCGCCGATCTCGCCGATGTATTCGACCAGGGGGTTCTGGTCGACCAGGGGCCGGATCAGGGTGTCCCAATAGGCCTGGTCGGCCGGATCGACCTTGGCGGCGATCTTGAGCGGCTTGCCCAGGGCCGTGGCGATGGCGATGGCCCGGTCGGGGCGCTTCTCGGGCGAGATGCGGCCCAGGAAGGCCAGGTAGCCCTGGGATTCCGGCACAAAGGTATAGGTTTCGTCGGGCAGGCCGTGATGCACGGTGGCGCGCCAGTTGGCGGCGGGCAGCGGCTTGCGCTGGGCATCGGAAATCGACACCAGGCCGAACTCGTCCCAGCGCTCGTAGACCTGTTCCAGGTCCTTGAGGTCCAGCCGCCCGTGCAGGGTGGTGACGGTCTTGTCCGCCAGCCCCTTGAAGAAGGGGAAGTGGATCATGTCGGTGTGGAAATGGATGATGTCGAAGTCGTCGGCGCGGTCCAGGACGGCGGCGAGCAGGGTCATGTGCGCGGCCAGGTCAGACTTGAGAGGGGCCGGGTCCAGGCGGATGGCGCGATCGCGCACCGGCACCAGCTGGGCCCGGGTGCGGGCATCAGCGCTGGCAAACAGGGTGACTTCGTGGCCCAGGTCCACCAGGGCATCTGTCAGGTGGGCGACCACCCTCTCGGTTCCACCATAAAGACAAGGGGGAACAGCCTCATACAGAGGTGATACCTGCGCGATTTTCATAACTCTGGCCTCCTGCCCGACCTGCTTCAGGCGCGCTGATGCAATGGCCCTGGCAGGGGCTGGGTTCCCCCGTGCAGGAAAAAGGCGGCTTCCTGTGCGGAGCCGCCTGAGTTCCCGAAAAAATCAGTAAGTCCAGTCTATTGCATATTGGCGCGGATCTCGGCGCGCAGGGCGTCGATGGGGCGCAGGCCCGTATCCGTCTTAACTCGCCAATAGGTCCAGCCGTTGCAGGCCGGAGCGTTTTCCAGCAGGGCGCCGAGTTTGTGGATCGAGCCGGACAGGCTGCCCGACACCAGCGAGCCGTCGGCGCGGACGCGGGCCTCGTGGTCGCCCTTGGGGCAGTAGAGCTTGTCGCCCGGAGCCAGCAGGCCCGCCTCGACCAGGGCCCCGAACGGCACCTTGGGCTCGGCCTTCTTGGAGCCGGTGATCTGCAGGTCTTCGGGGTTGGCGGGGATCACCGCCTTGATGCGGGCCTCGGCCAGGTCGGCGTATTTCTCGTCGCGCTCGATGCCGATGAAGTGGCGACCCAGGCGCTTGGCGGCCGCACCCGTGGTGCCGGTGCCGAAGAAGGGGTCCAGGATCACGTCGCCGGCGCGGCTGGCCGACAGGATGACCCGGTGCAGCAGGGCCTCGGGCTTCTGCGTCGGATGGGCCTCTCGCCGTTCTCGTCCTTCAGGCGCTCGCCGCCGGTGCACAGGGCCAGGGTCCAGTCCGAGCGCATCTGGGTGTCTTCGTTGAAGACCTTCAGGGCGTCGTAGTTGAAGGTGTAGCGCTTCTGCTCGCGCGACTTGGCCGCCCAGATCAGGGTCTCGTGGGCATTGGTGAAACGGGTGCCCTTGAAGTTCGGCATCGGGTTCGACTTGCGCCAGATGATGTCGTTCAGCACCCAGAAGCCCAGGTCCTGGATCGCGGCGCCCAGGCGGAAGACGTTGTGATAGCTGCCG
>JAEYQX010000029.1 GCA_023409795.1 Pseudomonadota bacterium
GAACTGGCCAGGGCCAACGGGGCCGAGGTGCTGAACTACCACGAAGTCAAGGTGCGCGAGGCCCTGCTGGAGATGACCGCCGGGCTGGGGCCGGACAGTTGCATCGACGCCGTGGGGATGGAAAGCCACGGCTTTGCCCCGGACAACATCATCGACGCCATCAAGACCACGACCCGCCTCGGCACCGACCGGGCCCATGTCCTGCGCGAAACCATCATGGCGGTGCGCAAGGGGGGAACGGTCTCGGTCCCCGGCGTTTATGGCGGGTTTACCGACAAGATCCCGGTCGGGGCCTTCATGCAGAAGGGGCTGACGCTGAAGACGGGCCAGACCCATGTTCAGCGCTACCTGCCGGCCCTGCTGGAAATGATCCTGGACGGCCGGATCGACACCACGGACCTGATCAGCCATCGCCTGCCGCTGGAACAGGCCCCCGAGGCCTACGAGAACTTCAAGTCCAACCAGAACGAGTGGACGAAAGTGATCCTTCTGCCCCACTGATCCCGTCGAGCGCAGGCACAAAAAATGGTCCAGGAGCAATCCTGGACCATTTCTCTTGGGCGGTGGCAGCGACCCTAGTTGGTGGTCGCCGTGTCCGCCTGGCTGGCCAGCAGCTGGCGGGCCTTTTCCAGGTGGGACTCGATCTTGGGCACCACGGTCCGGGCGTGTTCGGCCAGCGCCGGAGCGTCAGTGTTGTCGGTAAAGCCACGGTGGAGCGTCAGGGCTTCCTCGTGGGCGGCCACCTGCTGCTGCAGATAGACGCGGTCGAAGTCTGCCGCCGGAGCCGAGTTCAGGTTGTCGATCATGCCCTTGCGACGCTCATCAAGGTCGGTCGGCACGGTCTGGTTGTCGTTCAGCGAGGCGACGGCCGTCTTCAGGCTTTCGGTGGCGGCCTTGTGATCGGTCTCGATCATCCGGGCCAGGGCCTTGACCTCGTCGCTGGTGGATTTCTGCAGGGCAACCGCTGCGGCCTGGACCTCATAGAGGTCGCCACGGGCGGCATTGGGCACATAGGCGCTGACCATGTTGCTGCCCATGGTGGTCGCAGACACCTGTCCAACCGCGCCGGCCACAGCGTCCTGCGTCTGGTCGGCTACATTGCGATCGTCTCCGGGCGAACAGGCCGCGACAAGCGCCACGCTGGCGACTGCGCCGAGGATGAGGACAGATTTCTTCATGGAACGCTCCTTTGCGGTTTGGCTTCACAAGAGGAATGCGCGCCCGCACGTTGCCCAGAGTCGCCTACCCGACATTGCGTTCGCGACCGCGGAACCGGCGGCGCGGCGGGGACGTCCCCGACAGGCAGGAAGGAGATGCCGATGGAGCCCCAACACAAGACGCCAAAGCCGCCCGTTTTGCGTCAGCCCCGGCGGCTTCTGCGGTTCGCGGCCATCCTGCTGGGCCTGCTGCTGCTGATCTATGCAGCCACGGCGGCGACCGGCTTCCTCAAGACCGAGAACCGCGCGCCCGACTATCGCGACCCTGCCCACGAGGCCGGGCAGACGTCGTCAGACCACTAGGAGACTACCCATGAGCCGCCAGACCAAGGGTCGAACCGAGAACGGGGCCGTCCCCGTCACCAAGTCCACCCCGGACGCCCCGACCAAGGGGGCCGAGCAGACCCAGGAAAAGTCGCGCCATCGCGCCGGGCCGGATGGCCCTTCGGCCAGCGAGATCGGCGACACCTTCAAAAGCCATCCGGACAAGGCGGGCTGAGACTTTCAATCCAAGAGACGTGTTCTGAACCTTGGGAACAGGCTTGGCCCCTCGGGCTTGAACTGGCTCCCCATCCCCACGACAGGAGACACGAAAAATGGCCGAAAAGACCTTGAACGACCTGTTCCACGACACCCTGCGCGACATCTACTACGCCGAGCGCAAGATCCTGAAGTCCCTGCCGAAGATGGCTCGCGCGGCCCAGTCCGACAAGCTGAAGGCCGCCTTCCAGAAGCACGAGCAGCAGACCGAAGGCCAGGTCGAGCGCCTGCAACAGGTGTTCGAGATCATCGGCAAGGCCGCCCGTGGCAAGACCTGCGATGCCATCGAGGGCATCCTGGCCGAGGGCGAGGAAATCATGGCGGACTACAAGGGCACGGATGCCCTGGACGCCGGCCTGATCTCGGCAGCCCAGGCGGTCGAGCACTATGAGATCACCCGCTATGGCACGCTGAAGCGCTGGGCCCAGATGCTGGGCCTGGACGATGCGGTGAAGCTGCTGGACGAGACCCTGCAGGAAGAGTCCCAGACCGATGTCGACCTGACCACCCTGGCTGACGCCTCGATCAACCAGAAGGCCGCCTGATGGAAGAAGGGCCGCCGGTTCGACCGGCGGCCCTGTCTTTTCCGGCTTGTCCCCGGCTAGTGCGCCAGCCTGGCCGGTTCGCGCTCCATGCGGCCCTCGACCAGCTCGGAATCGCAGTTGCAGGCGATCTCCTCCAGGGCATGGACGTCCGATACGATCAGCCGGCCGCGACGGATACGGATGGCCCCGCGATCCCTCAGATGGCCGCATGAGGCATTGATGCTGGTGCGCTGGAAGCCCAGCAGGTCCGCCAGCCGCGCTTGGGTGATCGAGATGCCATTGGGGTCGCGCACCGCCTGGTGCAGGCGCATGATCCACTTGGCTGTCCGCTGCGAGGCCGTGTGCCGGGCATTGCAGGCCGCCTCTATGCCGGTCACCCGGGTCCGCGCCACGGCATGGGCCGCCAGGAACCGGAAGATCCAGGTCTCGCCCAGCAGCGAGCGGATCGTGGACAGCGGAACCGAAAAGCCGTCGCTGGGAACAATGGCGCGGGTGCCCGCCACGGCGTTCTCATCCAGCAGGGCCTCCCAGCCATAGACGCTTCCGGGGACGATGGTCCCGGCGCAGACCGGATTGCCGGCCGGGAAGATTCCCAGGACGCCAGACTTCAGGAAATAGAGCCGCCCCCGGGGCGGTGCGACGTCTTCTGGCAGGTAGAGGTTTTCCGCCCGCTCGCAGATCCCCAGGCGCACCTCGACCGGCAGGGCATTGAGGACGGGGTGATCAAAGCGGGGTTTCAGCAGGGAGGCGCAAAAGACATCAGGTGTTGCAGTGAGTTTCATCGCTAAGAGTCCAGGTTAGAAATGAAACGCGCAGCCATCGGCGATTACGTCTTCATTCAGTCAACAGAAGTCGAAACAGATTGCCTGGATGTGTCCTTCATTCTGGCATCCCGACACGCATTGGAGCGCGCAAGGAGTCATGCACACACCAGCACAATCCACGATTTTCCGAAGCCTCACCTGACTGTGCCGACAGGCCGGGGCAGAGCGGCGAAATCATAACGAAATGTAAACCGGCGGGTTGCACCCCCTGCGAATAAAGAAGGTAACATATCTGTGTTAAGGTGACGCTTATCCAGAAATAATGATCCGAAACCATCAATATCACGCCAAGCGTCAAGCTTATGAAAGCCACATCACTTTGTCGGCATCAATCAAGGCGGCGACAGCCCTGGGGAATGACCGGGCCTGCGGTCCTGGCAGGTGACTTGCCAAGGACTGGTCAAGAAACAGGTCGAATATCCGCGGGTGCACATAGGATGAGCGACAGACCGCGGGCGTATTGCCCAGTCGCCTGGCCACCTTCTTCAGGCAGGCGTTGAGCTTGCGCCGCCCATCGGCCTGCGAGGTCGGGGGCTCCAGGTCGCACAGAATCTGGGCGGCATGGAGGGTGGCCGCCCAGGTGCGGAAGTCCTTGGCGGAAAAGGCCTCGCCCATGTGGGCGCGGATGAAGGCGTTGATGTCCTCCGAGCGGACCGTGCCCAGGGTCCCGTCGTCGCACCTGTATTGGAACAGGGTCTGGCCGGGCAGCTCGTTCAGGCGGCGTATGATGGTGGCCAGGCGTCGATCCTGCACGCTGACCTCGTGCTCGACGCCGCTCTTGCCGCGAAAGCGCAAGCGCAGCGCCTGGCCGCTGATCTCGATGTGGTGCTTGCGCAGGGTGGTCAGGCCATAGCTGCGGTTCTGGCGCGAATACTGGGCATTGCCGACACGGATCAGGCTGAGCTGGAGCAGGCGCACCGCAGTGGCGACGACCTTTTCCTCGTCATAGCGGCGGCGGGCCAGGGCCTGCTCGATCGCCTTTTCCAGACGCGGCAGGCGGGCGGCGAACAGGGACAGGCGGTCGAACTTGTTGGACGACTGGGCCACGGTCCAGTCGGAATGATAGCGATACTGCTTGCGATTACGCGCATCGCGGCCGGTCGCCTGGATGTGGCCATTGGCATGGGGGCAGATCCAGACATCCTGCCAGGCAGGCGGAATGACCAGGGCGCGGATGCGCGACAGCACCTGCCCGGACGTGATCCGCTTTCCGTCGGCCCCCAGGTAGCAAAAGCCCCTGCCCGCCCGGCGTCGCCTGATCCCCGGTGTCTCGTCGGAACACCAGCGCAGGCCGTCCGGCATGGGCACGGCATCATCCGTGCGCGAATCCTCGGCTGGCACGCAGGGCTACCCGGCCTTGCGCGCGCGGGGCTTGGACGTCTTTGCAGAGTTCTGGGCAGAGGTCTGGCTCGAGGTCTTGGCCGGGGCCTTCCTGGCCGCCGTTTTGCCTTCCAGGCTGGCGCGCAGGGCGGCCATCAGGTCGACGACATTGTCCTGGCTGGGCTCGGCCACCTTGGCGGGCTTCTTGCCCTTCTGCTTGTCGGCGATCAGCGCCTTCAGCGCCTCTTCATAGCGGTCGGTGAACTGGCTGGGATCAAAGGGGCCGGCCCTCTGCTCTATGATCTTCTCGGCGATCTGGATCATGTCCGGGTCGGCCTTGGCCGACGAAATGCCGCCAAAGATCTCGTCCGGCTGGCGCACCTCGTCGTCGGAGCGAAGGGTGTAGGCCAGGATGCCCTTGCCGCGCGGCTCCAGCGCCAGAAGCCGCTCGCGCGTCGACATGACCACGCGGGCCAGGGCGATCTGGCCGGACTTCTCCATGGCCGTGCGGATGACGGTAAAGGCCTCCTGCCCCACCTTGCCGTCCGGGGCGAGGAAGTAGGGATTGTCCCAGTAGATCCGGTCGATGTCCTTGGCCGGCACGAAGCGTTCGATGTCGATGGTCCTGGTGCTTTCCAGCTTGACCGACTTGATCTCCTCGTCGGTCAGCAGGACATACTCGCCCTTGGAAACCTCATAGCCCTTGACCAGTTCGGAGCGCGAGATGGGGCCGGTCTCGGGGTCCGTGGTCACCATCCGGATGCGGTTGTTGGTCTTGGGATTGATCAGGTTGAAGTGGACATCCCCGCCGCTCGACGTCGCCGTGTAGAGCGCCACCGGACAGGTGACGAGCGACAGCTTGAGATGACCTTGCCAGCTGGGTCGCGGAGCCATGAGCGCACCTCGTTCACGAAAGGCCGTGGGGAAACAGGACTCTCCAACGACTCGCGACCGATTTCGTTCGCCTAGGCGCAGGTCTCGACGTCGCCGGTCTCCAGATCCAGCACGAAGCAGTGCTGGTGGCCATCCTCGGGGTCGGTCACGAACAGGCGCAGTTCGGGCACCGGCGGCGAGGTGATGAAGTCCTCGACATAGGCAATCGCGGCGGCCTCGAACGTCGGCTCCTGGACGATGCGGGTCGGGTGTCCGGGCGCGTGGACACGAAAGCGGCGCTGTTCAGGGGTGGCGGTGTCGAGCATGAAATCCTCCGTCCGACGGCAACGCGCGTCCGCCCGAAAGGATTCATGCCCCAGGTCCTGGCAGAACAAAACCACGGCTGCGGGAGCGCTCCGGCCCCGTGGCCGTTCAGGTGGGCCGGAGGACCCGATGCCCAAAGCCCGCCTCGCCACCTATCGCCAGATGCGCGACTTTTCCCAGACGCAGGAACCCTCTGGCGTGGGCGCAGAGATCGCGCCGTCCGAGCACCTGAGGTTCGTCATCCACAAGCACGACGCCAGCCGCCTGCATTTCGACCTCAGGCTGGAATGGGAAGGGACCTTCCTGTCCTGGGCGGTGCCCAAGGGGCCCTCGCTGGACCCGGCCGACAAGCGCCTGGCCATGGCGGTCGAGGACCACCCGCTCGACTACGGCGACTTTGAAGGCACCATCCCGAAGGGCCAGTATGGCGGCGGCACCGTCATGATCTGGGACCGGGGCCTGTGGGCACCGGAGCCGGGCTTCGAGGACGTGGCTGCCCACCTGGCCAAGGGCGAGCTGAAGTTCGTCATGGAGGGCGGGCGGATGCACGGCGGCTGGGTGCTGGTGCGCCTCAAGCCCAAGCCGCGCGAAAAGGGCCGCCCCTGGATGCTGATCAAGCACCGCGACAGTGCCGCCGAGACCGGCAACCTGGACGGCCCCACCGACGATGACCGCTCCACCGCCTCAGGCCGCACCATGAGCCAGATCGCCGAGGCCAGGCCCGCAGACGTCGCGCCCTTCATGACCCTGCCCCGAAAGCCGCAGGCGAAGGCGGCGGCCAGGGCACCCGCTGCAGCCAGGGCCCGCCCCGCCAGCAAGGGCGGCCTGCCCGACTTCATCGAGCCCCAGCTGGCGACCAGCGTGGCGATCCCGCCCGGCGGCCAGGACTGGGTGCATGAGATCAAGCTGGACGGCTACCGGATCCAGCTCAGGATCGAGGATGGCAAGGCGCGGCTGCGCACCCGCAAGGGCCTGGACTGGACCGGGCGCTTTCCTGACATCGCGGCCGCTGCAAGGGGGCTGAAGGACGCCATCATCGACGGCGAGGTCGTGGCCCTGGACGCCCAGGGCCAGCCCAGCTTTGCCCTCCTGCAGGCGGTGCTGGCGGGCGAGGACCGGACCCCGCTGATCTTCTATGCCTTTGACCTGCTGTTCGATCAGGCCACGGATGTGCGCGACCAGCCGCTGGAACAGCGCAAGGCCCTGCTGCAGCAGCGCCTGGCCAAGACCGGCTCGGCCATTCGCTATGTCGACCATTTCAGCACGGCCGGGCCCGAGATGCTGCGCTCCGCCTGCGGGCTGGAGCTGGAGGGCATCATATCCAAGCAGCTGGCTGCGCCCTATCGGTCCGGGCGGGGCCACAGCTGGGTCAAGTCCAAGTGCCGCCAGGGGCAGGAGGTAGTCATCGCCGGCTGGGCCACCACGGGCGATGCCTTCCGCTCGCTGATCGCCGGGGTCTATCGCGATGGCAAGCTGGTCCATGCCGGGCGCATCGGCACCGGTTTTGGCCGGCGCGTGGTCGAGCAGATCCTGCCGCGCCTCCAGGCGCTTGAGGTCGCCAGAAGTCCCTTTCCGGATGGCCCGAAATCCGCCCCCGGCGTCCATTGGGTCAAGCCCGAGCTTCTGGCCGAGGTCGCCTTCGAGGGCTTCACCGCCTCGGGCACCCTGCGCCAGGCCTCGTTCAAGGGGCTGCGCGAGGACAAGCCGGCCACGGAGGCAAGGATGGAACAGCCCGAGCAAACCGCCCCGCCCAAGCCACGTCGAAAGCCCAGGGCGACGCCCGAGCTGAAGCTGTCCAACCCGGACAAGGTGCTGTGGCCCGCCACCGACCACACCCCCGCCTTTACCAAGCGCGACCTGGCCGAATACTACCTGAGGGTCGGCGACCAGATGCTGGAGCATATCCGCGGCCGCCCCTGCTCTCTGGTGCGGGTGCCGGACGGGATCGAGGCCGAGCACTTCTTCCAGCGGCATCCGGCCAAGGGCCATTCGGAGGCCATCGAACCGGTCGAGATCGAGGGCGACCCCAAGCCCTATATGCAGATCAACACGATCGAGGGTCTGCTGGCCGCCGCCCAGATCGCCGCCGTCGAGATCCATCCGTGGAACTGCGTGCCGTTCCGCCCGCAGCAGGCTGGCCGGCTGGTCTTCGACCTGGACCCGTCGCCGGAAGTGGGGTTCGAAGAGGTCATCAAGGCCGCGCGCGAGGTCCGGGAGCGGCTGGGCGACCTGGGCCTGGAAAGCCAGTGCAAGACGACCGGCGGCAAGGGCCTGCACGTCGTCACCGAGATCGAGCACCTGAACATGGACTGGACCGAGGCCAAGGCCTTTGCCAGGGAGTTCTCACGCGTCATGGCCGCCGCCGCGCCGGACCGCTACCTGATCACCATGTCGAAGAAGGAACGGTCGGGGCGCATCTTCATCGACTACCTGCGCAATGACCGAAAGGCGACGGCCGTCGCCGCCTTCTCACCCCGCGCGCGTCCGGGGGCCCCCGTCTCCATGCCCCTGCGCTGGACCCAGGTCAAAAAGGGCCTGGACCCGTCGCGCTATACGATTGCGAAGAAGGGCCGGTAACGACCGGGATCACCCCGGCCCTTGCCGGCCCCGGCCTGTGGCTCAGAAGGCCTCGAACAGGCCCGCCGCCCCCATGCCGCCACCGACGCACATGGTGACGACGGCAAAGCGCTCGCCGCGACGGCGCGCCTCCAGCAGGGCATGGCCGGCCATGCGTGCGCCCGACATACCATAGGGGTGGCCGATCGAGATGGCCCCCCCATTGACGTTCAGCCGCTCGTCCGGGATGCCCAGCACATCGCGGCAGTGCAGGACCTGGACGGCAAAGGCCTCGTTCAGCTCCCAGACGCCGATGTCCTCGACCTTGAGGTTGAAGCGTTCCAGAAGGCGCGGCACGGCAACGACCGGACCGATGCCCATTTCGTCCGGGGCCACCCCGGCCACGGCCATGCCGACATAGCGGCCCAGGGGCTCAAGGCCCCGGCGCTCGGCCTCGGCGGCCTCCATCAGGACACAGGCCGAGGCCCCGTCCGAAAGCTGGCTGGCATTGCCTGCCGTGACGATCCCGCCCTCGACCACGGAACGCAGATTGGCCAGGCCCTCGGCCGTGGTGTCGGCGCGCGCCCCCTCGTCCCGGTCCAGGGTCATATCGCGCCAGGACACCTCGCCCGTCGCCTTGTCCACGACCTTCATCCGCGCGCTCATCGGCACGATCTCGCCGTCGAAACGACCGGCCAGCTGGGCCGCCGCCGTCCGCTGCTGGGACTGCAGGGCATAGGCGTCGCAGGCCTCGCGCCCGATGCCATAGCGCTGGCCCACGACCTCGGCCGTCTGCAGCATGGGCATATAGGCGTCCGGCGCGTGCTCCAGCACCAGGGGATCGGTGCCGACCCGCATCCCGGCATCCTGGACCATCGAGATGCTCTCGACACCACCGGCCACGGCGACCTGCATCCGGTCGACGATGATCTGCTTGGCGGCGGTGGCAATGGCCATCAGGCCCGAGGAGCACTGGCGGTCCAGGGTCATGCCCGAGACGCTGACCGGGAAGCCCGCCGCCAGCGGGGCGGTACGGCCGATGGTATGCTGCACGCCCTGGGGCAGGGCCGCACCGACCAGGCAGTCGTCAATGTCGGCAGGATCAAGCCCGGCCCGCTCGACCGCCGCCTTCAGGGCGTGGGCCATCAGGGTCGGGGACGGGGTGGCGTTGAAGGCCCCGCGATAGGCGCGGCCAATGGGCGTACGGGCAGTCGAAACGATTACGGCATCACGCATGATCTATCCCTTCTGAAACAGGTTTCCGAAGCGGGCCTCAGCCCCCGAAGCCCGACTTGCCCAGTTCGACGCGGCTCTGCTCAAAGCCCTGCTGGGGAGTCAGGGCATCGGCCGGGTCGGTCACCTCGTCGAAGCGCTCGACCAGGATGTCGGGGATGGCATCGACGTCGGCGTCGATGTGGATGCCCTGGGTCAGGGTGATCTGGGCCGACTCAAAGCTCCTGGCCCCTGCACAGACGATGGTGCGGTTGGGCGCATCGGCCATGACCAGGGGGATGATGGCCGGGCTGACGTATTCCGGCTTGATCTGGGCCAGGACCTCGTCCGGCAGCAGGCCCTGCAGCATCTGGGTCGCCGCCGTCGGAGCCAGGCTGTTGACGCGGACGTTGTATTTCTCGCCCTCCAGCCCCAGGGTCTGCATGAAGCCGACCAGGGCCATCTTGGCGGCGCTGTAGTTGGCCTGGCCAAAGTTGCCATACAGGCCCGAGGACGAGGTGGTCATGACGATGCGGCCATAGTTCTGGGCCCGCATGATGTCCCACACTGCCTTGGTGCAGATGACCGAGCCCATGACGTGGACGTCCAGGATCAGGCGGAAGTCGTCCAGCTCCATCTTGGCGAAGCTCTTGTCGCGCAGGATGCCGGCATTGTTGATCAGGATGTCGATGCGGCCCCACTGGTCATGGGCCGACCTGACCATGCCGTTGACGAAGGCCTCGTCCGTCACCGAGCCGATGGCCGCCACGGCCTCGCCGCCCTCGGCCGTGATCTCGGCCACCACCGCCTCGGCGGCAGGGCCCATGTCGTTGACCACCACCCTGGCCCCGCGCCGCGCCAGCAGCAGGGCATGGCAGCGGCCAAGGCCTCCGCCTGCACCGGTGACGATGGCGACCTGTCCATCCAGTCTGATCATGGTTTCTCTCCCGATTAGCTTATCGAACCGGCCCCCCGCCGGTCCCACCAACGTCTCAGGCTCGCCCAGGGCCTGCCCGCCCCTCGGGCGGCATGATCCGGTCGAGCGCATGCGCGTCGCCGGTATCCAATCAGGAAGATGGGCCAGAGGAAAGCAATCAATGCGCGCCCGCACGGCTTGCGTCGTCTGGCAGGCGGCACAGGCGATGACCCGTGCCGCCGCTGGCCCCATCAGAAGCGGATGCGGACCCCGCCAAACAGGCCACGGCCCGGCGTGCCATAGTTCAGGACGGTCTGGTAGTCCTCGTCCAGGACGTTCTCGATCCGGCCATAGACCTCAAGATGATCATTGAGCGGATAGCTGGCCCGCAGGTCGACCAGGCTGTAGGCCTCCATCAGTGTGGCATTGGCCTCGTCGTTGAAGCTGTCGCCGACATAGCGGAGCGACAGGCCGGTGCTGAGGCCCGACGCCCAGGCATAGTCCGCCGACAGATTGGCCAGGTGCTCGGGGCGGCGGGTCAGGAACAGGCCGTCCGTCGCGCCGGACGCACTCCTGGCCTCGGTCCAGGTATAGTTGGCATTGATCGACAGGTGCTGGCTGGCCTGGAACTGGCCGACCAGCTCCAGCCCCTGGGCCTCGGTCTTCTGGACATTGCGGTAATAGCCCCAGCGCCCCACGCCGTTCACCAGGCACAGAGGATCGGTGCTGGGCGAGGCGCAGCCGTTGTAGCGGATCTCATTGTCGGCCTCGCGCCGGAACCAGGTGGCCGAGACGACGGCGCGATCGGACAGGCTCTGCTGGACGCCGACTTCCCAGCTGTCAAAGCTCTCGGCCTCCAGGGTCGGGTTGCCATAGTCGCTGTAGAGCTCATAGAGGCCCGGCGCGCGGAAGCCCTGGCCCCAGCTGGCGCGGATCAGGGTGGCCCCCTCGTTCAGTGACCAGGCGGCGGCCAGCTGGCCCAGCAGGTCGTCGCCATACTCGGAGTGGTCATCGAACCGCAGGCCCGCCGTCAGGGTCAGCCCCGGCACCGCCGTCCACTGGACCTGGGCATAGGCGCTGTCCAGGTCGGCCTGGCCCGGCTGGTAGGGGGCGTCCGGCGTCCAGGTCGAGACCGAGCGGGTCTTCATGCGCTGGCGCTCGCGCTCCAGGCCAAAGGTGGCATTGAGGGCGTCGGTCAAGGCCAGGCTGCCCTGGTATTCCCAGCGCCGGTTCTCGCCCTGAGCCTCGAAGGTCAGGGGCAGGTCGGTGATGTCGGGATTGTGGTTGGCCCGGTCGATGTCGGTGAGGGCATAGGCGATCCGGTTCAGGAAACGCCCGTCCCACAGTTCCAGGTTCAGCCCGCCATAGACGACCATCTCCCGGGTCGTGGCATATTCCCGGCTGTCACCGTTCCAGGCATCGAAGTCGCCGCGGCTGTCTGACCAGACCGAGCGCAGGTCCAGCGACAGGGCCTCGGTCAGGGCCAGGTTCATGCGGCCCGACAGGCTGGTATTGCCAAAGCCGTCCTTCTCGTGCGCCGGGGAGAAGGCCGAGAAGCCGTCGGTGTCATAGCGGTTGGCCGACAGGCGCCAGGTCAGGCGCTCGCCCGCCCCGCCGATCCCGCCGCGCACGTAGCGGGTGCCGCGCGAGCCGGCCTCGGCGCTGAGCCGGCCCTGGAGCGCACCGGTCGGCTCGGCCGTGACGATATTGACGACCCCGCCCACGGCCTGGCTGCCCCACAGGGTCGACTGGGCCCCGCGCAGCACCTCGATCCGGGCGGTGTCTCCCACCAGCAGGTTACCGAAGTTGTAGTAGCCCTGGGTCAGGGACGGGTCGTTCAGCTTGACCCCGTCGACCAGGACGACCGTGTGATGGCTTTCCGCCCCACGGATATAGAGGCCCGCCGCCGTGCCAATGCCGCCATTGCGGGTAAAGCTGACGCCGGGGGTCGAAGCCAGGAGCTCCAGCACGGGCACGGCCTGGCGCTGGTCGATGGCCGCCTGGGTCAGGACCGTGACCGAGGCCCCTACCCGCTCGAGCGGCTGGGCCGTGCGGTTGGCGGTGACGACCACGTCCGGCAGGCCGGTGGCACCGGCACCCCCGGCCACGTCAGGGCGAGAGGCCTGCTGGTCCAGGCCGTCATCGGCCCGGGCGTGATGGGGATAGGCCGCCAGGAGACTGGCAGCGGCGAGGATGGCAAAGGCAGACCGGGACATCCGGCAACTCCTGTTCACGACGCCATGGCGGGGGCCTGCGCATATCCTCGGACACGCGAAAGCCGCCGTGGGCACGGCTGGTTTCCAAAAGTCGTCACACGAGTTTCCTCGACTGCCCGGCACATCCCGACCGCGCAGAGAACGACGGCGACAGGCAGGTCTCCTGGCTTGCGGATCATCGCCGTGGCGCGTCGCCTTCCCAGCGGTCGCGGGCTCAGGGCCGTGGACTGCCAGTGGCGTTTGACGCGCGGACTAGCCGCTTACAGTTGCGGGAACAGCCGGAGCCTCGAACTCCGTTCCCTTTTGATCCCTTGCGGGAACCTGACGCCCGCTCCGACTAGGACGCAGCTGACCGCAGGTCAACCATCGGCACCCTGAGCTATTTTACATTCGGGCCGTCCGTGAACTTATCGGCCACCAAATCATTACAGCAAAGCTTGTATCGCGGCAGTATCCAAGATTTCACCATTAACCCAAGGCGTTCTCGTTTCCGGTCTAAATTCTAAATTCACGATCCAACAAAAGTAACGACTAAATTGTCGAATTGTAAAAAATTGTCTGCTTTTTAAACGATAACTAACCCCTGTTTGGGGGATCGAACATTATTGACCGCTGGAATACAAATCCTCGCCATGAGGACACGCACAAGTCGGAGTGTAAAATGTTCCAAGAGGTGTTGCCCGGTTTGCCACCCGAGTTCGGCTACGACGATTTCAATCTCTCAGACGACCTGGACACAGGAGACATATCGCCCCTTGCCTTCAACCTGGCCCTGACCAACTGGCTGGAGAGCGAGGCCAAGGCCCGGATGCTGATCTCGTCAGACCTGATGGTACGGTGGATGAACCGCAACGCCCGCCTTCTGGTCGAGAATGGCATTATCCGGGTTCATGATGGCCGCCTGACGCCCCGCTCCACCTCGGTCAGCAACCTGCTGCGGTCATGCGGGCGTGACGAATACAGCTGCGCCATCTCGCTGGATTGCCAGCAACGCGCCTGGGTCGTCTGGGCCAAGCGGGTCAGCGGGCCGCCCCGGTCCCTGGTGGGCATCATTTTCAATCCACCGCGCCAGGCTGCCGACTTCTCGGCCCTGGTCACGACCCAGACCTTGACCCCCACCGAAGGCCGGGTCGTCGGCATGCTGCTGAACGGCCATGAGACGGGCCGGATTGCCCAGGCCCTGAACATCTCGACCCAGACCCTGAAGACCCACATCAAGCACGCCTATTGCAAGCTTGAAGTAAAATCCCGCGGCGATCTGTTTGCACAGGCCGCAGGCTTTGCCCGGCCCTGAGGCCGGGCCGCTAGAGCGTAGAAATCTCGATCGTCAGTTCGTCACTGTAGTCCCCGGCACGGGCCCCCTCGACCTTGCCCAGGGTCAGCAGCAGCTCAAAGGCCTGGCCCGCATAGGTCCGGGGCGGATCGATGTCGCGCGTCGCGACCTGGCTGAGATCCAGCACCTGGTCCTCCAGCGCCACCGTATAGTCCAGCGTCGCCTGATCAGGATTTTCCCCCACCAGCATCAGCCGGCCGCGATTGGCCGAGGTGAAGGTCAGGCGGGCGGCATTATTGGCGCGGGTCTGGACAAAGACCTGGCGCACCTTGCCCGTTTCGGCACGGCCGAAGTCGACGACGCTGACCGAGGCCCCGGTCCCGAAGTCCCCGCGGGCTCCCGACAGGTTCATCTGGGCGCGGGGCAGGGCAATCAGGGTAAGGACGACCGGGGCCTGGTCATAGGCCACCGCCGACCCGGCCGGGCGAAGCTCCAGCGTCAGCTCCTGGGCATACTGGCCCGCCTGGACCACCGCATCGGTCATGACCACGACATCCAGGCTGGCCTCGACCGCCTCGCCCGCCGGGACGGTCACGGCAAGGACGCCCGGCACCGGGGTCCGGCTGAGAAGGCCCGCCGGACGCAGCTCCAGCATGAGGCCGGTATCGGCGACCACCGGCTGCACCGTCGGCTCGCCCGGCCTTTCGGTCAGGGCCAGGTCGATGGCACAGGCCTCGGCCCCGGGGTTCATCAGGCGGAAGGTCATCTTTGACGGGGCCGTGGCCGGGACGAAGGGGTCGTAGTCGACCTGCACCGAAGGCGGGGGGCCGTCGATCCGCAGCTGGCAGGTCTCGGCCCGGGCCACACCGGCCCCCAACCCCACCGCCGCCGCACAGCAGGCCACGGCCCAGGCTAGGCGCTGGGCCTGTCGCGGATGAAGGCGACCCCGGACCGGCGGCTCAATCGCCCTGACGGGCTTGCAAGAGGCCAACATCGACAACTCCTTCGCTGGTTTGGGGCACATTGAAGCGCGCCGCTTCCTGGCCATTGATGATGATGCGGTAGTCGCCGGGAGCCAGGGCATCGGCGACAAACCGGCCCGCGCGGTTGGTAAAGAGCACGCGGGGCTCGAAGCCCTCGCGATCAATGGCCTCGACCGTGCCGTGGGCCAGGACCAGGGGGCCGTCGGGGCCATGGAGGACCCCGATGGCGATGCGCGAGGCATCGCTGCCGATGTCCTGGCGATAGCCGACGCCGAAGCTGGGGAAGACGCTGATCACGCCCGAGCCGATGTCATAGCCGACCGGCAGGGGATCAATCTCGACGTTGAAGCTGCTGACGCCATAGCTGCGCTGGATCGGGATGACCGGCGGCCCCAGCAGGCCCGAGCGGGCCACATCGCGCGTGCCCGACCGGATCCTGACGTCGGACTCGGCCAGGGAGGGGTGCACCGGCGCAATGATGAAGGCATCGTCCACCGGGCGTCCCAGGCCAAACCGCCCGCCCGCATAGCCGACAAAGCTGCGCAGGCTGAGGCTGGACTCGCTGTTGGCTTCGCCGCCGCCGACCCGATCGGTCAGGCGGTTATGGACCAGCTGGGCCTCGAAACGGTTGTGGATGTAGTCCAGGCGCCCCGAGAGGTGACGGTTGCGGTCGTCATTGGTGAACCGCATCTCGCCGCTCAGGTCATTCAACGATCCGGTCGAATAGCGCGACAGGACCACATCGCTGCGGTTGTCGCCGCTGTCATAGCGGGCCTGGCTGGACCACCGGCCGCCCAGCGGCACGCTGAGCCCGATGTTGAAGCGCACGTCATCCTCGTCCTCGTCATTGGAGAAGCTGACATTGGTGGTGAGGCTGACCCGGCCAAAGGTGCGGCTGACACCGACGTCCACCTGGTGGCGCTCGAAGCCGCTCAGGCGCGAGCGGCTGGCGCTCAGGCCCAGGGTGAAGCCCCACTCATAGGGCGCATTCCACTGGATCAGGGCGCTGGCCCGCCAGGAGTCAGGGCTGGCGCGCCAGGGCTGGAAGGGATCGGCGAAATAGCGGCTGATCGTCTCGGCATTGGCGGTGATGCGCAGGTCGTCGCGCTCGCGCAGGCTGAACAGATGCCGATAGCTGATCGAGGCGGCATAGCCGGCTTCGTCGGTCTGCTGATTCTGGCTGGCCGCCACCTCCAGCAGGAACAGGCCCCACGGCGAGCCCAGGATGGATGCGCCCCCGACCTGCTGGACATCGCTCGACATCTGGGCGTTCACGCCCAGGGTCAGGCTGTCGCTGATGCCCTTGCGCACAAAGCCCGTCGCCAGGGTCGGCCCGTCATACTCATAGGAGCGCGATCCCTCATACTGGCCCACGGACAGGCCGAAATCGACGATCCCGGCTCCCAGCAGCTCGGAGCCGCTGAAGACATCAAAGACCGCCAGCTCGGTGCGGCCCGTGATGTCATCGACCACCAGCTGGACCTGGTTGGCCCCGGTCGCAAAGGGGAAGTCCGCCAGGGAATAGCGGCCAGGCTGCAGCCGAAGCGTCTGGCGGGTCAGGCCATTGATGACCACGTCCACCGTCGCCTCGCGGTCCAGGGTGAACTCCTGCCGTCCCGAGGGCCGGACGTTCTGGAACGGACGCACCACCGAATAGGCACGCGCCACGCCGATGCCGACGACCCGGCCACTGCCCTGGAAGCCGTCCGCCAGGGGCGTGAACTCGCCCACGGTGGCGCGGATGGCCGGGCCAAAGAAGTCCTTGATCAGGCGGGTCTCGGTGCGTCGCCAGGCGTCCTCGGTGCGCCCTTCGTCATAGTCCGCCCCGGTGATCAGGGTCAGGCCGCCAAAGCCGCCCCACTGGACGATGCCGTCGATGGCACCGTGCAGGGGCCCCGCATCATCGAGGTTATGGCGATAGGCCTGGCCCAGCGAAATATTGGCCCCCGCCGAGAACCGCGCGGGCTGGTCAAAGGCGGTCGGGTCCGGGACGGTGCGGATGCCGCTGAGACTCATGTCCGTGGCCCGCATCCCGGCGGAGCCCAGGGTGGCGTGCAGCTCCAGACTGGCCGTCGAGAAGGCCAGGCTGAATCCGTCGACCGACAGGTCCTCGAACGGGATCCGCTCGCGGCCACGCCCGGCCTGGCGCAGGGCCTCCAAGGTCTCGCGGGTCACGGCCGGCTCCATCAGGTCCAGGAAGCGCTGGCCATCGACCAGGCCGTTGCCCTCAAGATCAACGTCGGCGCTGACCATGCCCAGGAAGCGGCCGTTCAGGACCAGGCCCACATCAAGCGGCGTATAGACCCGGGCCGTGGCCTGGCGCGACTGGACCGGGGGCGGCGCGGCAGCCGCCGGCGGCGCAGGGGCCGCCATGGCGAGGATAGGCGCGGGGGCCGCCAGCAGGCCGGAGCTACCCCCTGCCCCTGCCCCTCTTCCTGTTTCTGGGGCGGCAAGCCGGGCCGGCGTCTCGGCGGTCAGGTGCGTGAAAGCGTCCCTGGGGGGCAGACGCTCAAGAAGGGCACCCACATCTGCCGAGACGCCTTTTGTGGAGCTGGACAGTGCGAGATCCAGCCCTGGCCCGCCCGACGCCCGGTCCGACCGCCCGTAGCGGTTGGTCGGTATTGGCACGTCGGGATCCGAATAGTCGCTCGCACTGGCTGCCGCGGCCGTGCCGGACAGCAGCATCCCCAGCATCAGGGCCGCGTAGGAGCAGCCCATGAGCCTGCCACGCCCCCCACAGGCCGTGTGATCGGTGGACATGGCGGCGCACGATCATTTCAGCTCGACGGTGACCGTCGGCTCGCCGCCCAGGCCCGCCAGCTCTGCTGCGGGAATGGTCACGGTCCGCTTGCCACCGGGCAGGATGGCACCGAACGTCCCGAAGGCGATGTCATCCGACGGCACCTCGATCCGGCTGCCATCCGATCCCGTCACGACCCAGTCCGCCGTGCGCAGCATGGCCACGCCATTGCCGGTATTGGTGATGTCCATCACCAGGTCGTTCTGGTCCGAGCGGCGGACCGCGTCCATCGTCAGAACGGGCTTGGCCCCGGCGGGCTGGACAATCATGTGGCTGACAAAGTCAAAGCCGATCTTGACTTGGGTCGTGCTGGCGTCCGCATTGGTCACGGTCGAGAAATCGACCGGCAGCTGGCCGACCACGATGGCGTAGATCCGGCCCTCGGTCACGGTCGGGTCACCGACATAGCGGACCTGGATGGCCTGTTCCTTGGACGGCGCGACGACCGTCTGTGGCGGAAACAGGATGACATCGGCCTCTTCGGGCGTGCGCGTCACCGAGCCTTCGTCATCCACCATCACCCGATAGGGGGTGATCTCCAGGGTGATGGGCATGGCATTGGTGTTGCGGATCATCAGGCGGTAGTTGGCCCCGGTCCCCGACGGCGTCACCGTCGCGATCATGGGCTGCACCTCGTGGGCGCGTGAGGGCACGGCGGTGCCCAGGCCTGCAAGGACCGCAAGGCCCATGCAAGCCGCCAAGGCTGCTTGTCTCATTTGGAATTCCCCAGGAAAGGTGCTGCAGCCGGGTGGCACAAACCCGGCTGCAGTCCTGTCGTCAGATGGCCGACAGCTCGAAGGTGAAGCTTTCGGTATAGGTACCCGCCGGCGCGGCATTGGCGGGGTAGTAGGTTTGACCATCAACGGTCGCACCCGGAGCCTCGACGTTCACGTCCAGATAGAACTGGGCGCTGATGCCGTTGGCCAGGGCTTGCGAGTAGCCGTTCTTGACCCGGGTGAACTTGCCCGAACCTTCGGCATCGCCAGGCGTGGCGTCCGTGCGGTTGATGTTGAAGGCCGAGTCCTGGGCCACGAAGCGCATGGCGTAGTTGATCAGGCTGTTGCCGTTCTTGAAGTCACCATTCAGCGGATTCACGACCAGCCGGGCGTTGTTGCCGGTGTTGCAGGCCAGCTCCAGGTTGGCGACCATCTGTTCGGCTTCATGAGCCACCGAGGCGGTGCCGCTGGACACGTTAGCCAGGCGAATACCGCAGTAGGGGGCCACGGTGGTGGTCACCGACAGGGTTTCGGCCTGGGCCACAGCCCCGAAACCAAGGGTCGAGGCAGCAATAGCCAGACCCGAAAGAATAGCCATAGATTTCATAGTCAAGTCCTCCCAATACCCAGGCCTGAACCAAGATCAAATGCCTGGGATTCCCAAAAATCGCACGCCCAATACGTGCGAAACCCAAATGAACACCCGAATGTCTACGGCGCTCACAAGTGGACAAAAGAACTTTTCGTTTACCTTTAAGTCCCCCTTTGAGGGGGCATCGGCAGAATCTTTTGGGGTATGAATATAAAAATTCCACGCATTCAATGATGCATTGTAAAATTTTGCAAAATAATACACTACAGCAAAGCTTTGTTGCGCGAAATCAAAGCCTTGCCATAAGGCCTCAGACCGGCACGGCGGTCGTGTATTTCACCTGGCTGAGCGCGAAGTGCGAGGCGGCGGTGGCGACGTTGGGATGGTTCAGCAGGTCGCGCATCAGGAAGCGCTCGTAGCCGGCCACGTCCGCAGCCACGATCCGCAGCAGATAGTCCCATTCCCCGGACATGGAGTGGGCCTCCATGACGTCGGGGGCCGTCTGGATGAAGTCCTCGAAGGACTGGCGGTCGTCGGGGGCATGGGAACGCATCCGGACCTGGCACATGACATTGACGCCGCGCCCGACGCGGATGGCATCGACCAGCCGCACCGTGGCCAGCAGGACCCCGGCCTCTTCCAGCGCCTTGACCCTGCGCCAGCACGAGGCGGTCGAGGCCCCGACCCGTTCGGCCAGCTGGGCATGGCTGATCGAGGCATCGGCCTGAAGCTCGGCCAGGATCTTCCGATCCACCGCATCCAGACGACCGTTATCCATTTCTCACCCGATTTTGAAACCGATTGATCACACCCGCTGCATTCATGGCCTATTTTGAAAAGAAATAACATCGCGCGGATGCGATCATTTCCTCCGAAGAGGGGAACGATGCGGCCCGGCCGGTAGAGGCTGGCCACGGTCGTCAGGATGACTTGACGCCGGGTCGCGCCGCGCGGATCACCTCTGCCAGTCCTGCCCGCCTCCCGGCCCTGCGGCCTGGGGGCACAACCCGGTGCAATGCCATGACCCAGTCTGCCAATCCGGGCCTGTTCTCGGCCCTGACGCCCCAGGCCCCCGACCCCCTGCTGTCCCTGATCGGCCTGTTCAAGGCGGATGAGCGCGCGCACAAGCTGGACCTGGGCGTCGGCATCTATCGCGACGAAACCGGCGCTACCCCCGTCATGCGCGCCATGAAGGCGGCCGAGCGTAAGCTGGTCGATGAGCAGCCCAGCAAGTCCTATCTGGGGCCAGAGGGCGATGTCGGCTTTGTGCGCCTCAGCGCCGAGCTGGCCATGGGCGAACAGGCCAGCGGCCTGATCGGGGTGCAGACCCCGGGCGGCACCGGGGCCCTGCGCCTGGCGATCGCCCTGATCCGGCTGGCCAGGCCGGACGCCACGGTCTGGCTGGGCACGCCCAGCTGGCCGATCCACGCCAATATCCTGGATTCGGTGGGCCTGAAGACCCGCACCTATCGCCACTATGACCCGGCCACCGGCGCGGTGGACCTGGACGCCCTGGGCACGGCCCTGAACGAGGCCCAGGCCGGGGACGTGGTCCTGCTGCACGCCTGCTGCCACAACCCGTCGGGGGCGGACCTGTCGGCCGGGCAATGGGCCGAGGTGACCCGCCTGGTGACCTCGCGCGGCCTCTTCCCCCTGATCGACATGGCCTATCAGGGCCTGGGCGACAGCCTGGATCAGGACGCCGCCGGGGCCCGCCAGCTGGTCGCCGCCGCGCCCGAGGCCCTGGTCGCCTACAGCTGCGACAAGAACTTCGGCCTTTATCGCGATCGCGTCGGCGCCCTGTTCGCAAAGACGGCCCATGCCGAGGCGACAGAGTCCAACCTGCACGGCCTGGCCCGCGTCTTCTGGTCCATGCCGCCCGACCACGGGGCTGCCGCCGCCCGCATCATCCTGGAGGACGCTGGACTGAAGGCTGACTGGCAGGCCGAGCTGGACCAGATGCGCGAGCGCCTGAACGGCGTGCGCCAGGCCCTGGCCGCCGCCCATCCTCTGCTGGCCCCCCTGGCGCGCCAACGTGGTATGTTCTCCCTCCTGCCGCTGACGCCCGACCAGGTCGCCCGGCTGCGCCAGGACCACGCGGTCTATATGGCCGGGTCCGGCCGCATCAACCTGGCCGGCCTGACGCTTGAGACCGTGCCCCAGTTCGCCAAGGCCTTCGCCGCCGTCCTGTAGTCCAGGCCCAACCCCTTATCGGGCCGATGCCCGAGCCGCCCCTCAACGGAGTTTCCTGATGACCATCACCGCTGAAAACCCTATCGGCCTCGACGGCTTCGAGTTCGTAGAGTTCACCAGCCCCGATCCGGCCGCCATGAAGGCGCTGATCGAACAGCTGGGCTTTGTGCCGACGCACACCCACCCGACCAAGAAGATCACCCGCTACAAGCAGGGCCAGACCAACCTTCTGGTCAATGACGAGCCGACCGGCCAGGCCGCCGACTTCCGCGCCGAACACGGCCCGTCGGCATCGGGCATGGCCTTCCGCGTGGCCGACGCCCAACAGGCCTTTGACCTGGCCGTCTCGCGCGGGGCCAAGCCGGTTGACGCCTCGGTCGGTGCCCTGGGCGACGACGCCAAGGTGCTACTGGGTATCGGCGGCTCCTACCTGTACCTGATCGACCAGTACGGCGAAAAAGGCAGCATCTACGACGGCTGGACCGAAATCCCCGGCTGGCAACAGGCCGAGGCTGAAAATTCGGTCGGTCTCGATATCCTCGACCACCTGACCCACAACGTGCGTCGGGGCCAGATGCGCACCTGGTCGACCTTCTACAACCAGATCTTCGGCTTTGAAGAGCAGAAGTATTTCGACATCAAGGGCAAGGCCACCGGCCTGTTCTCGCAGGCGATGATCGCGCCGGACAAGGCCATCCGCATCCCGCTGAACGAATCGCAGGACGAAAACTCCCAGATCGAGGAGTTCATCCGCCAGTACACCGGCGAGGGCAACCAGCACCTCGCCATGACCACCGACAACATCTACGACACGGTCGAGAAGCTGCGCGCCCGTGGCGTGAAGCTGCAGGACACGATCGAGACCTACTACGAGCTGGTCGACAAGCGCGTCCCCGGCCACGGCGAAGACCTGGAGCGCCTGAAGAAGAACCGCATCCTGATCGACGGCAATGTCGGCGAAGAGGGTCTGCTGCTGCAGATCTTCACCGAAAACCTGTTCGGCCCGATCTTCTTCGAGATCATCCAGCGCAAGGGCAATGAGGGCTTCGGCAACGGCAACTTCCAGGCCCTGTTCGAATCCATCGAACTGGACCAGATCCGCCGCGGCGTGATCAAGGTCGACGCCTAAACGGCCTGTCGGGCGGGGTCATCGCACCCCGCCCTTTTCGATTTTCGAGGGGAAGCGGCCATGTCCAACAGAACTGAATACCAGACGGGCTTTGCCAATCATTTCGCGACCGAGGCCGTGGCGGGGGCCCTGCCGGTCGGGCGCAACTCGCCGCAGAAGCCGGCGATGGGCCTCTATGCCGAGCAACTGTCGGGCACGGCCTTTACCGCCCCGCGCGACCACAACTTCCGCAGCTGGCTCTATCGCCTGCGCCCCTCGGCCCAGCACGGGGCATACCGCCCCTTTGACCAGGGCCTGGTCCGCTCGGGCCCGTTTGACGAGACCGCGCCCAATCCCAACCGGATGCGCTGGGACCCGCTGCCCCTGCCGACCCAGCCGACCGACCTTGTCGAGGGCCTGGTCACCTATGGCGGCAATGGTGCGCCCGATGCAGGGGCCGGCGTCGGTATCCACCTCTATGCCGCCAACCGCTCGATGGTGGACCGCGTCTTCTATAATGCCGACGGCGAGCTGCTGTTCGTGCCGCAGGAAGGCAGCCACCGCTTCGTCACCGAGATGGGCGTGATCGAGGCGGCACCGGGCCACATCGTCGTGATCCCGCGCGGCGTTCGCTTCCGCCTGGAGGTTGAAGGCGCGGTGCGGGGCTATATCGCCGAGAACTATGGCGCGCCCTTCCGCCTGCCGGACCTGGGGCCGATCGGGGCCAATGGCCTGGCCAATCCGCGTGACTTCGAGACCCCCGTCGCCTGGTATGAGGACGTCGATCGCCCGACCCAGTGCGTCCAGAAATACGGCGGCAGGCTGTGGGCCACCCTGTTTGACCACTCGCCGCTGGATGTGGTGGGCTGGCACGGCAACTATGCGCCCTATCGCTATGACACGGCGCGGTTCAACACCATCGGTACGGTCAGCTTCGACCACCCCGATCCGTCGATCTTTACCGTCCTGACGAGCCCGTCAGACACGCCAGGCACGGCCAATTGCGACTTCGTCATCTTCCCCCCGCGCTGGATGGTGGCCGAGGACACCTTCCGCCCGCCGTGGTTCCACCGCAACGTCATGAGCGAGTTCATGGGCCTGATCACCGGGGCCTATGACGCCAAGGCCGGTGGCTTTGCGCCCGGCGGGGCCTCGCTGCACAACTGCATGAGCGGCCACGGGCCAGATCAGGCGTCGTGGGAGGGCGCGACCAGGGCGGACCTCAAACCCCACAAGATCGACAACACCCTGGCCTTAATGTTCGAGACGCGGATGCCGATCAGCACGACCAGGTGGGCCGAGGACACCCCTCAGATCCAGCTCGACTACGA
>JAEYQX010000138.1 GCA_023409795.1 Pseudomonadota bacterium
GTCAGGACCCGCGTCTTGCCCGTGCCCGCGCCAGCCAGGACCAGAACCGGCCCCTCGGTCGTCTCGACCGCCAGACGCTGTTCCGGGTTCAGGCCGGACAGGTAGTCGCTGACCCCCTGACCCTCAGGCGGCTGGGGGCGTGCAAGGTCGGAGATGCGGGGGGCGGGTACGTCAGTCACAGAACAGCAGGCTCGCGCATTTGCGGAATCGAAATGAGAACATATGCAGCACAGAGGCCAAAGTCAGGCCCTGATGGCAAAGAGCCGACAGGAACCCGGCCTCAGCCCGGGTCGTTTCGCCTCCAGCACATTGGGAAGGGAGATATCATGGCTGAGGGATCGCGTGGCGGCAGTAATGCCGGTCTGGCCTTTATCGTCGGCGGCCTGCTGGTCGTTGTGGCGGTGCTGGCCTGGTTCGTCCTGGGCCGGGGCGGTGCGCCGGACGGCCGGGACGTGGATGTCGATGTCAACCTGCCCGAGGTGTCGGCACCGGCCAGTCCGGCGGGCGACTAGAGACCATGGAAACCCGGCCCGGCCCGGCTGCATCGGCGCGTCACCGGGATCGGCGACGGCTGGTGATCGTGGCGCTTGGCCTGCTGGTCGTGCTGCTGGTCCTGGCGGTGGCAGGCATCCGGGTGGTGCAGATGCTGCGCCCCGAGGCGAGCGAGCCGGGGCTGGAACTGCGGGTGCCGGTGCCGGACCTGCCCGCTACCCCACGCCCGCCCGAGGCCCCGCCGGTGCCCTCGGTGCCTCGCCCGGTCGAACCGCCGACCGTCACGGCGGCTGAATAGCCGGGGTTGCCAGGGGCCGGGGCTAGGCGTCGGCGTCCCCGGGCTCCTCGGCAAAGCGGCGATCGCCGCCTGCCCACTGCAGCGCCAGCACGCGGCAGGCCGAGGCCAGCGGCCGACGTCCGCGCCAGGCGTCGATGCGGATCAGAAGCCCCGCCCGGGTCAGGTTCAGCTCCTGGCCGATACTGTCCAGGACCGCCCAGAACTCAGGCTCCAGCGCCACGGAGGTGGCGTGGCCGGACAGGAGGACGGAGCGCTTTGACAGGCTGCTCACGGGTCTATGCCGCCGCCTCGGGGCCAGCCAGCCGAGGGCTGGCGGGGACGGGCAGGCAGGCGCGGCAGGGGGCAGGCTTCATGTCAGGCTCCGGTGTGGCGATCACTTTATAAGACAAGCCGCCGCCCATGGGATTTCTAATCTGGCGCTGCGCAGGCATCGGGCCTAACAGCACCTCCACCGGGGTTCTTTTAAGGAAGGTTTGCCGTGGGATCGTCTGAACGGACGGCAGGGCGGGTCGATGCGGCCGGCTATGCCAGCGTGGCCATTTGCGCCCTGGTCTGGGGGACGACCTGGTATGCCATCACCTTCCAGCTGGGCGCGACCCACGCGGCGGTTTCGGTGGCGCTGAGGTTCGGTTTTGCGGCCCTGGGCCTGGCCCTGGTCGCGCGGCTGATGAAGTCCAGTCTCAGGCTGACGCGGGCCCAGCACCTGGCGGCGGCGGGGCAGGGGCTGTTTGCCTTTTCGATCTCCTATTTCTTTGTCTATGCCGCCGAGGAACAGATTGCCTCGGCCGTGGTGGCCATCATCTTTGCGGCCCTGGCCTTTGTGAACCTGATCCTGTTCCGCCTGCTGTCAGGCCAGAAGGCCGCGGCGGGGGCCTGGATCGGGGCCGGGCTGGGCGTCATCGGCGTGGCGGCCCTGTCGGCGGGCGAAATCATGAAGGCCGACCTGGGCGACAAGGCCGCCCTGGGCCTGGCCTTTGGCCTGACGGCGGTCCTGGCCTCGGCGCTGGGCAACTGGTTCGCCTGGCGCGCGCAAAGGGCGGGGGCGGCCGTGATACCGGCCACGGCCTGGGCCATGGGCTATGGCACGGTCTTCCTGGTGGCATTCATCACCGTGGCGGGCATCAGCTGGGCGGTGGACTGGACCGCGTCCTATATCGCGTCGCTGGTCTATCTGACGCTGATCGGGTCCGTGGTGACCTTTGGCCTCTACTTCACCCTGGCCCGGCGGCATGGCTATGCGCTGGCCAGCTATATCTCGGCCCTGACCCCGCCGATCGCCATGGTCGTCTCGGTGATCTTTGAAGGGGCGCGGTTCGGGTGGCCGGCCCTGGTCGGGCTGGGCCTGGTGCTGGCTGGGCAGGTCTGCCTGATGCGCGCGCCCAAGAAGTCGGCGGCCTAGTCGTCCAGCCTGTGACCGTCCAGGTCCGCCTCGGCGCGGGCCCGGGCCGTGGTCGCGGCGGTGCGCTCGGCCTTGGTACGGCCAAAGGCCAGGCGGTTGGCCTCGGCCGTGCGCCGGGCCTCGGCCCGGTCACGCGACTTTCGGGCACGGTTCAGGTTGATGATCTCAGCCATGGTCAGCCTCCTCCACGCTCAGGGTTTCCTCGTCCGACGGGGCTTCGCCGCCGGGCTCCTGGGCCGTGGGCTCGGGGATGGCCAGTTCGGACGGAATGGCGCTTTCGGGCAGGTCATTGGCGGGGACGAAATCGGTCGAGGGGTCGGTCTGGTCCAGCCGGCGCCAGGCCGAGCCGTCCAGCCCGCGCTGGCGCGCCAGCTCGAACAGGGCCGTCATGGACTCCTGCTTGAACGACAGGGCCGAGGCCTGGACATTGTCGGGAATGGCGGTGAAGGACAGCTCAAGGTGATTGCGCCGGGCAAAGCCGGCGGTGACGGCCAGGTGGGTGCGCAGCGAGGCCTTGCTCATGCTGTCATAGGTGCGGCCCAGGATCCCGGCCAGGCTGCCGGTCGTGGTGCCCGTGTTGCGCCCGGTCTGGCCATTGACCACGACATAGAGGGCCCCCGACCCGGTCTGGGCATCAAGGCGTGGCGAGGTCCACAGCATCAACCCCTCCGGCACGGCAAGATAGGGGATGTTGACCCCGCCATCGACGTGCATCTCCATCAGCACCTCGCCCTCTGGCGACAGGCCGGGGATCAGGACGGGCGGGAAGACGCCGGGAATGGAGGCCGAGGCCACCAGGACCTGCTTGAACAGGGCCCGGGCCCCCTCGTCGCCGCGGGTGGCGATCCGGCCCATGTCCCAGATGACCGACTGCTGGTTGTCCAGGTTGGTGGTGGCGACCAGGAGCCGGCGGCCCTTGGCGTGCTCGGCGGCGACGGCGGCCAGCAACTCGGGCGTCACATAGGTCTCGACCAGGTGATGCAGGCGCTTGGACGAGAACAGGCTGGGGTTGAAGGCGGCGGCAAAGCTGCGGATGCCGATCAGGTCATTGGTCTCGCCACTGGTATAGGCCTGGCGCAGCTGGGGGTCCCATTCGGGGCCCAGGAAGGCGAAGGGGGCCGCAAGGGCTCCGGTCGAGACGCCGGTGACCACGTCGAACCGGGGGCGCTTGCCGCTCTCGCTCCAGCCGACCAGCAGGCCGGCCCCATAGGCCCCGTTGGCCCCGCCGCCGGACAGGGCCAGGATGGTGGTGCGCTTGCCATCCGCCATCAGGTTGCCGAACTCGCTCAGGAAGTCGGTGACGCGGGCGTCCAGGCTGGCCTGGGCGTGGGCCGGGGTGATCGGAGAGGTGGGGTCGGTCAGCCGCAGGGGGCCTTCGGGCCGGTCAAGGGTGCCGCACGCTGCCAGGCTTAAGGTCATCAGGGCAGCAGCGAGTGGGCGTAGCAGTGTGCGCATGGGCTTCCGAGCCGGACCGGGGTTCTGGGTCAACACTATCGGACAAGCGTGACAGAAGGCCAATGGGTTCCCGCATGGGGCGGGGCCATGCCTGGGACAAATGGCCACGAAAAACGCCGACCGGAGCGATCCGGTCGGCGTCTTGCCGTCATGGGATGAGGACGCGGCTTAGCGCGGCGAGATCATGTTTTCCGGACGGACATACTGGTCGAACTCTTCGTTCGTCAGATAGCCACCGCCGACGGCTTCCTCGCGCAGGGTGGTGCCGTTCTTGTGCGCGGTCTTGGCGATCTTGGCGCAGGCGTCATAGCCCAGCTTGCCGTTCAGGGCGGTGACCAGCATCAGCGAGTTTTCGAGGCCACGCTTGATGTTGTCCTCGCGCGGCTCGATGCCGACGACGCAGTTGTCGGTGAAGCTGATGGCGGCATCGGCGACCAGACGGACCGACTGCAGGAAGTTGTAGGCCATCACCGGGTTGAAGACGTTCAGCTCGAAGTGGCCTTGCGAACCGGCGAAGGTCAGGGTGGCGTGGTTGCCGAACACCTGGGCGCAGACCTGGGTCAGGGCTTCACACTGGGTCGGGTTCACCTTGCCCGGCATGATCGACGAGCCCGGCTCGTTTTCCGGCAGGGCCAGTTCGCCCAGACCCGAACGCGGACCCGAACCGAGGAAGCGGATGTCGTTGGCGATCTTGAACAGCGAGGCGGCCACGGTGTTGATGGCACCGTGCGAGAACACCATGGCGTCGTGGGCCGCCAGGGCCTCGAACTTGTTCGGGGCGGTGGTGAAGCCCAGGCCGGTGATCCTGGCGATGTTCTCGGCGACCTTTTCAGCGAAGCCGACCGGCGCGTTCAGGCCGGTGCCGACGGCGGTGCCGCCCTGGGCCAGTTCCATCAGCTTGGGGAGGGTCTGTTCGATGCGCTCGATGCCGTTGGCGACCTGCTGGGCATAGCCGCCGAACTCCTGACCCAGGGTCAGCGGGGTGGCGTCCTGGGTGTGGGTGCGGCCGATCTTGATGATGTGGGCCCAGGCCTTGGCCTTGGCGTCCAGCGCGGCGTGCAGGTGCTTCAGGGCCGGGATCAGGTCGTTGACCACCTGCTCGGCGCAGGCGACGTGCATGGCCGTCGGATAGGTGTCGTTCGACGACTGGCTCATGTTGACGTGGTCGTTCGGGTGAACCGGCTTCTTGGTGCCCATTTCACCGCCCAGGATCTCGATGGCGCGGTTCGAGATGACCTCGTTGGCGTTCATGTTGGACTGGGTGCCCGAGCCGGTCTGCCAGACGACCAGCGGGAAGTGGTCGTTCAGCTTGCCTTCGATGACTTCGTTGGCGGCCTTGATGATGGCGTCGGCCAGACCAGCGTCAAGCTTGCCCAGATCGCGGTTGGTTTCAGCGGCGGCGCGCTTGACGATGCCCAGGGCGCGGACGACCGGAAGCGGCTGCTTTTCCCAGCCAATCTTGAAGTTGCCGAGCGAACGCTGGGCTTGCGCGCCCCAGTAGCGGTCGGCTGCGACCTCGATCGGGCCAAAAGTATCGGTTTCGGTGCGGACGTTGCTCATCACGAACTCTCAGACGTGGCGGGAAGTTGGTTGGGGGTGTAGCACTTGCCGCCGTCAGGGCAAGGCAGCCCGACCAGGGATTGAAGGGCTTTTTGCGCGTGGACGGCTGGATTGGCACCGGGAAGGTGCGGGGACGACAGGTGGGCGAAACCGTCGAGATCACCATCGACGGCCTGACCACCCAGGCCAAGTACTACAAGCCCCTGGTGTATGAGTTCATGCGCAAGGAATGGCAGTCACGCCCGTCCTGGGGCGACCATGTGGTCGAGATCCGCATGGAGCACATTGGCGATCCGCCCTGGATGGACCTGGACAACCTGGCCAAGGCCCTGCTGGATTCCATCAAGGGCTACCTGTTCCATGACGACAGTCAGGTCGCCCGGCTGCTGGTCGAGCGCTTCGAGGGCGAGCGTGAGCGGATCACCATCCGCTGCTTCCGGCGTCAGGCCTGAGGCGGGAACCGCTCAAAGGCGGGCAGGGCGTCCAGGTGCTTCATCCAGTCCAGGCGCTCGGCGGTCTGGATGTGGGCCTCCAGCGACAGGGCATTGGGATCATCCAGGGTGCCCGACTGAACATCGATCATGCCGGGCAGCACGGCCTCGTTCAGGTAGAAGAGGCTGGTGCCGCAGCGGTCGCAGAACAGCCGCCGGGCATTGGCGGACGAGGCATAGGCCGCGGGCTCGCCACTGATCTCGACCTGGCCGCGCGGGACCATGGCCCAGCCGACGGCCGGGGCTCCAGACGCGCGACGGCAATCCGTGCAGTGGCACAGGGCGTGGCGCGCCCCCTCAAGCTCCATCTGATAGCGAACCGCGCCGCAATGGCACCCACCGCCCAGCTTCATATCAATCTCCCTCGATCATGTTCCCTTTATGTTCTATGCGCCTGATGAGCGCCAAAGGGAAGCGAAAATTCGGGCTGCGGGGCCTGAGCCGGTCCGGCCGGTCAGGGACTGGTGTCGAACCTCAGGGTGGGCAGGCGGATCTGCATTTCGGCCCCGACAAAGACCTGGGGCTCGGAGGGCAGGGTGACCTTGGCTTCGGCTTCCCTTCGGGTGACGCACTCGCGCGTCAGGCGGGCCAGCTCAAGAAAGTGCGTGGCCTCAGGCAGGCTGTCCAGCACGCAGGCGTCGAACCAGGGATAGGTTTCATCGACCCCGCAGCCAAAGGAGGTGCGGTCGCGCCGGGCCGCCGTCATGATCATGCGGTTGGGGGCCTTCAGCCCATCGACGAAGGTGCCGGAATAGCAGGCGGACAGCACCACCACCGTCGGCCGCGTGCCGCACCACTGGCGCAGCATCCGGGCCAGGTCGACCGGCTCGATCCCCTTGGTGTCGCCAAAGGTCAGGCGGGACGGCAGGCCGTGGGAGGTCAGGTAGAACAGGCAGCCATCCGGGGCCTGACGCGTCACGGTCTCGATCTGGCGCAGGGCCTCGACCGGGGAGACGGTGTCCGGCTTGGCCGGGTTCAGGGTCAGGGAGGCATGGTGCCGGGTGGCAAAGCCGCGCTCCAGCACCGCGCGCGACAGGTCGCGCCGGGCATTGTCGAAGGCCTCGATCGGCTGGCCCCGGCCATCGCGCCAGTCACCGGCAAGGACGATGGACGCCCAGCCTCCAAAGCCCGGTTCGGCCTGGCTGATGCCGGGCGCAAGCGTCAGGCAGGCCATCAGCGCCAGCGACGCCATCCTGCCAAGCCAGGCGCTGAGCCTCATCCCCCATCCCTCCGCAAGGTGCCGACGACAGCGAAACGGCCGATCAGGTCATGACCAGCCGTTGGGAGATTACTGAATTTCGAAAGGCTGAAAAGGCCTACTTCTTGCGGAACTGGTCCAGCGAAACGACCTTGGGCCCCTCGTCCTCGGACGCCGGCTGGGGCGTCTTGGACGGCTCGCGCGCGGCGGGGGTCAGGGGGGCGACCTCGGCCTCGACGATCTCGGGCTCGTCGAACTGGAGCATGAACTGGACCGACGGGTCGTAGAAGCGGGTGACGGCCGTATAGGGCAGGCTCAGCACCTTGGGCATGCCGCCGAACTTCAGCATCACCGAGAAGCGGTCGGCCTCGACGCTCAGGTCCCAATACTGGTGCTGCAGGACGATGGTCATCTCGTCCGGATACTTGGCCAGGATGTCCGGCGGGACGGTGACGCCGGGGGCCCGGGTCTTGAAGGTGATGTAGAAGTGGTGCGCGCCGGGGATGCCGGCCGGCTCGGCCGCGCGCTCAAGCGCAGACCGGATCACACCCCGAAGGGCGTCCTGAGCGAGCTGCCCGTAGTGCATCTCGTCGAGAGGAGGGGTTTGATCCGTCATGGTGGGCCTCAAGTCTGAACGCGCGACTGTTACCTGCGTCCGGCGTGGGACGAAAGATGCAGGCTGCACGCATACCACCAGAGTTTGACCGGCGACCACCAGGTTTTGAGGAAAGTGGAGGGTTTCTGTTGCCAGGCACCCTCCGGGCCCCGCCTGAGGATCTGAACCCCCAGGAGTTTAGATTCGAAATCTACCGAACCGCATTACGCGGCGAGGCGGACTTCTCCAGCGAAGTTATCGTTCGCAGTTAGTTTAAAGGCCCGATACGATGAGCCACGTCGAGCGAAAGCCTCTTCTTTACACGTCCGTCGATGCTAGTCGGCCCCATGCTGCTCCGCCGATAACGCGGGGAAGAAGATGGTGGAGCCGCCGGGAATCGCACCCGGGTCCGGTCCGCTTATTACAAGCGCGTTTATCGCCATAGTCCGGGCGAACCCGAACAGGCCCAATATAGGGACCGGATCGGGATCTGCCAAGCGGCGAGCCGCTAAAGCGCGAAAGAGGCAGGAAATATTCAGGCGCGCGGCCAGTCGCGGCACTGGTTCCGGAACCAGGTCAGCTGGCGCTTGGCATAGTTGCGGGTGGCCTGCTGCAGGGCCGCGACCGCCTCGGCACGGGATCGCTCGCCGCGCAGGTGGCTGATCAGCTCGGGGACGCCGACGGCCTTCATGGCGGGCAGGCCAGGGTCCAGGTCGCGGGCCATCAGGGCGCGGACCTCGTCCAGCGCACTCATCTGCATCATCTGGAGCACCCGGGCGTCGCAGTTGGCATAGAGGCGCGCCCGCTCGGGCTCGATGACCAGCCGCCCGTAAGTGCCGGGGGCCAGCAGGGGGCGGGTGTCGGCCTTCCATTCGGTCAGCGAGCGGCCCGTCGCCTGGGCCACCGACGCGGCCCGCACGAGGCGCTGGCGATCGCCGGGCGTGATGGCGGCGGCACTGGCCGGGTCCTGTTCAGCCAGACGGCGTCGGAAGGCCGCTTCGCCCAGATCATCGAACTGGGCCTGGACCTGGTCGCGGACCGCGAGGGGCACAGGCGGAATGTCGGCCAGGCCCTGGGTCAGGGCGCTGAAATAGAGCCCGGTGCCGCCCACCAGCAGCGCGGGCCGATCCCCCAGTTCGTCCAGAAGATCAAGGACGGCGCGGCTCCACTGGCCGACGGACCAGGCCTCGGACGCATCGGCAATGCCATAGAGGCGGTGGTCGGCTGCGGCCTCGTCCTCGGGCGAGGGGCGGGCGGTCAGGACGCGCAGGTCGGCATAGAGCTGCTGGCTGTCGGCATTGATGATGACCGCCCCCGTCTGGCGGGCCCGATCCAGTGCCAGGCGGGACTTGCCCGAGGCGGTCGGGCCGGCGATCAGGGTCAGGCGGGGGGCTTTGGTCAAGGAACAGGCTCGCAGAGTGGGGCAGAGGGCGATAGAACGCGCACGACCGGCCCGGCAAGGGCCAAGGAGACTATAGCTGTGATCACCCGCGACGCCGTCATCGAAACCCTGAACCGGATTGCCGACCCCCGGTCAGGCCAGGGCCTGTGCGAGGCTGGCCTGGTCAAGGGCCTGATGGTGGCCGAGGACCGGGCGGGCTTTGTCATCGAGGTGGCCTCGGACCAGACGGCCCTCTATGCCCCGGTGCGTGACCAGGCCGAGGCGGCCCTGAAGGCCATGCCGGGCATGGCGCGGGTGTCGGTGGTGCTGACGGCCGAGGCGGTGGCGACGCCGGCTCCGGCCAAACGGCGCACGGCCAGCCTGTCGCCCGCAGCCGTGGACCAGAACCGGCCCAAGGCCCCGGTGCCGACCGAGCGCCCGGCCCATGTTCGCCGCGTCCTGGCCGTGGCCAGCGGCAAGGGGGGCGTGGGCAAGTCGACGGTCTCGGTCAACCTGGCCGCGGCCCTGGCGGCGCGCGGGCTGTCGGTCGGGATACTGGACGCCGACGTCTATGGCCCGTCGCTGCCGACCATGCTGGGGCTCTCGGGCCAGCCCGCCTATGAGGACGGGGCGATCGTCCCCCATGAGGCCCACGGACTAAAGGCCATGTCGGTCGGCCTGCTGACCAAGGCCGATGACGCCATGATCTGGCGCGGGCCGATGGCATCCCAGGCGATCAACCAGATGCTGAGCCAGACGCGCTGGGGCACCGAAGACAAGCCGCTGGACGTCCTGGTCGTGGACCTGCCGCCGGGCACGGGCGATGTGCAACTGACCCTGATCCAGAAGACGCCGCTGGACGGGGCGGTGATCGTCTCGACCCCGCAGGAGGTGGCCCTGGCGGATGCGCGGCGGGCCCATACCCTGTTCCAGAAGGTGGGGGTGCCGACCCTGGGCCTGATCGAGAACATGAGCGGCGACGTCTTTGGCCGTGGCGGGGCCCGGGCCGAGGCGGATCGGCTGGGCGTGGCCTTCCTGGGCGAGATCCCGCTGTCGGCCGACGTCCGCGAGGGTGGCGACAAGGGGATGCCTGTGGTGCTGGCCCAGCCCTTTGGCCCGGTCGCCGAGAGCCTGGCCCAGGTGGCCGAGACTGTCAGCCGGGCCCTGGACCTCTAGCCTGCGACGGCATCAGTTTACATAGGCAACGGACTCTGTAGGGTCAGGAAAACAAGCCCCGTTTCCCTGACCCCGGAGTGTGCGCGTGAGCCCTGAGCTGCTGTTCCAGCCGTTTACGATCAAGAACCTGACCCTGCCGAACCGCCTGGTCATGGCCCCGATGACGCGGATGTTCTCGCCCGGCGGGATCCCGACGGATGATGTGGCGGCCTATTACCGCCGTCGGGCCGAGGGCCAGGTGGGGCTGATCGTGACCGAGGGGACGACGATCGACCGCCCGGCCGCCCGCAATGACGCGGGCATCCCGCACTTCTTTGGCCAGGCCATGCCGGCCTGGAAGACGGTGGTCGACGAGGTCCACGCCGCAGGCGGCCTGATCGCGCCGCAGATCTGGCACGTGGGCTCGGCCCGGGGGCCCAAGCCGGACTGGCAGCCGTTTGGCCAGGTGGACACGCCGTCCGGCCTGGTCGCGCCCGGCAAGCAGAAATACGAGCCGATGTCCGAGGAAGACATTGCCGATACCCTGGCCGGCTTCGAGGCCTCGGCCCGCCAGGCGCGCGAGGTCGGCTTTGACGCCGTCGAGATTCACGGCGCGCACGGCTATCTGATCGACCAGTTCTTCTGGGATGGCCTGAACCAGCGCGACGACCGCTGGGGCGGCCCGACCCTGGCGGAGCGCAGCCGCTTTGCTGTCGAGGTCATCAAGGCCGTGCGGCGCGGGATCGGCGAGGACATTCCCCTGATCATGCGCCTGTCGCAGTGGAAGCAGCAGGACTACACGGTGCGCCTGGCCCATACGCCCGACGAGATGACGGCCTGGCTGATGCCTATGGCCGAGGCCGGGGTGGACGTCTTCCACTGCTCGCAGCGCCGCTTCTGGGAGCCGGAGTTCGAGGGCTCGGACCTGAACTTTGCCGGCTGGGCCAAGAAGCTGACGGGCAAGCCCACCATCACCGTGGGCTCGGTCGGGCTGAACGGCGAGTTCATGGCCAGCCTGACGCAGGGGGCCGGGGCCGGATCGGCTGACCTGACCGAGCTGCTGCGTCGCCTGGAACGCGAGGAGTTCGACCTGGTCGCCGTGGGCCGCGCCCTGCTGGCCAACCCGGACTGGGCGGTCAAGGTGCGTGAAGGACGCGAGGCGGAACTGGTCGACTTTGACCGCTCGCACATGGCGCGCCTGACCTGAGACGTTCAGCCGCGCCGTTCCAGGGTGCGGAAGGTGAAGGCGTGATCGTCCTTGTCGCCGGGCTGGTGAGCCTCGTTCAGCGTCTCGGTGAAGGCGGCCTCGTCAAAGTCGGGGAAGGTGGCGTCGCCCTCGGGCGAGGCCTCGACCTCGGTGACATAGAGACGCTCAGCGCGGGGCAGGGCGGCGGCGAACAGGGCGGTGCCGCCGATGATGCAGACCTCGTCGACGCCATCCTCGGCAGCGGTTTCGCGGGCGATCGACAGGGCCTCGGCCAGGTTGGTGCAGACCACCGCCCCCTTGGCCAGGCCCGATTCGGCATAGGATTCGTCCTTGGTCAGGACGATGTTGAGGCGACCGGGCAGAGGCTTGAGCGGCAGGCTCTCCCAGGTCTTGCGGCCCATGATGCAGGGCTTGCCCATGGTCACGGCCTTGAAGCGCTGCAGGTCCGAACGCAGGTGCCAGGGCAGCTTGCCGTCCACGCCAATGACCCCGTTGCGGGCGCGGGCGACGACAAGGGCGACTTTGGGCTTGGACACAGGCGAACTCCGGCAGATGAGGGCGGCCATGCGCCGCCCTCGCTTGTCGCGGACTTAAGGCTGGGGCTCCAGCAGTTTCAAGCGGAAGAACAGGTCACCGATCACGGCACCGATGGCCGGGGCGACGATGAAGACCCACAGCTGGCTGAGGGCCTGGCCGCCCGCCAGGATCGCAGGGCCGAAGCTGCGCGCCGGATTGACCGAGACGCCGGTCACCTGGATGCCGACGATATGGATGACCGCCAGGGTGATGCCGATCGAGATGCCGGCGACCACGCCGTGCCCCTTGGCCCCGGTCACGCCCAGGATGGCGATCAGGAAGATGGCGGTGGCCACAATCTCGAAGACCAGGGCGGCCTGGAGCCCATAGCCCCCCGGCGATCCGGCATCGAAGCCGTTCTGGCCCAGGTTGGCAAAGCCGGTCTTGGCAATCAGGCCAATCAGGGCCGCGCCGATCACCGCACCGATGAACTGGGCCACCCAGTAGAGGAGCATGTCCCTGGCGCTCATGCGGCCGGCGATGAAGACGCCCAGGCTGACCGCCGGGTTTACGTGGCAGCCGGACACCGGCCCGATGCCATAGGCCATGGCAATGATGGCGAAGCCAAAGGCCAGGGCGATGCCCGCTGGCCGACGATATCAAAGCCTGCCAACACTGCCGCGCCACAGCCAAACAGCACCAGAACCATGGTGCCCACCAGTTCGGCGACGAACCTGTTCAACATCACTTACCCTCCCGTTTTGGTCTTGCCGCGATGATGCGGAGGGAAAGCGTGCGCCTGATTCCGGCGTTTCACCAGCCGGCGTTACCTTGATTTACGGTTTCCGCAGCCACTTCAGCCACTTGTCCGACATCGCCTGTTCAAGGTCGATGCCGGCGCTGTCGCAATAGATCAGCAGCATGCCCAGGACATCGGCAGCCTCGTCGGCCAGGGCCCTGGTATCAGGCTTGCCCCGCGCCCGGCCCGAGGCATTGAGGTGCTCCTTGGTCAACTCGCCCAGTTCTTCCTGCAGCTTCAGCAGGGCCCAGTCGCGATCACGGTCGATATTGTGCTCGCGGGCATAGATGTCCGAGATCCGAAGGACATCGGATTGCAGGTCTTTGAGGTTCATTGGGGGGATTCTAGATGGCGACTTCGGCCTTGATATGGGGCCAGGCCTCATAGCCGCTCAGCTGGAAGTCTGAAAGCTCATAGGCGAACAGGTCGTCGCGCGGGGCGACGGTCAGGGTCGGGAAGGGCAGGGGCTGGCGGGACAGCTGCAGCTCGGCCTGTTCCAAGTGGTTCAGATACAGGTGGGCATCGCCGAAGGTGTGGACGAACTCGCCCGGCTGCAGGCCCACGACCTGGGCCACCATGTGGGTGAGCAGGGCATAGGAGGCAATATTGAAGGGCACGCCCAGGAAGACATCGGCGCTGCGCTGGTAAAGCTGGCAGGACAGCTTTCCGTCGGCGACGAAGAACTGGAACAGGCAGTGGCAGGGCGGCAGGGCCATGTCATCGACATCGGCCGGGTTCCAGGCGCTGACGATGTGGCGGCGGCTGTTGGGATTAGTCTTCAGCCCGTGCACCAGCCGGGTGATCTGGTCGATGCTGTCGCCGTTGGGCGCGGCCCAGGAGCGCCACTGCTTGCCATAGACGGGGCCCAGGTCACCCTCGGCATCGGCCCATTCATCCCAGATGCTGACGCCGTTTTCCTTGAGCCAGGCGATATTGGTCTCGCCACGCAGGAACCACAGAAGCTCGATGAAGATCGAGCGGGTGTGCAGCTTCTTGGTGGTCAGAAGGGGGAAGCCCCTTTGCAGGTCAAAGCGGATCTGGCGGCCAAAGACGCCCAGGGTGCCGGTGCCGGTGCGGTCGTCGCGGCGCACACCATTGTCGAGGATGTCGCGCAGCAGGTTCAGATACTGCCACTCAGGATGATCGGCGGCGGCCACATCCAGTCGGGTTTCCAGTTCGGCGAGGGCAGCGTGCGCGTTCATGATTCGCAGGATGCCCCTGATTCGATTCGGACGGCACTGCCTCAGTGGGGCTGCTCACAGGATTGTCACGGCCCCAATGAAAAACGCCCGCCGGATCAGGGCGGGCGTTCCTCACGACTTGTGGACAGGCTCAGGTGCCAGGGGCCAGGCGCTCGTTCTGGACCCAGCCGATGTTGTCATTGTCGTCCATCACCTCCCACCAGGTGCCGTCGCGCTGGCCGGTCGGATAGAGGCGCAGGCCCACCGGCAGGGCGCGGACCACGCCGGCGCTGCTGGACGGGCTGGAGCGCAGGGTCGAGGCCTGCTGGACGGTATAGGTCTGGATCGGGGCTTCCTGGGCCGCCGAGGTGCCTTCCAGGCCGCCCATCTGGGTCACCATGTCGGTATAGGCCTGGATAAAGGCCTGGGCCGCGATGCGGCCGATCTCGGTGCTTTCATAGGCCCCGCCGCCCAGGGCCCCCATGCCGAAGCCACCGCCGCCGGCACCCCAGCTCATGTCGCGCTTGGAGGCATAGCCCTCGGTCACCAGGGCCGTCTCCGAGGTGCGGACATTGGTCAGGGACAGGACGACGTTGGCTTCCATGTTCCGGGTGCGGATGCCGCCCAGCAGGGCACCGGCGCGGCCGCCCAGGGCCGCCCCGGCGATACCGGCCAGGGCCCCGCCGCCCGTATTGGCATCCTGGCTGGCGATCTCGCCGACCAGGACATAGTCAGCCGCACGGACCTGGCCGCCGCCGACGTTGGAGCCGCGCTGCAGGTTGCCGCCGCCTGCCAGCTCACGCTCGCGCTGGGCGACGTTCATGCCGGTGCCGCGGTCCACCAGGGTGAAGCAGCCCGAGCGCTGGATCACCACGCGCAGCAGGCTTTGCGGCGGCGACAGCTGCATCTCTCGCCAGGCATAGGACTGGCCATCGGCCAGGGTCACCGTGCCGAGGCTGGCGGCGCAGCGCGGGATCTGGGCCATCTGCGCGTCCTGGGCGCGCTGGGCGCTGCTGCGACGCTGTTGGGCCTCTGCAGGCG
>JAEYQX010000171.1 GCA_023409795.1 Pseudomonadota bacterium
TGGTCAGGACGTGGGCAAAGGCCTGGGCGGCACCGCCCAGGTCGTTCAGCGCCAGGGATTCCTGGCCCAGGGCCAGCAGGTTCTCGACGTCGGTATTGACGCCCTGGCCGCCGGTCAGCTTGTCGATAAAGGCCTTGATCTGGCTGTCGGGGATCGCGCCCTGGAAGCCGTCGACCGGCTGGCCGTTGACGAAGGCATAGACGGTGGGGATCGACTGGACCCGCAGCTGGCCCGCATAGGCCGGGTTGGCGTCGACGTCGATCTTGACCATCTTCACCGCGCCCTTGGCACCGCGCACGGCCTTTTCCAGGGCCGGGCCCAGGGTCCGGCACGGACCGCACCAGGTGGCCCAGAAGTCGACGATGACCGGCTGCTGCATCGAGGCCTCGACGACATCCTTCATGAAGGAGGCATCCGTGCCGTCCTTGATCAGGTCGTCAGGGGTGTTCAGCGTCGGGTCGGCAAAGGTCATGATCAGGTCCGCAACAGCAGCGAGTAACTCTGGCACTCAGATGGCGTCGGAAGGCACCGGCATCAAGCGATGATTTGGAAATCAGGTTCCCCAAGGCCTGATGAGCGCCCGTCAGAAAAAAACAGGGTCTCAAGAGTCTCAAGTGTCTAACCCGCCCAAAACCTGTCCTTTGCCACAGGGCGGCAGGTGGGGCACCGGGGCCGCGATTTCAAGCCCCGGACGGGGGAGAAGGGGCGTCCTGTTCGGCCAGGGCGGCGAAGTCGATGACCAGGGGCTGGCGGTCCAGGACAGACAGGAACCGGCGGAAGGCGTCCTGGCCGAGGGCGGTGGTCGCGGTGTTGACCAGGGGGTGGAAGTTGACGATGTCGGCGTCCCACAGGCGCTGGTCCAGGACGAATGTAACGCGGCGCTCGAGATCATTGATGAGGCCCAGAGCCGTGACCGAGCCGGGGCGCACGCCCAGGGTCTCCCACATCAGGGTCTCATTGCCAAAGGACAGGCGGTCCGAGCCCAGGACCCTGTGGGCGCGCTTCAGGTCGATGACCGTGTCCTGGGCCGCCGAGATCAGCCACAGCCGGCCCTTCTTGTCCTTCAGGAACAGGTTCTTGGTATGGAGGCCGGGCAGGTTGGCCTTGAGGTCCAGCCCTTCCTCGACCCGGAAGACGGCTGGATGGTCGTGGGTATTCTGGGCAATGCCGGCTTCTTCCAGCCAGGCCAGCAGGGTGTCGCGGTCATGGGACGGGCGAAACAGGGCAACGGGTTCAGTCATCTTGGCCTTGTCGGGCGGGCAGCCGGAGCGATAGGGAGGGAGAACGCTTAACCAGCCTAGCCTCGGGAGTCTGCTCTTGGAACTGGAATGCTATCCGATGACGCCCCGGCCGTGCGACCTGGTGCCCGGTCGCCAGTCGCGCAACTGGATGGACGCCTTTGCCAGCCGCCACCCCTATCGCTGCCTGCCGCTGACCATGGCCAATACGACGGGCTGGGAACTGCTGGTGCCCTTTACCTTCACCGCCGAGTGGAACGGCGGGCCCAGCCAGCAGGACATCAAGATCACGCCCGAGCGGCCCCAGCCCGAGGTCGATCATTTCGTCACCTCGCACTTCTCGCGCGGGGTTTTGACCATGCACCCCCACTATCTGTTCCGCACCCCGCCGGGCTGGGGGATGCTGGCCCAGGGCTCGCCCAACCATGTCAAGGACGGCATCCAGCCGCTGACAGGGCTGATCGAGACCGACTGGCTGCCCTTCCCCTTCACCATGAACTGGATTTTCACGCGGCCGGGCCGGGTGAAGTTCGAAAAGGGCGAGCCCTTCTGCTTCATCCTGCCGATCGAGCACCGCAAGGTGGAGGCCTTCGAGCCGGTGATCCGCTCGCTGGAATCCAACCCGGCGATGAAGGGCCAGTTCGAGGCCTGGAACCGGGCGCGCACCGACTTCAACACGCGCCTGGCCAGTGGCGACCCGGCCGCGGCCAAGGAGGCCTGGCAGAGGTTCTACTTCAAGGGCGAGGTGCCCGAGGCCCTGGGCACGGCACCCGAGACCCATTCCAACAAGCGGCGCCTGAAGATGCCGCGCGTCGGATAGGCCGCAAGGCGCGCGACCAAGGCAGAAAAAAAACGCCCGCCTCGGTGACCGGGGCGGGCATTCCTGTATCTGACCTGTCGGCTGGCCCTAGGGGGCCGGGCGGATGACGCGCGGGCCGAGGTTGCTGATCACCTCGCGGGCGTCGAAGGCGTTGACGTCATTGGCCGGCTTGGGACCGCGGCCCATGATGATCTCGGCGGTGGCCTCATAGCGGTCGACCTGGCGGATGTCGCGGTCACGCGACCAGTAGGGGTCCCAGTTGCTCCAGTAGCCGCGGCGATAGAAGCGCCACGACGGACCCCAGTAGGGACCATAGCGGTTGTAGTAGAAGGGGTCCGGCTGGGTATAGAAGCGGGTGTCGCGGTCGGTGGCGCGGGTCACGGTGCTGAACCAGTCATAACCGTTCTGGACCGTCAGCTCGGCCGAGCGCAGCAGCAGGGACATCTCGACCTGGTCGCGCGAGGTGATCGAGTTGCCGGCGAAGGAGACACGGTAGCGATCGGCTTCCAGTCGCTGTTCGGCATAGCCGCCGCGCTCGCCGTGCAGGCCCGCGGGCTGGTACGGGGTGGCTGTGGCGCAGGCACCCAGGGCAAGGGTCACGGCCAGGGCGGCCAGGACCGGAGTTCTCTTGAGAGCAGTCATCGAGGTTTCTCCTAATGTCCTATCTTAAAGCGGTGTGATCTGAACGGCACGTGAACGTCTCTGGTTCAATCGACCCGGTGCCGTGCCCGCTCAGGCAAACAGGCGCAGGGCGATCAGGCTGGCAGCCAACAGCAGCAGGACGCCGACAAAGACGCTGAAGCCGCGCTGGAACCGGGGGTGGGCCATCCGCGCCGCCAGGGCGGCCCCGCCCAGGGCATAGAGGCTCATGCTGATGATATCGAGGCCAACCGTGGCCACGGCAAACAGGCTGAGCTGGGGCCCCAGGGCGCGCCTGATGTCGAGGAAGGGCGGCAGGACGGCGGTAAAGAAGAGGATGGCCTTGGGATTGGCGATCTGGACCATGAAGCCGTCGCGCAGGGCGCTGGAGCCGTGGCGGGTAGCGGACAGGGCCAGGGCCCCCTGCGCCGGGCGCAGGGCCCGCAGCAAGGCCTTCAGCCCCAGCCAGGCGACATAGAGGGCCCCCAGGACCGCGATCAGCCGGAACACCTGGGGGAAGGCAGCGACCAGCGCGCCCAGGCCCAGGGCCGCTGCGCCGAACCAGACCAGGGTCGCCAGGTTCATGCCGGCCACCGCCGTCAGGGCCGCCGCCTTGCCGCGCTCCATGCCTGTGGCCACGGCAAAGATATTGGCCGGGCCGGGCGTCACCGCCATCACGGCCATGATGCCCAGGAAGGCGACATAGAGCTGGGGATCGACGGGGAGGCTGGACATCACCGGTCGCTCATGTCGCCAAGACCGGGGGCGGTCAAGCCAAAGAAAAAAGGCTGTATTCGCTTTTAGTGTTGATGAGCCGTCTTGCGTCGATTGCTTCCGTCATCCTCCGGTCAAGCCGGAAGATGACGGTATGGGGATGGGTTGGTGGATGCGGCTTATTGCGGCGTGGCGGCAGCGGGCGGGGTCGCCGGGGCGGTGAGGGCCTGCTGGATGCTGGTGCGGATGGCGTTGGGGGCCGCCGACAGCTGGGCCGGGGCCGACTCGGCCGCCGCCAGGATCTGCTCGCGCTCGGCCGTGCGCTCGGGGCGGTTGGCCAGCTCGGTCAGATAGGCCTTCAGCACGCCGGCAAAGGCGTCAAAGCGCGGCTGGTAGCGGTCCAGGATGGCATTGGTGCGCTCGGTCTTGGCGGCGTTGTCCAGGGCGGCGTCTTCCATCACGGCCTGCAGCTCGACGCCCATCTGGCGGGTTTCGGCCTCGAAGGCGGTGCCCTGTTCCTGGAAGGCCTGGTCGGCCGGGTTCATCACCGGGGCACCCTGGGGGGCCTCGGCCGCCGGGGCCTGGGCAGTCGCGTTGGGGGCGTCCTGGGCCAGGGCCGGGCCGATGGAGGCCAGGGCCAGGCTGGCAGCGGCGGCAGCGATCATCATGCGAGACATGGGCAGTCCTTTGAAAAGGCGGACAGACCCGAAGAACCGGCTGGCCGACGAAGAGTGGCGATACTTGGCACTGTGCAGGCCCTGGCGCAAGACAACAACCTATGATTGTCACGCCGGGCAAGAAAAACGGCCGGGGACGCCAAGGTCACCCGGCCGTGTTCAGGCTTGGCGATCAGCCCTTGGTGCGGGCGTCGCGCTTGGCCAGCACCCGCAGGCGCAGGGCGTTCAGCTTGATGAAGCCGGCGGCGTCCTTGTGGTCATAGGCCTGGACGCCTTCCTCGAAGGTCACCAGGTCCTGGTCATACAGGCTGTTCTCGCTCTCGCGGCCGATGACGGTGACATTGCCCTTGTAGAGCTTGACCGTGACGGTGCCCGAGACCTTTTCCTGCGACTTGTCGACGGCGGCCTGCAGCATCTCGCGCTCGGGCGAGAACCAGAAGCCGTTGTAGACCAGGTGGGCATACTTGACGGCCAGCTCGTCCTTCAGGTGCATGGCGCCGCGGTCCAGGGTGATGGACTCGATGCCGCGGTGGGCAGCCAGCAGGATGGTACCACCGGGGGTCTCATAGACGCCGCGCGACTTCATGCCGACGAAGCGGTTTTCGACCAGGTCCAGGCGGCCGATGCCGTTGTCGTGGCCATACTGGTTCAGGGCGGTCAGCAGGGTGGCCGGGCTCATGGCCTCGCCATTGATCGAGACGGCGTCGCCCTTTTCAAAGCCGATGGTGATGACGGTCGGCTGGTCCGGGGCGGCTTCCGGCGAGATGGTGCGCTGGTGGACGAACTCGGGGGCCTCGACCGCCGGGTCTTCCAGGACCTTGCCCTCCGACGAGGAGTGCAGCAGGTTGGCGTCGACCGAGAAGGGGGCCTCGCCGCGCTTGTCCTTGGAGATGGGGATCTGGTGCTTCTCGGCGAACTCCAGCAGGGCTTCGCGCGACTTGAAGTTCCACTCGCGCCACGGGGCGATGACGTGGATGTCGGGGTTCAGGGCATAGTAGCCCAGCTCGAAGCGGACCTGGTCGTTGCCCTTGCCGGTGGCGCCGTGGCAGACGGCGTCGGCGCCCAGCTGGCGGGCGATCTCGATCTGGCGCTTGGCGATCAGCGGGCGGGCGATCGAGGTGCCCAGCAGGTACTGGCCCTCATACAGGGCATTGGCGCGGAACATCGGGAAGACGAAGTCGCGCACGAACTCCTCGCGCAGGTCGTCGATGAAGATGTTTTCCGGCTTGATGCCGAGCTTCAGCGCCTTTTCCTTGGCCGGAGCCAGTTCTTCGCCCTGGCCCAGGTCGGCGGTGAAGGTGATGACTTCAGCACCATACTCGGTCTGCAGCCACTTCAGGATGATCGAGGTGTCCAGCCCGCCCGAATAGGCGAGGACGACTTTCTTGGGGGCGGGCGAGGTCATGGGTCGGTTGATCCTTCCAGAGAGACGCGGGGGAGGGCGTGTCACACAGTCATATTCTGGGGCGCTTTAAGAACCAGATGCCCCGGGATGCAAGGGCATGATTGTGTTCCAGGCCCCGGATAGACGAAAGGGGCACCGCAGGCGAAGCTGCGATGCCCCTGAAAGGCGGGGGGAGGCGGGCCGGGCGGCCAGCCTCCGGGCCGGTATCAGGCCAGGGCCTTGAGCTCGTCGACCAGGTCGGTGCGCTCCCAGCTGAAGCCGCCGTCGGCCTCGGGCTCGCGGCCGAAGTGGCCGTATTTGGCGGTGCGCTCATAGATCGGCTTGTTGAGGCCCAGCTTCTCGCGGATCGAGCGGGGGGTGGCCCCGCCGATCAGGGCCGGCAGTTTCTTCTCGAGGATGGCCGGGTCGATCTTGCCGGTGCCGTGCAGGTCGACGTGGACCGACTGCGGCTGGGCCACGCCGATGGCGTAGGACAGCTGGATGGTGCAGCGCTCGGCCAGGCCGGCGGCCACCACGTTCTTGGCCAGATAGCGCGCGGCATAGGCGGCCGAACGGTCAACCTTGGTCGGGTCCTTGCCCGAGAAGGCACCGCCGCCGTGCGGGGCGGCACCGCCATAGGTGTCGACGATGATCTTGCGGCCGGTCAGACCGCTGTCGCCGTCCGGGCCACCGATCTCGAAGATGCCGGTCGGGTTGATGTGCCACACGGTCTCATTGGTGATGAAGTCGGCCGGCAGGACGCTTTCGACGACCGGACGGACAACGGCCTCGACCTCGTCCTTCTTGCCCGCAGCGTGCTGGGTCGAGACCACGATCGAGGTGGCGCGGACCGGCTTGCCGTTCTCGTAGTGCAGGGTGACCTGGGCCTTGGCATCCGGCTCCAGGATCGAGCCGCCGGCGTGGCGGATTTCCGACAGCTTCTTCAGGATGGCGTGGCTGTAGGCCAGGGTGGCCGGCATCAGTTCCGGCGTCTCGTTCGAGGCATAGCCGAACATGATGCCCTGGTCGCCCGCGCCCTCGTCCTTGGTCTCGGTCGAGTCCACGCCCACGGCGATGTCAGCCGACTGGCCGTGCAGGTTGTTCTGGAAGATGAATTTCTCCCAGTGGAAGCCGTCCTGCTCATAGCCGATCTCGCGGACGACGCGGCGGACGGTCTCCTCGATCTCCTGCTTGATATTGCCGACCCACTTGCCGTCTTCCCAGATGCCCTTGCCGCGGATCTCGCCGGCCAGCACCACCAGCTGGGTGGTGGTCAGGGTTTCACAGGCAACGCGGGCCTCGGGGTCTTTCGACAGGAAGAGATCGACGATGGCGTCGGAAATCTGGTCGGCAACCTTGTCAGGGTGACCTTCCGAGACGCTCTCGGAGGTGAACTGGAAGGAGGTACGGGCCACGGAACGGCTCCTGAATGATGCGATGGCCAAAGACATATAAAGATATGCTTATACGTGCAAGTCACAGCGCGACCTGTCCGTTCGCGGTTCCAGCCCCCCTATGTCCCGGGCGGGCCCCGGCGGCGGCCGTCCGGATAGCGGATGAAGCGGCCCTCATCGCCATGGGTTTGGGCGCGGCTGGGCCAGGGCCAGGGGCCAAAACCGCCGCTCTGGTAATGGCTTATGGTCTCGAGCATCTGCTGGCTGGTGTTCAGGACAAAGGGACCGCGCGCCACGACCGGCGCACCGATCGGCCGCGACTGCAGCACCAGCAGGCGCACCGGCACCTCGGCCTCATTGCTGAGGCGCGCCCCTTGTGTCGGGTCCAGGTCCAGCAGGTGGGCGGGCGGCTGGGCCGTGCCGTCGACGCTTACGGTGCCTTCATAGACATAGGCGCGGCGCAGGACCCCGGCGGGGGCGGTGGGCAGATCGATCCGGCCGCCCGGCTCCAGGTCGATCAGCCAGATGGCCAGGTGGCTGTCGGCCCGGGCTGCCCATGAGGCAGGGGGCGGCGCCAGGGGCTGGACCGCGCCAAAGGGGCCGGCGATGACGCTGACCCGCGCCCCGTCCTGCTCGACCGCCGGCAGGTCCTCGGCCCAGAACATGTCAAAGGCGGGCTGGGCCGACTTGCCCTCGGGCGGCAGGTTCAGCCAGATCTGGAACAGCTCAAGCGTATTGGGGCCATCGGTGTTGACCAGGGGGAACATCTCGCCGTGCTCGATCCCGGCACCGGTGGTCAGCCACTGGACGTCGCCCTGGCCATAGCGGGCCGCCACGCCCAGGGAATCGGCGTGGTCGATAAAGCCCCTGAGCACGATGGACACGGTCTCGAAGCCCCGGTGCGGATGGGCCGGAAAGCCCGGCACCCGCTCGCCATGATACATCTGCCAGCCCTGGCCTTCGCCAGCCCGGTCCTGGGGCCGGATGCCCAGCTGGCCGTCGCCGGCCGGATAGTGGTCCAGGTGATGGACGGCAAACAGGAAGGGGTCGAACCCCTGCCACGGGTGGCTGAGCGGCTGGCGGCTGATGACGCTGCGGGTCATGGGCATTGTCTCCGTTTTCGCCGCATTAAGTAATCAGCACTGTTGCGGTTTCAAGGGCGCAGGCTCGGGCGGTGCAAGGGGGCGCGCCGGCCCGACCTTGGTCTCGATTTGCGCCGAAAGCCCTTGATCTGGACCGGACCCTTGTGGCAGCGACGTGCGCGTATCGCGGCCTGGAGCGGTCCGCGCTGCAACCAAGACCTGTAGAATCGCAGAGGCGTTGGAATAATCATGCCCAATCCGAACATCCTGGACGCTGCCCTGACGCGCCTCGACGATGCCGCGCGCCACGTCCAGATCGACAGCGATGTGCTGGAGAAGCTG
>JAEYQX010000263.1 GCA_023409795.1 Pseudomonadota bacterium
TGCTGTCCGGGCGTCAGCTGCCGGACGGGTAGGGGGTGGTGACCCCGGTCGAGATCATGCCGGGCAGGGCCTCGCCCAGGCCCATCAGGATGAACTGGATGGCCAGGGCGCACAGGATCAGGCCCAGGACGCGCACGATGATGGCCATGCCGACCTCGCCCAGGATGCGGCTGAGCCAGCCGGTCATCGAGAAGCAGATCATGGCGACGACGCAGGCCGCGGCAATGGCCCCGACCGACCAGGCCGTGCCGACCGGGCCCAGCTTGGCCGCTTCACCGGCATTGATGATGACCGCCGAGATGGCCCCCGGCCCGATCATCAGCGGGATGGCAAAAGGCACGACCAGGCGCTGGAAGCGGCGCCGCGCATAGCCACGCACGTCGTTCTTGTCGTGGGTGATGTCGGTATCGGCGAACATCTTGAGGAAGTCTTCGCGGGCCATGTCCAGGCCCAGGAACAGCAGCAGGATGCCACCCGCGATGCGGAAGGCCGCCAGCGAAATGCCGAAGAACTGCAGCAGGCCCAGGCCCGTGAACAGGAAGAACAGCAGGAAGACAAAGGCGAAAGCGCAGATGAAGAAGGACACCGATGCGCGCTGGCGCAGGGTCGCCCCGACCGTGGCCGCCGCAAAGATCGGCAGGTTGCCGATCGGGTCCAGCAGGGCAAACAGGGTCACGAAAAGGTTGACACCCAATTCGCTCGCGTTCATCGCATCGCCTCACCAGAAAATCAGCCGCCCGCCCGCGACCCCTGAGGAAACTCCTATCAGGTGATCCGCGCGCGCCTGCAACCCGCACGAGATCGCAAAATGTCCGAAGTTCGTCGCCCTGACCTCGCCAATCGCCCGTTTGACCCGCGCGTCATCTGTGCTCTGGACGTGCCGACGACCGACGCGGCCCGCGCCCTGGTCGAGCGGATCGGGGATGCGGTGGGCTTCTACAAGGTGGGCCTGCAGCTGTTTGCCTCGGACGGCATGGACCTGGCGCGCGAGCTGAAGGCGTCGGGGGCCCAGGTCTTCCTGGACTGGAAGCTGCACGACATCGGCGCGACGGTGGAGAAGGCGACGGCGGTCCTGGCGGGGGCGGGCTGCGACCTCCTGACCGTCCATGCCCGGCCCCAGGTTATGCAGGCGGCGGCGCGCGGGGCGGCGGGCTCTGACCTGAAGATTCTGGGCGTCACCGTCCTGACGAGCCTGACCGACGAGGACCTGAGGGCCGATGACCACAGCCTGGATGCCGCCCGGCTGGTCGAGCATCGGGTGCAGCAGGCGCTGGAGGCCGGCATCCACGGGGTGGTGTCCAGCCCGCATGAGGCGGCGCGCGTGCGTGAGCTGGCCCGGGCTGCCGGGCGCGAGGACTTCCTGATCGTGACGCCGGGCGTACGCCCCGGCGGTGCGGCCCTGGACGATCAGGCCCGGGCTGCGACCCCGGCCTCGGCCCTGCAGGCCGGCGCGACCCATCTGGTGGGGGGCCGACCGATCACGGCCCAGGTAGACCCGCGGGCTGCCGCCCAGGCGATTGCCGCCGAGATTGCCCTGGTCTGATCCAGGGCCCGGGCGGGCTTCACGTGAAACAGGAAACGGCGGACTTTGCGGGCCGCCGTTTTTTCGTTCGGCAGAAGGGTGCCGATCAGCCGCGCTCGCCCGGCTCCTGCAGATAGGGCCGCTCGGTGGGCGAGGGCGGTGGAGGCGGAGGGGGCGTGTCGGCCGGGACGGCGAAATAGCCCTGGTCATAATGGATGCGGGGTGGGGCCACCTCGACCGTCGGCGGGGCGACGTGGACCTGGGCCGCCTCGACGTGGATTGGCGGCGACTGCACATGGATGGGCGGCTGGCGCACGTGAACGGGGGCGGCGCTGTAGTGAACCGGCTGGGGTGCCGGCCCCTGAGCATGGGTCTGGCCACAGTTGCAGCCGTGCCCGTGTCCGCCGCTGTGGGCCTGGCCATGGACGGCGGTGCGGCTCCACGGATAGCGGCCATAGCCGTCGACCACATAGCCAAGGGGCTGGGAGCGCTGCACCTGGTAGGCGGGCTGGCTGTAGATCGCACCGGGATAGGGGGCGGCGACGATCACCGGCGGCCAGGCCCCCGCGCCGCCATAGCCATAGCCGTAGCCATAGGCCCCAAGCGCCGACATCCCCGGCTGCCAGCCGGTGTCGCTGTACCAGGACTGCACCCGCCCCTGGTTATAGGCAGGGACGGGGGTGCCTTGCGTGACATAGCCGCGGCTGTAGCCCGAGGCGGCATTGAAACGGGGATCGGCCTGATAGGCCTCGGCCGCCCCGGCGGTGACCAGGGACGCGCCTGCAAGGGCAAAAAGGGCAAGCTTCATGAAGACGCTCCTTAGGTTTCGGCACAAATCTAATGCCAATTAACCGGCAGCGTTCAATATTCCCCCGTTACGCGAATAACGCGGCCAGGCCTCAGAAGTCGATTGCCAGGCCCTTCTTTTCCCAGTCGCCATAGCGGGTGGGCTCGGGCCCGCGCGGACCGCCGTGTTCCTCGGCCAGGGCCAGGTCTGCCGCCGCGGCCCGGCGCTCGGCCGCTTCCAGCAGGGCACGGCGGGCCACCTCGCTGAGGGGCCGCTGGGGCGTGGCGTGGGGGATGTCCGAATTATAGACCGGGGCTTCGGTCTCGGCGTCAGTGGGGGCGGGGGTGGGCTGTTCGGTCACAGGAGGCTGGCCTTGAGAGCGGGTTAAGTCTTGCTCAAATAGAGGCTTCAGATCCATTCGCCACCCCAGACTGTCCTGTCACGCCATGAACCATCTGAAGACCTTTGCCCTGCTGGCCGTCATGACCGCCCTGTTCATGGGGATCGGCTACATGATCGGGCGCGGTCCGGGCATGATGATCGCCCTGGCGGCGGCCGCGGCGATGAACCTGTTCAGCTACTGGAACGCCGACAAGATCGTCCTGAAGATGTACAAGGCCCAGCCGGTGGACGAGACCCATCCCAATGCGGTGGTGCGGGCCTATGTGGCCGATACCAAGCAGATGGCGCGTGACGCGGGGATGCCGATCCCCAACATTACCATCATCCCCAATGACCAGCCCAATGCCTTTGCCACGGGCCGCAATCCCCAGAACGCGGCGGTGGCGGCGACGACGGGCCTTCTGGACATGCTGACCCGCGAGGAGGTGCGCGGGGTCATGGCGCACGAGCTGGCCCACGTGAAGAACCGCGACACCCTGACCATGACGGTCACGGCCACGGTGGCCGGTGCCATCGCCATGCTGGCCAATTTTGCCCTGTTCTTTGGCGGCGGTGATGATCGCGAGCGGCCGGGCGGCATGATTGGCACCCTGGCCCTGATGTTCCTGGCCCCGATGGCGGCGGGCCTGGTGCAGATGGCCATCAGCCGCACCCGTGAATACGAGGCCGACCGCGTGGGGGCCGAGATCGCCGGCGATCCCCAGGCTTTGGCCTCAGCCCTGCAGAAGATTGAGGCCTATGCCCGCGGGGCCGTCAACGCCCCGGCCGAGCGCAATCCGGCCACGGCCCATATGTTCATCATCAACCCGCTGAACGGGAAGGGGGCCGACAGCTTGTTCTCGACCCACCCGGCCACCAGCAACCGTGTCCGCGCCCTGATGGAGCTGGGCACTCGCATGGGCATGGGCCGCCCGTCTGCACCCGTCGACGTGCCGCCCGCCCCGGCCGCGCGCGGGGCCTGGGACACTGCCCGTCCCGGCCCGGCGGCGAGCTCGACCAGCGTGCCCACGACGCCGGAACAGCCGGCGGTGCGTCGCGGTCCCTGGGGCTGATCGGCTTTACCTGTGGCCCCTGATGGGGGTAGGAGCGCGGCCATGACTGACACGCCCGACGCCCCCCTGTCCGAGACTGAGACCGAGACCGACCGCCCCGACTGGGCCAGGCCCAATGGCCCGCTGCGCTCGTTTGGCCGGATCAAGTCGCGTCCGATCAAGGCCCGCCAGGCGGCCCTGTTCGACACCCTGATGCCGCGCATCGCCGTGCCGGACCCGGCAAAGGGCCCGATCAACCCCGCCGCCCTGATGCCGGAGGCCACCGAGGCCTGGCTGGAGATCGGCTTTGGCGGCGGCGAGCACCTGGCCCACCAGGCCAGCCAGCATCCCCAGGCCCTGATGATCGGCTGCGAGCCCTTCCTGAACGGCGTGGCCTCGGCCCTGCGCCATGTCGAGGAGGGCGGCCTTGAGAACGTGCGCCTGCACGCCGACGACGCCCGCGCCGTCATGTCGGCCCTGCCGGACGCCTCGCTGGACCGGGTGATGATCCTGTTCCCCGACCCCTGGCACAAGGCCCGCCACAACAAGCGCCGCTTCCTGCAGGATGAGACCGCACAGGAAATCGCCCGCCTGCTGAAGCCGGGCGGTGTGGTGCGCTTTGTCACCGACTGGTTCGACTATGCCGAATGGGCCCTGGAGCGCCTGGCCCGTACCGAGGGCCTGGAGCGGATCGAGACGGAAGGCGAGGACTGGTTCGTGCCGCCCGCCGACCACTTTGTGACGCGCTACGAGGAAAAGAAGCTGGGCGACACCGACCCCATCTTCATCCAGTTCAAACGGGTTTAGCCACGCGTTTCAGGCTATCGCGCCAGATGGCCCAGCCGACCGCCGACTTGACCAAGGCTCCGATGAGGAAGGGTGCAAAGCCTGCTTCCAAGGCGGGGCCAGGGCCGATGCGGGTGCTGAGCCAGACGCTGCCCATGGTCAGCAGGACCAGATGAAGTCCAAACAGGCCCGCGATCCCGACCACGGGGTGGCGGGCCTTCTGCTGCCCGGCCAAGAGACCTGCCAGGGCGGCGAGCAGAATAAAGCCGTAGAGATAGCCTGCTGTGGCCCCGATGAAGGGGCTAAGGCCATGGGCACCTTCGGCCAGGACGGGCAGGCCCACTAGGGCAAGGCCAAGATAGGTGATGACGGCGAGGCCGCCCCAAACGGGGCCGAGCCAAAGTCCGGCCAGCAAGACGGCAAGGCTTTGCAAGGTCATGGGCACCGGATGCATGGGCACATCCACATGGGCCCCCAGGACCATCATGGCGACGCCAGCGATGAAGACCAGCAGCTTGAGGCGGGCAGGGCGCATAGCTGAACACTGTGGCCGAACGCGGGTGGATAGCAAGACGAAACATGGTCATGCCCGATAAGGGGCTGACACAGGAGGCGGTTTGGCCTATATGACCGCTCACATCGTTAGACCGACGTCCAACGGCGTCGTTGTTCAAGCGGCGGCCCGATGGACCGCCGCTTTTGTTTTGGACTGTTAGCCTTGCGCGCAAAAACCGCTGAAGACCGCGCCCTGCTCGACCTGATCGACCCCGTGGCCGAAAGCCTGGGGCTGGCCATCGTGCGCGTGCGTCTGATGGGTGGCACCGTGCGTCGCCGCCTGCAGATCATGGCCGAGCGGATCAAGGACCACGACATCTCTGTCGAGGAATGCGCCCGCCTGTCGCGCGCCGTGTCCGAGGTCCTGGATGCCGCCGATCCGATCGCCGGTGAATACCTGCTGGAAGTGTCCTCGCCCGGCATCGACCGCCCGCTGACGCGCCTGATCGACTTCGACCTGTTCGAAGGCCTTGAGGCCCGGCTGGAAACCGACCGCATGGTCGAGGGCCGCAAGCGCTTCAAGGGCATCCTGGCCGGGACCGAGGGCGACAATATCGCCATCGACCTGGACGGCGAGGAAGACACCGCCCTGATCCCGTTCGAATGGCTGGCCGATGCCAAGCTGGTCCTGACGGACGAGCTTCTGAAGCGCGGGGCCGCCCTGCGCGTTGAACGCGGCGAACCCGAAGACGATGGCCTGCCCGAGGGCGAGGCCGAAGATGATACGAACAACCCGACCCCCACCAAGGACAAAGCCTGATGGCCGTCACCGGTATTTCTGCCAACCGCCTCGAACTGCTTTCGATCGCCGACGCCGTCGCGCGTGAAAAGAACATCGACAAGGAAATCGTCATCGAGGCGATCGAGGAGGCGATCCAGAAGGGTGCCAAGTCGCGCTATGGCGCGCACCACGACATCCGCGCCAAGATCGACCACAAGACCGGCGAGCTGAGCCTGACCCGTCACACCACGGTGGTGGAAGACGACTGGTCGCCGGAAGACGAGCTGGAAGAGTTCAACGACAGCGCCATGGTGCGCCTGCGCGACGCCTCCAAGCGCGATCCGGAAGCCTTTGTCGGCAAGGAATACATCGAGCACCTGCCGCCGTTCGAGTTTGGCCGCGTCCAGACCCAGATGGCCCGCCAGGTCGTGACCGGCAAGGTGCGCGAAGCGGAACGCGCCAACCAGTATGAAGAGTTCAAAGACCGCGTTGGCGAAATCGTCAACGGCACGGTCAAGCGGGTCGAGTACGGCAACGTCATCGTCGACCTGGGCCGCGGCGAAG
>JAEYQX010000271.1 GCA_023409795.1 Pseudomonadota bacterium
ATGTTGACCAGACCCGATTTGGCCCATTCCTCGATGAAGTGGCCGGTCTCGTGGGGCTGTTCGTCATACTGGCCCATGGCATTGGGCAGGCCGGCGTTCGGATAGGCACTGACAAGGGTGTCGGCCACGCGGCTCAGTTCGGCAATGTGCGGGCGCATCAGTTCTGCACCCAGCGCACAGTTGAAGCCGACAGCAAACGGCTTGGCGTGACGGATGGAGTTCCAGAAGGCCTCGGCGGTCTGGCCCGACAGGGTGCGCCCCGAACGGTCGGTGATGGTGCCGGAAATCCAGATGGGCAGGGGCTCATAGCCCTCGTCCTCAAGGTCCTTCACGGCCTTGATCGCGGCCTTGCAGTTCAGGGTGTCGAAGACGGTCTCGATCAGGAACAGGTCCACGCCGCCGTCGTGCAGGGCCTTGGCCTGCTGTTTGTAGGCGTTGTAAACTTCGTCATAGGAAACAGCACGGTAGCCCGGATCGTTCACATCGGGGCTGAGCGATAGGGTCCGGTTGGTCGGGCCGATGGCACCGGCGACGAAGCGCGGCTTATGCGGTTCTTTCTCGGTCCAGCGGTCCGCGACCTCGCGCCCGATGCGCGCGCCCTCATAGTTCAGGTCATAGACCGCATCTTCCAGCCCGTAATCGGCCTGGGCGATGGTGGTGGCCGAGAAGGTGTTGGTCTCGGAGATGTCCGCGCCGACCGAATAATAGACATCGTGCAGGTCTGCGACGATGTCCGGGCGGGTCAGGATCAGAAGATCGTTGTTGCCCTTTTGCGGGTGGTTGTGACCGGCAAAGCGCTCGCCACGGAAATCCTCTTCCGTCAGATCGCGACGCTGGATCATCACGCCCCAACTGCCGTCCAGAACCAGGATGCGTTCCCTGGCTGCCTTGTGCAGGGCGGCGATACGTTCGGAGCGGGTCAGAGCCATAACTCAAGCAGCCTTTTGTTCGCGCACGCCCAGAACACGGCAGATGGCATAGACCAAGTCGGCGCGGTTCAGGGTATAGAAGTGGAAGTCCTCGAAGCCCTCTTCCTGAAGGCGGGCGCAGGTTTCGGCGGCGACAGAGGCGGCGATCAGCTTGCGGGTTTCGGGGTCGTTATCCAGCCCGTCGAAGTGCGCCGCCAGCCAGTCGGGGAGGGCGGCACCACAGGCCGAGGTCATGCGCTGCAGCCCGGCGAAGTTCGACACCGGCATGATGCCGGGGATCAGCTTCAGCGTGATGCCCGCCGCCCGCACCTGATCGCGGAAACGCAGGAAGGCGTCCAGATCAAAGAAGAATTGGGTCACGGCGCGGGTGGCACCAGCATCCTGCTTTTCCTTCAGAACGCGCAGATCGTGTTCGATCGACGGACTTTCGGGATGTTTCTCGGGATAGGCCCCGACGGTGATGTCGAAGCCGCCGACCGACTGGATGGCGCGGGCCAGTTCGGTGGCGTTGGCATAGCCATCGGCCCGCGGCGTATAGACCCCGCCGATACCGTTGCCGCCCGGCGGGTCACCGCGCAGGGCCACGATATGGTCGACGCCGATGGACTTGTAGCCCTCGATCACCTCGTCCACTTCGGCGCGCGAGGCCTCGACGCAGGTCAGATGGGCGGCGGGGCGCAACGAGGTTTCGGTGATGATGCGCTGGACCGTGCGGTGCGTGCGTTCACGGGTCGAACCGCCCGCACCATAGGTCACCGACACAAAGGCCGGATTCAGCGGCTCCAGGCGACGGATGGCCTTCCACAGATTGGCCTCGGCCTCGTCCGACTTGGGCGGAAAGAACTCGAACGAGACGTTGACAGGGTTCTTGCTGTTCCCCGCACGGGCCACGGGGCCCAAGGGGCTGAGCAGCAGGGCGCGGGCTTCGGCGAGGGAGGAAGGAGCCATGTCAGACGCTCTTTCGGGCATTGGGATCGACGCGCTCGCCGGTCCAGATGTGAACGGTCAGGCCTTCGGTGTCGGGCGCCAGGGCGATGGGCGGGGCCGAGGTCAGGCCCGCGGCCGTCATCCAGTCCTGGATCTCCTCGTCGGCAAAGCCCAGGCGACGGTGCTGGTGCTCATCGCGCAGGCGCTCGAACTGGTGAGGCGCAAAGTCGATGATCAGCAGGCGGCCGCCCGGCATGACCAGGCGCGCGGCCTCGGCCACGGCGGCGGCCGGGTCGGTCAGGAAGTGCAGGACCTGGTGGACGATGACCAGGTCGGCACTGCCCACGGGCAGGCGGGTCGAGAAGATGTCGCCGTGGCGCAGCTCGACCTTGTCCAGCCCGGCGCGGGTGACATTGGCGCGGGCGATGTTCAGCATGTTCTGGCTGAGATCCAGGCCGACCGACATCCGGGCCTTCTTGCCGAACAGGGTCAGCATCCGCCCCGAGCCGGTGCCCAGGTCCACGACACGCTCGAACGGGCCCGGCCCGGCGGCGCGCTCGATGGCGGCCTCGACATCGGTTTCGCAGACATAGAGGGATCGCATCTGGTCCCACTGGGGCGCGACCTGCTCGAAATAGCGGGCGGCCTCGATGGCGCGTTCCTGACGCACTTCCTCCAGGCGGCGGTGGTCGGCCTCACCCTCGGTGTCGTCGAGGATGTCCAGGACTGTGTCGATCAGCAGCCGGGCTTGGGCGTCATGCGACAGGCGGTAGAAGACGCGGGCCCCGTCGGGAAAGCGTTCGATCAGCCCGGCATCGGCCATCAGCTTAAGATGGCGCGAGACACGCGGCTGGCTTTGGTCCAGAACCCGCGACAACTCCATGACCGACAGCTCTTCGGCGGCGAGCAGGGACAGGACGCGCAAGCGGGTCGGTTCACCGGCGGCGCGAAGCGCCTCTACAGTCTGGTCTGCCGTCAAGGTCATGGGTCATATAAAGATATCTTTATACGATTATGCAAGCAGTTTTCTGGCCCATTTGAAGGTCTTGGCCGGCCCAGACGGCACGGATCGTGCCCTTATCCGTCCTGAACCGGGGTCAGGAGCGGCTCTCCGGCAAAATGGGCCCCCAGATTCTGGATCAGCAGCATCAGCATGGACTGGACTGATTCCGTGGTCGCCCCGGCCGTGTGGGGCGTCAGGACCGTATTTGGCACGTCGCGCCAGCGCTCGGCGGCCGTCGGCTCGGTCTCGAAGACATCCAGGGCCGCGCCGCCGACCTGGCCCTTTTTCAGGGCAGTGACCAGGGCGGTCTCGTCGACGATCTGGCCGCGCGCGATATTGACCAGCAGCCCCGACGGCCCCAGCGCTTCCAGCACAGGGGCCGAGATCATGCCGCGGTTGGTCTCGTCCGCCCGGCAGGCGACGACCAGGATATCGGCGGCCCGGGCCAGGTCGATCAGGCTGTCAGCGCGGGGCCAGGCGGCGGGCTTGTCACGCGGGCCCCACCACTGGACCTTCATCCGCATGGCTTCGGCGCGGCGGGCAATGGCGCTGCCGATCGCCCCCAGGCCGACGATGCCCAGGGTCTGGCCACCCAGGGAGGGGGTCAGGTGCCGCGTCTCGGGGGCCCATTCACCTGCCCGGATCAGCCGGTCGCCTTCCAGGATCCGGCGACGGGCCGCCAGGATCAGGCCGATGGCGTGGTCCGCCACATCCTCGTGATTGATGTCGGGCGCATTGGTGACGGCGATGTTCCGCGCCCGGCACCAGGCCACGTCGATGCCCTCGTATCCGGCCCCGAAGCAGGCGATCAGGTCCAGGTTCGGCAGGCGCTCGACCAGGGCCTTGTCCACCTCGAACTCGCTGGTAACGACCAGGGCACGGATGTCGGGTGCCGCCTCGACGGGCGGGCCTTCCCAGAAGCGATAGACGTCGTAGCTGCCTTCGAGAAAGGCACTCAGCGGGCCAAGGTGCCGCTGCATGATCAGGATGGCGGGGCGCTGGGTCATGGCCCCAGATTAACCCGCCCAGCGCCCTTCGCCTGTGTCAATGTTATGTGACGGGGGGCAGGGGCAGGCGGGGCGCGTGGACTGGCCGTGGGCCCTCCGGTCAAGCCGGAGGATGACGGTTGGTGTTTTATCCTCCCCTGCGCCAGCGGGGGAGGTGGCAT
>JAEYQX010000275.1 GCA_023409795.1 Pseudomonadota bacterium
GAAGATGGGGTCATAGCCAAAGCCGCGATCGCCGCGCGGCGGGAAGACGACCTGGCCCTCGATCCGGCCCTCGACCACGACACAGGGGCCCTCGGGCCAGGCCACGGCCAGGGCCGAGGTGAACCAGGCCCGCCGGTCGGAGTGATTGCCCTCCTCCAGCCTTTGCTCGACCTTGCCCATGGCCAGGGCAAAGTCCTTGTCCGGCCCCGCCCAGCGGGCCGAGAAGATGCCGGGCGCGCCATCGAGCGCCGCCACCGACAGGCCGGAGTCATCGGCCAGGCAGACCTCGCCGGAGGCGGCGGCTGCATGGCGGGCCTTGAGCATGGCATTGCCGGCAAAGGTGCTCTCGGTCTCGTCCGGTTCGGGCAGGTTCAAGCTGCCAGCGGTGACAACCGTGTAATTTCCGTCCAGCAGAGCTTCGATCTCGCGCGCCTTGCCCGGATTGTGGGTCGCGGCCACCAGCCGCATCCCCTTGATCAGCTTGAGTTTCATGACGCGACCATAGCCCCCTGCGGTGGATTGCGGAAGTTTAATACCGTTAAACGATATGTAACGTGCAAATTCCCGAGGCAATCCGTATCTTCATTATCAAGAACGGAGGCCGCAACGTTCTTCGAAAGCCGTCACGGCGAAACAACCATCCAGCGGCACAACAGAAATGCACGAAAACCGTGCACAAAGGAGATGTGTTATGCAAGCGATGAAAGCCTCCCTCTTCATGGAACGCTATGGCCACGCCGTCATCAATGGCTGCCTGCTGGCCAGCCTGCCGGCCGCCGCCCTGGCCATCCTGCTGCAGGGCTTCTGATCTTGGCCCTGGCGGAAGGGACTTTGACGATCCCGCCAATGATCGCGAAGATAGATGCCGCGTGAGGGTCTGCCGGCCCCGCGCGGCCCCTTCTTGATGAACCGCCAGACCGAGACCTGACCCCATGCGCCTCCCGAAACTGAGCCTGATCGGGATGGATCGCCCCGGACCGGGTGGCGAACGACTGGGAGCCCGCAAGCTGGGTCCCTTTGGCTCCGGCTCCATGGCCCGCCTGCTGAAAACGATCCTGGACGTGGCCTATGTCCTGATGGCCCTGATCACCGGCCTCTTGCTGGCCGGCTTTGTCATCAGCATCTTCATTCCACTCGACAACTTCAACCTGACCGCCTCTGACGGCGCGGATGGACGCCAGATTCCCCTGTCGCGGCCGCTGCTGCTGTTCGGCATCGGGGCCATATTCGCCTATTTCGCCGGCTTCCTGCTGATCCTGAAGAGCCTGCGCCAGATCATCCGCTCCCTGACCGTGGGCGATCCCTTCCAGCCGGAAAACGTCAAGCGCCTGCACCGGATCGGCCTGACCCTGGCCGTGGTTACCGGTGGCGTCTGGGTGGTGCAGAGCCTGGTCGCCCGCCTGGTCGCGCCCGGCATCATGGATCCCCAGGGCCTGAAGGACCTGCTGACCCCGATCTTTTCCATCCTGATCGTCTTTGTCCTGGCCGAGATTTTTCGCGAGGGTGCCCGCCTGCGCCGCGAATCCGAACTGACGATCTGATCCAGAGGTCCTAAAGAGCTAGTCATGGCCATCCGCGTCCAACTCGACCGAATCCTTGCCGAACGGCGTATGTCCCTGACCGAGCTGGCCGATCGGGTCGGCGTGACCGTGGCCAACCTGTCGATCCTGAAGACCGGCAAGGCCCGGGCCATCCGCTTCACCACCCTGGACGCCCTGTGCCGCGAGCTGGACTGCCAGCCGGGCGACCTGCTGGCCCATGTGCCCGGGCCCGGCCCGACCTATGACGACGAGCCCTGAACGTGGCGCGCCGGGGCCCCAGCGATCCTACTGACGACGACAGGCGTATCTGGGCCCGGGTGACCGGGACCGTGACCCCGCCCGCGCGGCGCAAGCCTGCGCGTGTCATCCCCGGCGCCATCCTGCCAGAGACTGGGACAGAGACTGGGACAGGGGCCGGGGCAGGGGCCGGGACAGAGGCCAGCCCCACCCCGCGCGGCGTGGCCGGAAAGAAGCGCCCGCCCGCCGCGCCCCGTCCGGCGGCCAGCGGCGCGCTTGGGCCCCTGGGCCTGCCCCAGGCCCCTTCCACCGCCGCCATGCGCCCGCGCGCCGTGCCCGAAGAGCTGGAGCCGCGCCGCCAGCGTCGCCTGTCGCGCGAACGCGACCCCATCGAGGCCCGCATCGACCTGCACGGCTTTGGCCGGTTCGAGGCCGAGGACCAGCTGCGTGGTTTCCTGATGCGGTGCCAGATGCGGGGCATGAGGTCCGTCCTGGTCATCACCGGCCAGGGACGCAGGGGCGGCGGCATCATCCGCTCGTCCGTCCACGACTGGCTGACCGGCCCCCACCTGCGCGGGGTCGTCTCCGGCTTTGCCCCGGCCCACCGCCGCCATGGCGGGGACGGGGCCCTCTATGTCACGCTGAAGCCGCTCTAGTTCCCGCCCGGGTCCTGGCCCTAGCCCTGGGCATTGCGGATGGCCGCAGCCCCCGCCACCGGCGCGATCACCAGGGCAAACAGGACATAGGCGGCCAAAAGCGCCAGGGCCGAGGCCGGGTCCTGGCCCTGGGCGGCGCGCGTCAGGGCCCCGGCGCCAAAGACCACCGGCGGGATGAACAGGGGCAGGACCACCACCGCGATCAGCAGGCCCCCGCGCCTTGCCCCCAGGGCCAGGCAGGCCCCGAGCGCCCCGGTCAGGGCAAAGCCCAGCCCGCCAAGGGCCGCGGCCAGCACCGTCAGGCCGATCAGCGGGGCCGGCTGGCCCAGCGCCAGGGCCGCCAGCGGGGCTGTCAGGGCCAGGGGCAGGCCGGTCGCCAGCCACTGGGCCAGGGCCTTGATCGCCACCACTCCTTCCAGCGGCACCGGCCCCAGGGCCAGAAGGTCCAGGCTGCCGTCCTCCAGGTCCCGCTCGACCAGCCGTTCCAGCGACAGCAGAGAGGCCAGGGCCAGGGCCATCCAGCTGGCCCCCGAGGCGGCCGGGGCCAGCACCTGGGGGTCACCCCCGGCGGCCAGGGGCAGGATGGCGGTCAGGCACAGCATGAAGCCACAGGCCAGCAGCGGCCCGCCTCCGCCGCCCCAGGCCAGGGACAGCT
>JAEYQX010000025.1 GCA_023409795.1 Pseudomonadota bacterium
CGCGAGGTGTAGAAGCCGCGGCTGTCGTTGACGACGATCGGCGTCTTCTTGATCTTCAGGACATAGTCCAGGGCCTTGGCCAGAGCCTCGTCCGAGGTCTTTTCGGCCATGATGATCTCGACCAGCATCATCTTGTCGACAGGCGAGAAGAAGTGGATGCCGATGAAGTCTTCCGGACGCACCGATGCCTCGGCCAGGCCGGTGATCGGCAGGGTCGAGGTGTTGGAGCCGAAGATCGCGCCCTTTTCGAGCTGGGCCTCGGCATTTTTGGTGACGGTGGCCTTGATCTCGCGGTTTTCGAACACGGCCTCGATCACCAGGTCCGAACCCTTGATCAGGTCGTAGTCGGTGGTCGGGGTGATCAGCGCCAGGATGCCGTCAGCCTTCTCCTGGGTCATGTGACCACGCGAGACGCGCTTCTGGATCAGGTCCACAGCGTATTGCTTGCCCTTCTCCGCAGCTTCCTGGGTGGTGTCGATCAGGATGGTTTCGATACCGGCCATGGCCTGGACGTAGGCAATGCCCGCACCCATCATGCCGGCACCGATGACGGTGACCTTCTTCGGATCCGACTTGGGCACGCCGGCGGGGCGGACGGCACCCTTGTCCAATTCCTGCTTGGACAGGAACAGCGAGCGGATCATGGCCTGGGCCTGCGGGGTCATCAGGGTCTTGATGAAGTAGCGGGTCTCGATACGTAAGGCCGCATCCATCGGCACCTGGACGCCCTCATAGACGGCCTTCATCATGTTCAGAACGGCCGGATAATTGCCATAGGACTGCTTGCGCAGGATGGCGTTGCCCATGATGAACACTTGCGCGCCGGCGGGGTGGTAGGGGCCGCCGCCGGGGATCTTGAACTTGGGTTCATCCCACGGCTGGACAGCCTTGCCGCCGTTCTTGATCCAGGTCTTGGCCGCTTCGACCGACTGGCCGACTTCCACGACTTCGTGGACGACGCCTGCGCCCTTGGCGTCCATGGGGCGCCAAGACTTGCCTTCGGCCATCTGCATCAGGGCCGTCTGCACGCCGATCAGGCGGGTCAGGCGCTGGGTGCCGCCGCCGCCCGGGAACAGGCCGACCTTGATTTCCGGCAGACCCAGCTGGATCTTCGGATTGTTCTCGACCACGCGATAGTGGCAGGCGAGGGTGAACTCGAGGCCGCCGCCCAAAGCGAGGCCGTTGATGGCCGCGGCCACCGGCTTGCCGCAGGTTTCCAGCGCGCGGAAGGCACCGTTCAGTGCCCAGCCGGCGTCATAGGCAGCCTGAAGGTCGCCTGCGCCCGACAGCATGCCCGAAGCCATGTCGCCCAGGTCGGCACCGGCGCAGAAGCCCGAAGTCTTGCCCGAGGTGATGACCACGCCCTTGATGGCGTCGTCCGACTGGATCTTTTCGACCAGTTGCGGGATCTCCTTGATCACCGCGCCGGTCAGGGTGTTCATCGAACGACCCGGAACGTCGAAGGCAACGACGGCAATACCGTCGGCGTCGATCTCGATCTTGAAGTTTTCCATAGTCATTTGCTCCTCGATCAGACGCGTTCGATCACGGTGGCGGTGCCCATGCCGCCGCCGATGCACAGGGTGGCCAGGGCCGTCGACTTGTCCGAGCGTTCCAGCTCGTCCAGCACGGTGCCGAGGATCATGGCACCGGTGGCACCCAGCGGGTGGCCCATGGCGATGGCACCGCCGCAGACGTTGATCTTGTCGTGCGGGATATCCAGCGCCTGCATGTAGCGCAGGACCACGGCAGCAAAGGCTTCGTTCAGTTCATACAGGTCGATGTCGGCCACCGACATGCCCAGCTTGGCCAGCAGCTTGCGGGTCACCGGTTCCGGACCGGTCAGCATGATCGACGGTTCCGAACCGATCGAGGCACCGCCCAGGATCCTGGCGCGCGGCTTGAGGCCCAGGGCCTCGCCCATTTCCTTCGAGCCGATCAGCACGCCGGCCGCACCGTCCACGATGCCCGAGGAGTTACCCGGGGTGTGGACGTGGTTCACGCCGGCCACTTCGGGGTAGCGCTGGTTGATCACGGCGTCGAAGCCCATGCCGCCCATCATGGTGAAGGACGGGTTCAGACCACCCAGGGTCTGCATGTCGGTGTTCGGACGGATGGTTTCGTCACGGTCCAGACGGGTCAGGCCCAGCTGGTCCTTCACGGCCACGACCGATTTGGCAAAGCGCTTTTCTTCCCACGAACGGGCGGCGCGCTTGTGCGATTCCACCGAATAGGCGTCCACGTCATCGCGGCTGATGCCGTATTTCGAGGCGATCATGTCTGCCGACACGCCCTGCGGCACGAAATAGGACGGGAAGGCCGAGGACGGATCGGTCGGCCATGCGCCGCCGTCCGAGCCCATGGGCACGCGGCTCATGGCCTCGACGCCACCGCCGATGGCCATGCCGGCTTCGCCCGACTTCACCTTGGCAGCGGCCACGTTCACGGCTTCCAGGCCCGAGGCGCAGAAGCGGTTCAGCTGGAAGCCGGCGGTTTCCTGTGCATAGCCGGCCGCCAGCACGGCGGTACGGGCGATACACGAGCCTTGCTCGCCAACCGGCGAGACGACGCCCAGGACAACGTCGTCGACCTTGGAGGTATCGAGGTTGTTGCGATCGCGCAGGGCTTCCAGAACCTGAGACGCCAGGCTCAGGGCCGTGATCTCGTGAAGGCTGCCGTCCTTCTTGCCCTTGCCGCGCGGTGTACGCACGGCGTCATAAATATAGGCGTCAGCCATGGGGCTCCCTCTCTCTTCCTTGATGGTGCCGCATTGCCGCCCGGGCAGGATTCCGGAGCGGATATGCGTCTGGAATTAAAACTCGAGGCCGTAGAAAGACGACGTTTACGTCAACGTCAAGTAACAAGGCGCGTGAGAAGCCGGTTCCGCGGCAGTCTGTCAGACAGGCGCGCGCCAGCCTCCCCCTGTCGGAGGGAGGCTCAAGTGTCCGGATCGGGGGGAGGGCCTAGGCGGCGCGGGCCAGGCGGACCAGCTTGCCGTCTTCCTCGTCGGTGATGACCCAGACGGCACCATCGGGGCCGACGGCGACGTCGCGCAGGCGCGCGTTCAGGCCGGTCAGCAGGCGCTCCTCGCCCACCACCCGATCATTCTCGATCACCAGCCGCGCCAGGTGCTTGCCGCCCAGGCCCGCGATCAGGGCATTGCCCTGCCAGCCGGGGAACATCTCGCCCTGATAAAAGGTCATGCCGCCCGGCGCGATCACCGGGTCCCAGTAATAGACCGGCTGGACCGTGCCCTCGGCCGTGGTCGAGGCCCCCTCGATGGCCCCGCCGGCATATTCGATGCCATAGGCGGCGATGGGCCAGCCATAGTTGTTGCCCGGCCGGATCAGGTTCAGCTCATCGCCGCCGCGCGTGCCGTGCTCGATGGTCCAGACCGCGCCCGTGCCCGGCTGGATGGCAATGCCCTGCGGATTGCGGTGGCCATAGGTGAAGTTGTGCGGCAGGGCACCCTCGCGGCCGACGAAGGGGTTGTCGTCCGGCACCGTGCCATCGGCATTGATGCGGATCACCTTGCCATGGTGGGTGCCCAGGTCCTGGGCATCCGGGCGCCTGGGCTTGTCCGAGCGCTCGCCGATGGTGATGTAGAGCTTGCCATCAGGGCCAAAGGCCAGGGATGAGCCATAGTGCTTGTCGCCGTCATAGGTCTGGGCCACGGCAAAGATGGTCTGGAGGTTCTCCAGCGCCTTGCCGTCAGCGGACAGGCGGGCGCGCGACACGGCCGTGCCGTTGCCGCCCTGGCGCGGCTGGGCATAGGAGAAGTAGACCAGCCGGTCCTGCGCGAACGAGGGGCTCAGGATCACGTCCAGCAGCCCGCCCTGGCCCTTGGCGTCGACGGCGGGCACGCCGGCGATCGGCTCGCCCACCTGGCCCTGGGCCGTGACCAGGCGCAGGCGGCCCGGCGTTTCGGTCACCCGCCAGTTACCGTCCGGCAGCAGGGCCAGGCCCCAGGGATTGACCAGTCCGCTGGCCACGACCGTGCTGTTCAGCGTGGCCTCGGTGCGCACCCCGGGGGCCCGCGTCTGGCCCTCGAAGGCGGGCATCTGCTCGGGGTTGTTGGCCGGGCGCGTCTCGACCGGGGCCAGGGCGGTGGCGGGGGTGCTGTCCTGGCTGTTGGCACCGCAGGCAGCGGTCATGACCAGCATCGAGACGGTGGCCGCAAGGGCGAACGGGCGCATGGAAGGCTCCAAAGTCCTGGGATTTGCCATTAACTTGCCGCGATCTGGCCGCTGTGGCGAGCCGAAAGCGCAAAGAGGCGATTTCCTTGGCGGATTTAAGTGCTCAACCATCTTGATCCGGCCTCGAGGCGGCGATATACGCACGCCTCTCGCGTTGACGGCCCTGCCGAAACACGAGGCCCGTTATGGGGTTGGGTAGCTCAGATGGTTAGAGCGGTGGATTCATAACCCACAGGTCGGCGGTTCGATTCCGCCTCCAACCACCATTACCTCCGGGCATCGGGTCGATGGACCCGCACCGTACCGGCTCGAAGCTGCCGGATCTGCCTAAGACCAGACTGTTTTCAGGACCCGGCGACCCGCCAGGCCCTGGCCGTTTCAGTCGCGGTCCGACAGGCGCGAGGCCCCGCCGGTGATCTTGCACACATAGTCGGTCTGGGCTCGCCCGGTCTGCAGGCCTGACGGGGTCAGGATGCCGCCGCGCGCCACGCAGTCGGTGTCCAAGGTCTTCAGCTCATCATTATAGGACGGGTGCCCGCCACGGGTCGCGCAGGCCGACAGGCCCAGGCTAAGGGCCAGGCTGAGGCCGATCGTGCCGAACAGGATGGGGCGCATCGGAAGGCTCCTTTGGAACGCAGGAAAACAGCAACGACGATCGGCCTGATGCCCCGGCTTGGCAAGACACCAAACGGTCGTGACGTCCCTGCCTCAAAGACTGACGTAGCCCAGATGTTCCAGCAGGATCTTCAGGCCCAGGGCGATCAGGGCCACGCCGCCGACCAGTTCGACGATCTTGCCCAGGCGGATGCCGGCCATCTTGCCGATCAGCAGGCCCAGGGTGGCCAGGACAAAGGTGGTGATGCCGATGGCTGCGGCAATCAGCCAGATGTTCTCGCCCAGCAGGGCCAGGCTGACGCCGATGGCCCCGGCGTCGATCGAGGTGCCGACCGCCGTGGCGACCAGGGCCACCAGGCCGCGCCGTGCCGTGCGTCCTGGCTCGTTCTCCGCCTCGTCCGGCTCGGGGGCCTGCAGGGCCTCCCAAATCATCTTGGCCCCGACCGCGCCCAGCAGGCCAAAGGCGATCCAGTGGTCGATGGCCTCGACCAGCCCCGCCGCCAGGATGCCCAGGCCAAAGCCGATCAGCGGGGTGGCGGCTTCGATCAGGCCAAAGACCAGCCCCTGCCTCAGGGCCTGGGGCAGGGTGGGGCGATGGGCGGCCCCGCGGCCGATGGCGGCGGCAAAGGCATCAGCCGACATACTCAGCGACAGGATCAGGATGGCAACAGGGGTCAAGGCAGTCTCAGGGCCGGGCGCGTGACAGCACGTCCGGGCGCAGGCCGGCGCGGCCCCCGGATCGTGCTGGTCTCGCTAGGCTGACCCTGGAAACAGGTCTGCTGATCGCGCCATGCCCGCAGGCAAGTGTGTTGACGCGATCCCGGAATAGGGCCCCGGAAGCTACTCCCCAACGCGGCGGGGTTTAGCGGCAGTGGTGCGGGGAATCAACCGGGCCCCGGCGCGGCCTCCTGCGAGGATTTCGGGCCCTGCGTGGTTTCGGCCTTGTGACGATTTCGGGGCCGTGGGGACAAGGGCCGTGGATTGTGCTAAAGACCGCCGCTTCATCTTCCGCCGCAGGATATCCAGCCTTGAGCATCACGCTCGACCTTTCGCGCGCTTCCGCTGCTGCCCCGGCCGTCAAGGCACCCGTCAACCTGTCCGGTATGACGCGCGAGGGGCTGCGTCAGGCCCTGATCGACGCCGGGGTCTGCCCGCCCGAGAAGGCCAGGATGCGCGCCTCCCAGGTCTGGCGCTGGATCCACCACTACGGCGTCACCGACTTCGCCCAGATGAGCGACATCGGCAAGGAAACCCGCACCGCCCTGGCCGAGGCCTTCACCCTGGCCCGCCCCGAGGTGGTCGAGCGCCTGGTGTCGCGCGACGGCACTCGCAAATGGCTGATCCGCATGGGGCCGGGCATCGAGGTCGAGACCGTCTACATCCCCGACGTGGGCCGTGCCGGTGCCCTGTGCGTGTCCTCCCAGGTCGGCTGCACCCTGAACTGCACCTTCTGCCACACAGGCACGCAAAAGCTGGTGCGCAACCTGACCGCTGCCGAGAGCGTGGCCCAGGTCCAGGTGGCCCGCGACGACCTGGAAGAATGGCCGTCTCCGAAAGAAGACCGCCGCCTGTCCAACATCGTCTTCATGGGCATGGGCGAGCCGCTCTACAACCTCGACAATGTCTCGGACGCCATCGACATCATCTCGGATGGCGAAGGCATCGCCATCTCGCGTCGCCGCATCACGGTCTCGACCTCGGGCGTGGTGCCCAAGATCCCGGAACTGGGCGAGCGCACCGGCACCATGCTGGCCATCAGCCTGCACGCCACTAATGACCCGCTGCGCGACCAGCTGGTGCCGCTGAACAAGAAATATCCGCTGGAACAGCTGATGGCGGCGATCCGCGCCTATCCGAGCCTGGGCAACTCCAAGCGCGTGACCTTCGAATATGTGATGCTGAAGGGCGTCAATGACAGCCCCGAGGAAGCCCGCGCCCTGTGCAAGCTGATCTCGGGCATCCCGGCCAAGATCAACCTGATCCCGTTCAACCCGTGGCCGGGCACCGACTACGAGTGCTCGGACTGGAAGGCGATCGAACGCTTTGCCGCCATCCTGAACAAGGCCGGCTATGCCTCGCCGATCCGCACCCCGCGCGGCCGCGACATCCTGGCCGCCTGTGGCCAGCTGAAGTCGGAATCCGAGAAGAAGCGCGCCAGTGCCGTCCGCAAGGAAGCCCAGTACGCCGCCGACGCGGCCTGATCGGGTCCGTCCGCTGCCCGGTTGTATGCCGGACTTGGAATCGCGCGTTTTTTAACACGGTGTGGCCTTGGCGCCCTTGAGGGAAGCCGACGGCTCGGGCATGGCTGTTTTGCTTTCGTTCTGACCTGTTGAGGAGGCTGAGGGCCGCTCATCATGCACGCGTCGTCGTTGCCCAATGTGCTGTCCAGCCCTGAGGTTCAGGCCTTTGCGACCGGCTTTCCGATCCTGATCCTGCACCTGGTGGTGACCTTTGGTCTGCTGGCCGGGGCGGCGACCATCTATGCCTTCATGACGCCGTGGCGCGAGGTGGCCCTGATCCGCCAGGGCAATGCGGCGGCGGCCCTGGCCTTTGCCGGGGTCATCGTGGGCCTGGCCATTCCCCTGGCCGTGTCCCTGGCGGCGGCCAACTCGGTGCGTGACATTGCCATCTGGGGCGTGGCCACGGTGGTGCTGCAGCTGCTGGCCTTCCGGGTCGTGGACTTCCTGCTGACCGGCCTGCCCCAGCGGATCGAGAAGAACGAGATTTCGGCGGCGATTGTTCTGGCCGGTGCCAAGCTGGCCACGGCCATGGTCCTGGCTGCCGCCCTGACGGGCTGAGGGCCCGGTCGTGCGCTTTCCCCACCTGCCGGACTGGGCCATCTATGCCGCGGTGGTCGGGGCCATCCTGCTGGTCTCCCTGGGCCGGCGCGAGCGGACGGACGCGGATCATCCGCTGCCCGGGCCCCCGGTTCCCGGCCCCCTGCTGGGCGAGATCACGCCCTTTGATCCCTCCGTCACCGTCATGGCACCCGAGGCTGACTACAAGCCGACGTCGGGCACGGCCTTCTCCATCGCGGGCGACGGCCGCTGGGTCACGGCGCGCCACGTGGTCGAGGGCTGTCCCCGCCCGGCCCTGGTGATCGGGGGAGGCCGCGCCCTGGCTGCGGATGTGCGGCTGGCTGATCGCGCCGACGTGGCCCTGCTGCTGACCG
>JAEYQX010000049.1 GCA_023409795.1 Pseudomonadota bacterium
GGCCTGGTCCCGGCGGTGGTGCGGCTCTTCGGGCGGGTCGATGCCCTGGTCAATAATGCCAGCCTGTTCCGCTACGACACCCTTGCCACCCTGACCGAGGCGTCGTGGGACGAGCACCTGGCCTCCACCCTGACTGGCCCGGTCTTCCTGATCCGTGACTTTGCCTCTGCCGTGGAGGCGGGCGGGCATGAGGGGGGAGTGGTCAATATCCTGGATCACAAGGTCGACAGCCCCAACCCCGACTTCTTTGCCTATACGGTGGGCAAGGTGGGCCTGGCCGGGCTGACCGGGACCCTGGCCCTGGCCCTGGCCCCGCGCATTCGCATCTGTGGCATCTCGCCAGGCCTCATCCTGCGCAGCGGCGACCAGACCGAGGCCGAGTATGAGGCCGCCTGGCGCGACACGCCGTTGGGTCGGGGGCCCTCGGTCGAGGACGTGGCCCGCACGGCGCGCTATATCCTGGAGACGCCCAGCCTGACGGGCCAGAACATCACCCTGGATGGCGGCGAAAGCCTGGTCGCGCGCGGCCGGGACGTGGCCTTTGACGGCAAATTTCAGTCCTGACCTGTGGCTTCGGCGGTCTTTACTTCCGCCCGGCCACGGTGTTGATGCGCGAACCTTTCGTGCCCCCTATATGTGAAGCCCGCGCTTTCGGACCCATCTGACGCCCATGCCCCTTGTCCAGTTCACCCGCCGCTTTTCGATGGCGCACCGGCTGATCGCCGATGCGACGTCCCGGTGTGCCGTGCCGCATGGGCATAATGAGTTCGTCAGGGTGACGCTGGAGCCGACCGCCGAGATCGACTTCGGCGGGTCCAACTATGCGGCCTCCTTTGCCCGGCTGAAGAGCCGCTGGCACGGCTTTGTCGACCGCAGCCTGGACCATGCCTTCCAGCTGAACCTGGACGATCCCCTGCTGCGCTTCTTCCAGCAGCATGAGCCGCATCGCCTCAATCAGGTGCTGACCATCGACGGCGACCCGACGACCGAGGCCCTGGTCATCGCCCTGTGGCGCAAGCTGGAGGCGATCCTGGCGGACGAGGCCCTGCCGTTCCGCCTGGTCGAGCTGGCCATCGAGGAGACGCCGACCAACACCGTCCTCAGCCGGGGGCTGAGCGCGGCCGAGCGGGCCTGGTCGCCGGGGGCCTGGTGCGACCGGGCCGACAACAGCATCAATGACCTGCTGCCTGCGGAGACTTGGGCATGAGCGCCGTCGTCACCCCGATCCCCGGCACCGAGCCGCGCCGCACGGGCTTGAAGGTCCTGGTGCGGGGGCTGGAGGTGCGGGCCGCCATCGGCGTCTATGACCACGAGCATGGCCGGCTGCAGCCGCTGTTCCTGGACGTCGAGCTGGACCTGGGAGCCGCTCCGGTGCGCGAGTTGTCGGACACCCTGGACTATGACGCCGTGGCCGCCATCGCCCGCGACCTGGCGGCGGGCGAGCACATTGCCCTGGTCGAGACCTTTGCCGAGCGCGTGGCCCTGGCCTGCTTCGACCACCCCCGCGTCCAGGCCGTCCGCGTCCGGGTCGAGAAGCCCGGTGCCATCGCTGCCGCTGCCGCCGCCGGCTGCGAAGTCACCTATTGCCGATAAAGCCGTTGCGCGGCCCGGTGCCTGCCGCCATTCTCGGCCCCGAAACGAGGCTCTGATGCATCCGTCTGCCGACACCCGCTCCCGCACCCCGGCCGTCTCGCCCGAGCTGGCGAGCCTTTATGCCACCTATGCCCTGATCCTTTTGGCGGTTCCGACGTTTGGAGTGGCAGCGGCGATCGGCCTGCTGAGACTGTGGACCAAGGCCCCGCCGGTGGAGCCGCTGGCCCATAGCCACTTCCGGTTCCAGCGGCGAACCCTGGTGGCCGCCGTGGCTTCGGTGGTTCTTGGCGGCCTGCTGATCATCGTTGGCGTGGGCGTCTTCGTCCTGTTTGCCATGGCGGTGTGGACGCTTGTCCGTGGCACCCTGGGGCTTCGAAGCCTTCTGCTGGGGCAGGCGATCCGCCAGCCCGATCGACTGTTCTACTGACGAGAGGCCCCCGATGGATCACCTGAACCCGAGCACGACGCGCGAAGACGAGGGCCGGGTTGCGGCCATCGCGGTCTGGGGCCTCTACCTGCTGTCCATTCCCAGCGCCAACATCCTGGTCATCGTCGGCCTGCTGGTCGCCTATGCCTCGCGCGGGACGGCCACGGGCCTGGCCTACCAGCATATCGAGGAGCAGATCCGCCTGTTCTGGTCGATCTTCTGGTGGAGCGCGGCCCTGTGGGTCGGCATCGCCATCAGCTTCGTCGCCTCCTTCGTGCTGATCGGCATTCCCTTCCTGATGCTGTTCGGCTTCCTGCTGCTGCTGGTGTCGATCTGGTTCACGGTCAAGAGCGCGCTGGGGCTGCTGAACCTGCTGAACAACCGTCCCGCCTAGCAAGGAGTTCGCCATGTCCGCTTTTGAAGACGTCGCCGCCGAGAACCGCTTCCAGCAGGGCTTTGCCGCCGAGGACGGGTCCGAGCGCCTGGTCTTCTGCGACTATGCGGTCCAGGGCCAGACCCGGGCCCTGCTTCATGTCGAGGCCGATCCGGCCCTGCGCGGCACCGGGGCAGCCGGGCGGTTCATGCAGGCCCTGGCCGATCATGGCCGGGCCCAGGGGCTGAAGTTCGCTCCGCGCTGTTCCTATGCCGTGGCCTGGTTCCAGCGCCACCGGGACCAGCAGGACTTGCTGGCCTAGCCGCCAGCCCGCCGTTCAGTCAGTCCGTCAGTTCGTCGTTCGCAGCGGGGCCGGTCTCAGACCTGGCTCTTGACCACGATGGCCTTCATCGTCTCGGCCTTGGCGGGCAGGTCCTGCACCAGACGGGCTGCCAGCTCGCGCGCCCCGACCGGATAGGCGTCGCCGCCTTCGGCGATTTCGCGCGCCATGTCCGCCGCCTTGACCAGGGCCGCCTCCAGCGCCTCGACCTGCTCCAGGGCCAGGGCCCGCGCCTCGGCCTGCAGGCGCTTGACGCGCTCGGCCGTGCTTTCGGGGGCGCGCATCATGTCATAGACCTCGGCCTCGACCGGGGTGACAACGCGCAGCTTGGCGCGGGGGTCGTTCTCAGTGCTGCTGGGTTTGGTCATAGCGATCTCCGACCACAATCATGCCAAAATTTAACTCAGCGTCCCGCAGTATTTGCGGCAACGCTTGCGATCCACGGTCGATGTTGCAGCTTGGCACCATTTCGGGCCCGCCTGCCGCCTGCGTCGGGTCGAAAAGGCGGAGCCTTTTGACCGCAGGCCACCAAGAATGCCCGCCCGCGTCGGGTCGAAAAGGCGGAGCCTTCTGGCCGCGGGCCACCAAGAATGCCCGCCCGCGTCGGGTCGAGAAGGCGGAGCCTTCTGACTGCGGGCCACCAAGAATGCGATACACGCGCGATTGCGCGGCTTCATCCAACACACCCCGGTGACCGTTTGGTCGCAGGCCCCTTGCTCTCTCGCCGTGCGGTTCAAGACCAGGGCTTTATCGCAAACTCCATCGGCTCCGTTCCTTCCGGCGGGGGTTGGTCCGTCGGCGGTGGGGCCAAGCCTCAGCCGGAGGGGCGGACCCCGCTCCATCCACTCCCGTCCCCGCAGGTCCGCAGGCCTTACGTGCCCTCCATGCGACGAGACGCAGGAAGGATGGCACGGGTGGAAGGTAGGGCGAGCTTAATATGATGGGATGCTGCAAAATGTTGCTAGATCATTCGTTTGCAGCGTTGACCAAAAAAAATAATCGGTCGTAATCTTCGCTCTAAGCTGGTCGGATGAGGACTCGCTCAGAGATAATAACAAGCATCAATATTGATTGGAGTTTTCTTGTCTAAAAGGAAAGCCATACCTTCAGAAACCAAACTTAAATTATTTTCGGATGCATCGGCTTACTGTCAAAATCCAAGCTGCTTGGAGTGTCTGTTTCCGTCGGATAAAGGCGGAAAAATGCATATTGCGGAAATGGCACATATAATCCCCCACGGACAGCAGGGGCCCTAACGCCCCTTCCTAAACGCCTCCGCCTTCTCAGCCGCAGCCTCCTTGCGCCAACGCTTCGGCGCTGACCTGTCCACCTCTTCGCCAGCCCCCGTCAGCGCCTCGTTTGCGAACTCCAGATCAAGCAGCTTCATCCGCTTGATCTCGTCGCGGAGCCGCGCGGCTTCCTCGAATTCGAGGTTGGCGGCGGCGTCGCGCATGCGGGTTTCCAGATCCTTGAGGGCGGACTGGAAGTTGGAGCCGGTGAAGGGCTTGGTTTCTTCCTTCATGCCCGGATTGGTGAAGCGGTCGATCTCGCGGGACTCGTAGGGAGACTCCATGTTCTCCTTGATGTCGCGCTTGACCGTGGCGGGGGTGATACCATGGGCCTCGTTATAGGCCTGTTGTTTCTCGCGGCGGCGGTTGGTGTCGGTGATGGCGCGTTCCATCGAGCCGGTCATGCGGTCGGCATAGAGGATGACGCGGCCATCGACGTTACGCGCGGCGCGGCCGATGGTCTGGATGAGGGAGGTTTC
>JAEYQX010000226.1 GCA_023409795.1 Pseudomonadota bacterium
AGGCTGCCCGGTCCAGCGAGGCTTCTGCCCTGACCCAGCAGCTTAACCGGATGCCGCCACGCGCCGCCGCAGCGGTCCGGCCCACGCCTGCGCCCACGCCCACGCCGACTCCAGCCCCAAGGCCCGCCGCCGTGGCCGCACCTTCTGCCGCTGCTCCGCGCGAAACGGTGCCGGTCCAGGCCGCACAGCCGGTGCGCCGCGACGTGGCTCCAGGCCCTTCGGTTGCCGCGCCAGCCCCGACCGTCACGCCCGTCGCCGCCCGGCCAGTGGCCACGCCGTCACGGCCTGAAGCGGTGGTGGACAGTGCGCCGCCCTCGCGCCCGGTGGCACAGGCCCGGCCGGCCCAGGCTGGTCCCGAGGCGGCTCCCGCACCGGCACGCGCCGCGACCTCGACCCGGCCCGCTGCCGTGCCTGCCGGTGTGCTTTCGGTTGAGGAACTGGCCGCCCTGCCGTTCCGCATCGACCTGCCACAGGGCGTGCAACTGGCTGAAACCCGCAGTGCGCCGGGGGCTGGCACCTGGACCCTGCGCAAGGGGCCGGTGACTCTGGCCATGATCTATGCGGGCCCGCAGTCCCAGTTCCCGATCTTTGACGGGGACCAGGTCACCGTGGCCGGGCGCACCAGCGTGGTCGTTACCGAGGGGACGCGCCGGATCGCCATGGAGCATCTGTTCCAGCAGGCGAAGGAGCCCGCCGAGATCCACATCTGGGTCATGGCGGCGTCCGGCAATGACCGCGACCTGGCCGAGCGCATCGCCCAGACTGTGGATCCCCGCTAGGCCTGCGGCCCCAATCGCAAGGATGTGAACCCGCAAGGCCATGGCCAGGCCTTGCCCCGACTCGCAGGTTGCCAATAACTGCGAGTGAATATCATTTGCGAGGGTTGGTCATGATCGTGCTGGGCGTCGGATGCCGGGGGCTGAACCGGCTGATGCGGGACAGTTGGCAAAAGAGCGGCCCTGACGACAGGACCGCTCTTCACAAGACACAGCCGAGAGCGGGGGGCAGACCCTACCTGACCATCTGTTCTTCGCCGCCGCGCCAGACGCGGTAACGCAGCTCGACATCCTCTGGCGTATAGACGACCAGCGGCAGGCGGCTGTTGTAGCGCACCAGGGTCTCGTCCGAGCTGCGGACAAAGGCCGTGCGCTCGGACCCCGGCGGGCAGCCCATCAGGGTCGAGACGCCCTGGCCCAGGCTGTCCAGGACATAGTAGGTGTACCCCCAGCCATCGGCCGTGCGTTCCTGCAGGGCACCGCCAAACATATGGCGGTTGCAGTCCACGCTCTGGGTCCTGCCAACGATCAGCTCGACCTTGTGGCGGTCCTCGTCGGCAAGGGCGGGCAGCTGGATGACGTGGCGGGTCTGGCCAGCCACGGCGGCGGGAAAGGCCTGCAGGTCAGCCGACGCGCCGGTCCCTTGAGCGGTCGCCTGGGCGTCCGGCAGGGCGGTGGCACCCGCGCAGGCCGCCAGGCTGAGGCTGGCCAGGCTCGCCATCAGGGCAATGCTGTATCTCATCTGGTCTCTCCGTGACCCAAGGGGGCGTGAGCGCCGGAACGACGGCCTGGTCAGGCCAGTTCCACGGCCATGGCCACGGCCTCGCCGCCGCCGATGCACAGCGACGCCACGCCCTTCTTGCCGCCGCGCGCCTGGAGGGCCGCCAGCAGGGTCGCCAGGACGCGCGCGCCCGAGGCCCCGATCGGGTGGCCCAGGGCGGTGGCCCCACCGTTGACGTTCAGCTTGTCGCGGGCAATGCCCAGTTCCTTCTGGGCGATCATGGCGCCGACGGCGAAGGCCTCGTTGCCCTCCCACAGCTCGACGTCCTCGGCGCTCCAGCCGGCCTTCTTCAGGGCCTTCTGCATGGCCGGGACCGGGGCGGTGGTGAACAGGCCCGGCTCATGGGCGTGGGCGGCATGGGCCACCACGCGGGCGACGACCGGCAGGCCCAGGGCACGGGCGGTGCTTTCGCGGGTCATGACCACGGCAGCGGCACCGTCCGAGATCGACGAGGCATTGGCCGCAGTGATGGTGCCGTCCTTGACGAAGGCGGGGCGCAGCGAGGGGATCTTGGCCGCATCGGCCTTGCCCGGCTGTTCATCCTCGCTGACGGTGACGGTGCCCTTGCGGGTGGCCACCTCGACCGGGACGATTTCGGCCTGGAAGGCACCGGATTCAATCGCGGCCTTGGCGCGGACCAGGCTCTCGATGGCGTATTCGTCCATGGCTTCGCGGGTGAAGCCATACTGGCGCGCGGCATCCTCGGCAAAGACGCCCATGGCCTTGCCCGGCGAATAGGCGTCTTCCAGCCCGTCCATCATCATGGAATCGATGATGGTGTCGTGGCCGATGCGGGCACCGCCACGGTGCTTGGCCATCAGGTAGGGGGCACCGGTCATCGACTCCATGCCGCCGGCGACGATGACCTCGGCCGTGCCGGCCAGCAGGGCATCATGGGCCATCATGGCCGCCTGCAGGCCCGAGCCGCACATCTTGTTGACGGTGGTGGCTTCGACATGACGGCCAAGGCCGGCACCGATGGCCGCCTGGCGGGCCGGGGCCTGGCCCAGGCCGGCGGGCAGGACGCAGCCCATGAAGATCTGCTCGACCTTCTCGGCGGGAACGCCAGCGCGCTCGACCGCAGCCTTGACGGCGGCGGCACCCAGGTCGGTCGCCTTGACCGTGGACAGGGCGCCCTGGAAGCCGCCCATCGGCGTGCGGGCATAGGCGCAGATTACAACGGGGTCGGCAGCGGCGGTCATGGCAAACGATCCTGATACAGATTGGACGTCGAAATTAGGGGAGGCGGCCCCTGACTTGCAAGGGCAATGCTCAATCCGAGACATTTACGGCGATGGTCGTGCGTGGGGCGGCGAGCCTAGAGCACTTTCCTGCGCTGGCGGGCGATGGCCAGGGGGCGGCCGTCGCTGCCCCAGCAGGTGGCATCATCCAGGCTCCAGCCCCGCCCGTGGTCCAGCAGGCGATACTCGAAGAAGGCCCAGCCATCGGGGGCGGTCCGCGGCGTCGGATCTGCCAGGATGTCGTAGCGCAGGTCGACGCAGGTCATCAGCAGGGGCGCGCCCATGGCGGTCCAGGCGGGGGGATAAAGGGCATCCAGCAGGTAGCAGAGCCGCACGTCATCCAGCGGGGCTCCATCGCGGGTCCGCATCCACAGCCGCTCGCGGGCTTCCTGGGCCGGGCGGTCGCTGAAGATGCGCGGGCCATCCTCGAACCGGTATTCGATCGAGTGCGAGAAATGCGGGGCCATGGGGCCGGACAGGCCGGGGGCCGAGGCCAGGCTGTCCAGGCCGGGCGGAGCCTGTTCAAGGATGCCGATGTCGGTTTCCGACGGGGCGTCGGCCCCAAATGTCGCGGCGGCATGGTGGGTCATCCGCTCGCCCTGTGCGCCGCCCACCGTGGCATAGGTGACATTGCGACCGGCCCTCAGCATCTGCGGACGCAGGGTCAGCGGCGTGCCGTAGCGGGCGGCGGCCAGATACTGGACGCTGAGGCTTCGCAGCGGCGCGGTGACCTTCAGCCCGTCGCGCAGGGCCTGGACGCTGAGCGCCGCGATCAGCCCGCCGAACGGAGAGCCGGCCTCTGGCGGCAGTTGGCTGGGACCATTGGAATAGGCCCCCGATATCCGGGCTTCCAGCCCATCATCCTGCCGCGTCAGGCTGAGGGCTTGGGCAAGGGCTGGGTCAGGAGTCATGCGGGTCAGGCCGTGGGCACAAAGGGGGC
>JAEYQX010000163.1 GCA_023409795.1 Pseudomonadota bacterium
CTACAAGGCTGTCCTGAGCATCGGCCAGGTCAGCCAGCAGGCGACGGCGCTGGCCGATGTGGTGCCCGATGCTGCCCGCACGTTGTTCCTGCATGAGATCGACCGACTGGCCAATGCCTCGGTCCGCACCATTTCGGCGCAAAGTGCCCTGGCCCTGGTCATTGGTGGCTATGCCGCGCACCGGGGCTTCAAGGCCCTGCTGGCCGGGCTCAACCTGATCCATGACGAGACCAAGCCGCACGGCTTCTTCAAGTTCAACATGCTGGCCTTCCTGGTGGCCCTGGCCGCCTTTGTGCTGTTCACGGCGGTGTCGGGTGCCGTCGTGACCTCGCGCCTGCTCCAGCACGCCCATGCCGAGGATCCGGTCGGTGCCCTGGTCGTGCCGCTGCAGGGCCTGTGGCCCGCCATCGGGCTGTGCCTGGGCCTGACCATGCTCTATCGCTATGCCATGTCCCATGCGAGCCGGGTCGCCTGGATGCCCGCCCTGATCGGCGGCCTGGTGGCTACGGCCATGTCCAGCGTCTTCTCGTGGCTCTGCACCGTCTATGTCGAGCAGATCGTGCACCTGGGCGCCACCTATGGCTCGGTCGGTGCCGTGGTGGTGCTGCTGATCTGGCTGTCGTGGAACATCAACGCCATCTTCTATGGCGGGGCCCTGACGACCGAGCTTGAGATTCTCTACAAGACCCGCCGTCTGGAAGAGGCGGTGGCCGCAGACGCCCCTGCGGGCGCGGCCGTGGTCAATCTTGCAGAGCGCCGCCGGTCTCGACCGTAATGGCCAGGCCGCTGTCGGTCTGGTCGATCTGAAGCACGGTCCCGCCCAGTTCAGCCATCAGATAGGGCACGTCGATGCGCGCCATGGCATCGGTCGCCAGCAGTCGCAGCCGTGTGCCCGGTGCCGTATCCAGCATGGCCTTCCTGAGCTTCAGCGACGGCACCGGACAGCGGTGGCCCCGCGCGTCCACCTCGATCACCGCACTCATCGGCCAAGCGCGTCCCGCAGCATGATCAGGGCCTGGATGACGCTCTCGGCGCGCACCTCCCCGCGGCCGATGTTGCCATAGTGTTTCTCGACGTGGGTGATCTTGCCGTCCGGCCCGACCGCCGCGAAGTGCACCAGGCCGACCGGCTTGGCTTCTGATCCTCCGGTTGGGCCGGCAATCCCGGTGATCGATACGGCCGCACGAGCGTGCGAGTTGGCGACCGCCCCGCGCGCCATGGCCAGGGCGATCGGCTCAGAAACCGCGCCATAGTCCTGCAGGTCCACGAGCGGCACGCCCAGCATCTCGATCTTGGCTTCGTTGCTGTAGGTGACAAAGCCTCGATCAAGCACCGTCGCCGCGCCCGAGATCGAAGTAATCGCCGCCGCCACCAGGCCGCCGGTGCAGCTTTCAGCAGTCGCTATCATGACCTCCGCCTGCTCTGCGGCGCGGATAACCTCTTCGGCCAGTGATAAAGCTTTGCTGGAGAACATCGCTATGCATACCCTTTGCGAGTCAGACTAGGCTTTGCCAAACGCAGAAAGTCGCCAAGCGGCTCAAGCCAAAACGGAGTGCCGATGACTGAGTCCAGCGTGCCTTACGTTCGTGCAGCGCCCCTACCGATAGCACCGGCCCTGTTTGCCGTCGCCATTTTCACGTCCGCCTCGCTGGTTTTTATGGTCCAGCCCATGGTGACCAAGCTGGTCCTGCCCAGCCTGGGCGGCTCGCCGGCGGTATGGAACACCTCCATGGTGTTTTTCCAGGCCGCCCTGCTGATCGGCTACCTGTATGCCCACCTGCTGCAAAGGGTGAAGAACCTGAGGCTTCAGGTCGTCATCCATCTGGCGCTGCTGGCCATGGCCGCGATCTTTCTGCCGCTCCAGGTTTCCGGGGCCCTGGGCGAGCCTGATGCCAACCGGCCGGTGCTGTGGCTGCTGGTGACCCTGGTCCTGTCGGTGGGAGCGCCCTTTGCCATCCTGTCGGCCACGGCCCCCCTGCTCCAGGCCTGGTACGCCCACGTCCGGGCCGGACATGAGGACGGCAAGAACCCCTATGTCCTCTATGCGGCTTCGAACCTCGGCAGCTTCCTGGCCCTGATCGCGTATCCGGTCCTGGTCGAGCCCCTGCTGACCCTGTCGGTCCAAAGGCTTTTCTGGACCGTGGGCTATGGGGTTTTCGTGGCTCTGATCCTGGCCCTGGGCCTTGTGGTCTGGCGCAGCCGAGGCAACAGCGCGATCTCCGCCCCGGCCCTGGCGGCCAGCGCGCCCATTCCGTGGTCGGAAAAGCTGATCTGGATCGCCATGGCCGCCGTGCCGTCCAGCCTCATGCTGGGGGTCACCGCCCACCTGAGCACGGATGTGGCTTCTGCCCCCTTCCTCTGGGTCCTGCCACTGGCGCTTTATCTGCTCACCTTTGTCATCGCCTTCAGCCGCCGGCCGATCATCCCCCTGGTCCTGACGCTGGCTTTCCAGGCGGCCAGCATCGCCTCGATCGCCACCATGATCGGGATGTCCACCGGGCACTGGGCCCTGTTCGTGGCCCTGCATATCGCCGCCTTCTTCCTGACTGCCCTGATGTGTCACCAGCGGCTGGCCGCGCGCCGCCCGCCTCCCGACCGACTGACCGAGTTCTTCCTGCTATTGTCCATCGGCGGCGTGCTGGGCGGCGTCTTCAATGCCCTGGTCGCGCCCAACCTGTTCGACATCGTCCTGGAATATCCCCTGGTGCTGGTCCTGGCGTGCCTGGTGCGCCCCTGGGACCTGTCGCGGTTCAGCCGAGGCGAGATCGCCCTCTTCGTTGCCGGCATTCTGCTGGCGGCCTCGCCTCCGGTCATCTTTGAGTTCATGCGCTATTATCCCGATTTCCGGGACCTGGTGCCGGTCGGACAGCGCATGACCATGGTCAAGGTGCTGCTGGGCGCGGCGGCCATCATTGCCTTTGTCCTGCGCGACCGGAACATCTGCCTGGCCGTCATTGTCGCGATCAGCGCCTTTTCGGCCCAGCACGTCTCGCGCGGGTATGAGCCCCTGATGGCCGACCGCAGCTTCTTTGGCGTCATGAGGGTCCAGATCACCGACGAGCCCAAGCTGGGCGGCCCGGTTCACGTCCTGCTGCATGGCACGACCATCCATGGTGCCCAGGCCCTGTCGCCCGCCTTTGAATGCAGCGCCACCATGTACTACGCCGCCCGCGGTCCTCTGGGGCAGGCCCTGCAGAAGGTGCAGATCAGCCGGCCCTCGGCCCGCATCGGGATCGTCGGTCAGGGGGCCGGGGCCATGGCGGCCTACAAGCGCGCCGAGGACCGGATGACCTTCTTCGAGATCGACCCGATGATGGACCGCGTCTCGCGCGATCCCAAGTGGTTCAGCTTCATCTCCCGGTGCGCCGAGGGACCCATCGACACGGTTATCGGGGATGCCCGCCTGACCTTGTCCCGAGAGGCTCCGGGCACCTACGACTACCTGCTGATCGATGCCTTCTCGTCAGATTCCGTGCCGACCCACCTGCTGACACGCGAGGCGATCAGCCGCTACCTGGACCTGTTGACGCCTGACGGCCTGCTGGTCCTGCACCTGTCAAACCGCAACCTGGAGATCACCCACCCGGTCTATGCCGCCGCTGACGACCTGAACGCGGCGGGCCTGCACCAGATCTATTATGCCGATCCCGGTGCGGCCTACCTCGCCGAGGCCTCGACCGAGGCCGTGGTCCTGGCCCGCAATCCCGAGGCCCTGGCCGAACTGGAGGCCGGGGGGCAGTGGAGCCCCCTCAAGCCCACGAGGGTTCGGGCCTGGACCGATGACTACGTCAACCTGGTCGGGGCCCTGGACCGGCACTGGCGCGGGGTGCGTTAGCCCGCGCCCGCCACCCGTGCCAGGTCGGCGGTGATCCGCTCGGCGACCTTCAACCGGTCGTCGGGCGTGGGCCAGTCGCCCTTGACCACGATCTTCTGGTCCGGCCTGATCTTCCAGAAGGCCTGGTTCTTCTGGATCAGCCCGACCAGCCCCATCGGATTGGGGAAGGTGTTGTTGCGCAGGGTCAGCACCGCGCCCTTGGGCCCGATGTCGATGCGCTCGATGCAGGCGGTGCGGCAGTTGGCCTTGATCCCGACAATGCGCAGCAGCTGCTGGGCCTCGTCCGGCAGCGGGCCGAAGCGGTCGATCAGCTCGGCCGCCAGGGCCTCGCGGTCCTCCATCTTTTCGGCATCGGACAGGCGGCGATAAAGGGACAGGCGCAGGTTCAGGTCCGGCACATAGTCCTCGGGGATCAGCACGGCTGCTCCCACATTGATCGACGGCGACCAGCCGCGGTCCGGGGCCTGTTCCCCCGCCTCCTTCAGCTCGGCCACGGCGTCTTCCAGCATCTGCTGGTAAAGCTCGACGCCAACCTCGCGGATATGGCCCGACTGCTCGTCGCCCAGCAGGTTGCCGCCGCCGCGCTGGTCCAGGTCGTGGCTGGCCAGCTGGAAGCCCGCCCCCAGATTGTCCAGCGATTGCAGCACCTGCAGGCGCCGCTCTGCCGACAGGCTGAGGGGTCGTTTGGGATCGGTGGTCAGATAGGCAAAGGCCCGGGCCTTGGAGCGTCCGATACGACCCCTGATCTGGTGCAACTGGGCCAGACCGAACATATCGGCGCGATGCACGATCAGGGTGTTGGCGGTCGGAATGTCGATGCCGCTTTCCACGATGGTGGTCGAGACCAGCACATCATATTCCCCGTCGTAGAAGGCGCTCATCACCTCTTCCAACTGGGTCGGGCTCATCTGGCCGTGGCCGACGACGAACTTGATCTCGGGCACCTGTTCGCGCAGGAATTTCTCGATGTCCGGCAGGTCCTTCAGGCGCGGCGCGACATAATAGGCCTGGCCATTGCGATACTTCTCGCGCAGCAGGGCCTCACGCACCAGCACCGGGTCCCACGGCGTCACATAGGTCCGCACCGCCAGGCGATCGACCGGCGGGGTGGCGATGATCGACATTTCCCGGATGCCCGACAGCGCCATCTGCAAGGTGCGCGGGATGGGCGTTGCCGTCAGCGTCAGCAGGTGGACATCGGCCCGCAGGGACTTCAGCTTCTCCTTGTGCTTGACGCCAAAGTGCTGCTCCTCATCGACGATGACCAGGCCCAGGTCCTTGAAACCGACCTGTTCGGCCAGGACAGCATGGGTGCCGACGACGATCTCGAACGTCCCGTCCTTCAGGCCCTCGCGGGTCTGGGCGGCATCCTTGGCCGTGACCATGCGCGACAGGTGGCGCACGGTGATGGGCCATCCGGCAAAGCGTTCCGAGAAGGTCTTGAAGTGCTGGCGCGCCAGCAGCGTCGTCGGACAGACAACCGCCACCTGTTGGCCCGACATGGCCACGACGAAGGCGGCCCGCAGGGCGACCTCGGTCTTGCCAAAGCCCACGTCGCCGCAGATCAGGCGATCCATCGGCGTGCCCTTGCCCAGGTCTTCCAGCACATCGCCGATGGCGTTCAGCTGGTCGTCCGTCTCCTCATAGGGGAAGCGGGCGCAGAACTCGTCGAACAGGCCTGCAGGCGGGGTGATGGAGTCGGAGACCCGCAGCGCGCGCTTGGCCGCCAGGGCGATCAGCCCCTCGGCCATTTCGCGCAGGCGCTCCTTGGCCTTGGCCTTGCGCGATTGCCAGCCGGCCCCGCCCAGGCGGTCCAGCTGGACGCCATCGGCATCCGTGCCATAGCGGGTCAGCAGGTCGATGTTCTCGACCGGCAGGTAAAGCTTGCTATCCCCGGCGTAGAGCAGTTCCAGGCAGTCGTGGGGCGCGTCCTGGATGGTCAGGGTCTGCAGGCCCTCATAGCGCCCGATGCCGTGATCCAGGTGGACCACCAGGTCGCCTGCCGTCAGGGCCGAGGCCTCGGCCAGGAAGTTGGACGCCCGGCGCTTCTTCTTGGGACGGGCCAGTCGGTCGCCCAGGATGTCGGTTTCCGACACCACGGCGACGTCATCGGTGACAAAGCCATGCTCGACCGGCAGGACGGCACGCAGATAAACATCGCGCGGGGCCACCTGCACGTCATCCCAGTCGCGCACCGGCAGGACGTGCTGCAGGCCGTGATCCGACAGCATGGCCGCCAGGCGCTCGGACGAACCATCAGACCATGAGGCGAACAGGACACGCTTGCCCTCGCCTTTCAGTCGCTCGGCGTGGCGGGCCACGGCGGCAAACAGGTTGACGCTGTCCTGGCTGCGCTCGGCCATGAAGTTGTGGCCCAGCCGGCCGCCGGCGTCCTCGCCCGTGCCGGAACTGAGCGGCGACAGGCGGCGCACGGCGCGCCCCGCCAGGGCGCTGTTCCAGTCCGCCTCGTCCAGATAGAGGCTGCGGGGCGCAGGGGCCCGATAGGCCGCGCCGCCCTTGCCCAGGGCCGCCTCGCGCCGCGCCTCATAGGCGTCGGACGTCAGGCTCCAGCGCTCTGCCCTCGCCTGCTCCACCTGGCTGTCCAGGAAGACGGGCGCGTCGTCGGGCAGGTAGTCGAACAGGCTGTCCAGCCGCTCATAGAAAAGGGGCAGCCAATGCTCCAGACCCTGACGCCGCGCGCCGGCGCTGACCGCGGCATACATGGGCTCGTCGCCGGGCGTGCCAAACAGGTTCAGATAGCCGGTGCGGAACCGCGAAATGGCGTCCGAATCCAGCAAAATCTCGGAGACGGGCAGCAGGGACACGGTCTTCAACTGCCGCGTCGAGCGCTGGGTCTCGGGATCAAAGGCACGGATGGATTCCAGCTCCGTGCCGAAAAGATCCAGGCGCACCGGCTCGTCAAAACCAGGCGGGAAGACGTCGATCACCCCGCCGCGAATGGCATATTCGCCGCGCTCTGCCACGGTCGAGGCCCGGATATAGCCATTGGCCGTCACATAGCCTTCCAGCGCCGAGGTATCGAGGTCCAGGCCGACCCGGGCCTCAAAGGCGGCCTTGGTGACCGCGTGGCGCGGGGGAATGCGCTGGCTGGCGGCGGCAATCGTGGTGATGACCAGCAAGGGCCTGCGATCGGCGGGATCGCGCTGGGCCAGCTGCGTCAGGGCGGCCATCCGCTGGGCCGCCACCGAGGCCGTGGGGCTCAGCCGGTCATAGGGCAGACAGTCCCAGGCCGGAAAATCCAGGACCTCGATGTCCTTGGCGAAGAAGGCCAGGGCTTGGCGGAAGTTGCCGGCCCGCTGGTAGTCCCGCGCCACCATCAGCCCGAGCCCACCCTGGGCCTTCAGTCTCTCGGCGACGACCAGCGCATCCAATCCCTCAGGCGCGCCGCCCAGTTCGACGTCACGGCGCGTCATCGCCTCAACACTCATATCAACCGATACCCTTGGCCACTTCAGCGGCAACGTGTTCGCGCATGAAGGCGCGGATGCGCGCCATCATCGGCGTTTCAAACTCTGGCGGCGTGGGCTCTTTCTCGATGATCCACGCATACAGATACTGGTCTTCCTCGTTCAGAAGATGCTCCAGCTCATCCAGTTCCGCATCGGTCAGGCTGGGTCCGATCTGGTCGGTGAAGGGGCCCAGCACCATGTCGGCTTCGCGGAAGCCCCGGCGCCAGGCGCGATAGGAAATACGACCCAGTCGTTGCTTACGGGCGTCCTCTGGACGTGCATCAATATCGGCCACTCGGTTCCTTGCCCGGTCCGTTCATGAGAAGAGGGGCTGAGATAGCGTTCCTCTTCCCGCTTCGCTAGCTATGCTGGGATTAATGCGGCCCGAGATTCTGTTTCCACTGTTCGCTGACGTCTCCACGCTCAAGGGCGTGGGGCCCAGAAGCGCGCCCCTGGTGGCCAAGGTTGCGGGCCCGCTGGTCCGTGACCTTTTGTTCCTGTCGCCCTCTGGCCTGATCCAGCGCCGCCGCACAACGGCCCGTGACGCGGTCGAGGGCGAAGTCGGCATCTTCGAGGTCCTGATCGACCGGCTGATCCCGCCGCACAAGCCCGGCGCGCCCTTCCGGCTGCGGGCGTCGGACGAGACGGGCTTCATCCACATGGTCTGGTTCGCCGGCTCGCCGCGCCACATCGAGAGCCTGGCCCCGCGTGGCCAGGTGCGCCTGATCTCGGGCAAGGTCGAGCGCTTCAACAACGAGGTCCAGGTCCCACATCCGGACTATATCGTGCCGCTGGAGAAGGCCGACGAGATCCCCCTCGCTGAGTCGGTCTATCCGGCCACCCAGGGCCTGGGGTCGCGGGTCGTGCGAAAGCTGGCGCTGGGTGCCCTTGCCCTGGCGCCCGACCTGGCAGAGTGGCAGGACCCGGCCTGGCTGGCGGCCCGGCGCTGGAGCGGCTGGCGTGCATCCCTGGAAAGCCTGCACGCCCCCACATCCGAGTTCGACCTGTCGCCCGAGGCTCCGGCACGGCAACGCCTGGCCTATGACGAGTTGTTCGCACACCAGCTGGCCCTGGCCCGCCGCAAGCGCGCACGTCAGGTCACCCCCGCCCCCGTCATCCGGCCCGGGGAGGCTTCCGAGCGGATGCTGGCCGCCCTGCCCTTTACCCTGACCGGTGCCCAGCAGCAGGCCGTGGCCGAGATCCGCAGTGACCTGGCGTCAGGCGAGCAGATGGGCCGCCTGCTGCAGGGGGACGTGGGCTCGGGCAAGACGGCGGTGGCCGCCCTGGCCCTGGCCGATGCGGCCTCCAGCGGCTTCCAGTCGGCCCTGATGGCCCCGACCGAGATCCTTGCCCGCCAGCATTACCAGCGCCTGTCGCCGATGCTGGCCGAGGCGGGCCTGACCACCATCCTCCTGACCGGTCGGGACACGGCGGCAGAGCGTCGCCAGCGGCTGGCGGCCCTGGCTTCCGGCGAGGCCCAGGTGGCGATTGGCACCCATGCCCTGTTCCAGGACGCGGTCCAGTTCCGCAACCTGGCGCTGGCGGTGATCGACGAGCAGCACCGCTTTGGCGTCAACGAGCGCCAGAGGCTTCAGGCCAAGGGCAATCCCGAAACGGGCGGGGTTCACCTTCTGACCATGTCAGCCACACCGATCCCGCGCACGCTTGAGCTGACCCAGTATGGCGAGCTGGACGTCAGCCGCCTGATGGAAAAGCCGCCGGGCCGCACGCCCGTTGCCACGGCCGTCCTGCCCTTGGTGCGGATCGGTGAGGTCGCCAAGCGCCTGAAGGCCGCCATCGACAGCGGGGCCCAGGCCTACTGGATCTGTCCGCTGGTGGCCGAATCCGAGGCCATCGACCTGGCCGCAGCCGAGGAACGCGCCAATGACCTGCGCCGTATCCTGGGGGTCGAGGTAGGCTTGGCCCACGGCCAGATGCCCGGAGCCGAGCGCGAGGCGGTCATGGCCCGCTTTGCCGAAGGCCAGCTGCCGATCCTTGTCGCCACCACGGTCGTCGAGGTCGGCGTCGACGTGCCCAATGCCTCGATCATGGTCATCGAGCACGCCGACCGCTTTGGCCTGGCCCAGCTTCACCAGCTGCGCGGTCGCGTCGGGCGCGGGGCCAAGTCCAGCGCCTGTATCCTGCTTTACGGGGGCCAGGACGGAAACCTGGGCGAGATCGCGCGCGAGCGGCTGGAAACCCTGCGGCGCACCGAAGACGGCTTCGAGATCGCTGAAGAAGACTTCCGACTGCGCGGCGGTGGCGACCCCCTGGGCCTGAAGCAGAGCGGGTTCCCGGCCTATCGCTTTGCCGACCCGATCAAACATCGCGGCCTGATGCTGGCCGCCGCCGATGATGCCCGGCTGGTCCTTGGTCGCGACCCTGACCTGCTCAGCCCGCGTGGCCAGGCCATCCGGGTGCTGGAAGCCCTGTTCGACTGGCGCAGCGACAAGGGTGCCGTTGACTAGGGCTTCTTGCGCGCCTGCCAGGCCTCCAGCCGGGCCAGGGCGTCAGCCTCAATATCGGCATAGAAGAGGTTATAGGGCCGCGCCTTGCGCCGGGCCGTCCAGCCGCTCAGCTCACGGAAGGATTCAGACTTCAGGACGGTGTGCCACAACAGGCCGTCACGGCACTGGGTCGCGATCTGGCGGTCGATGAAGGCCGGGCGAAGGCCCCACTCCATGCCCGTGGCATTGGCCGCGCCCAGATGGCGGCGGGCCGGCACGGCTTCCTCATTGTTCTGGCCAGAGACCGGGTTCACGCACAGCGCCGGGCGCTGACCCAACTCAATCAGGCGGCCGCGATCATCCCAGATTAGGGCCCGACGTAGGCGGCGTCGCGCCGCGCCCTCGTCGCCCTCGCCGATCTGCGACCACCCGACCAGGCAGCCGACATCGCTGCGCGCCGAGCAGGCGGGCACCGTGGGCTCCATGTCCTGTGGCACCAGGACGTCCATCAGATAGGCGGCAACCAGGCGCTGGCGCAGGGCCTCGTCCTGGGCAAACCGCTGGCTGATCAGCCGGGCCACCAGCTCGGCACCCTGCTCCACCCCTGCCAGGATGATCGGACGGTCCGGGTGCTGGGCCAGCCAGTGGGCGAAGGCGCGATCAATGTCCTGGTAGGCAAAGGCCCGCGCCTCGCGCGCGTCGTCGCGCAGCGTCAGGCGGGTATAGAGGCTGCTCTGGCGATACAGGGGCGCGCTGACGGCACCTGCGCGGGCGAAGGGCCCGGCATAGTTCGGAATGACCACCCGGTGCAGGTAGGCATCGGCCCTGGGATCACCCACCGTCCCGTTCCAGCCGTCACCCCCGTCATAGGTGGTGGAATGGACAAAGAAGATGGCCGCCGGACCGGCCCCCGCCGCCCGCGCGTCGCTCAGCGCCCAGGTGTCCGCCGAGCCATAGTCCGGGGCTGGCGGCGGCTCATAGGTCTGGAACGGCACCTGCGGATCCAGGCCCGCCTTCAGGATGTCGCCGCGCCAGATCAGGACGGCGGCAACCAGCAGAAACACGAGCCCGAAGCCCGCATAGCCAACCCATTGTCGCCAGGTCAGCCGCCGTTTGCTCATCTGTATTGATCCGCCTTGGCCAGGAAGTCCTGAACATAGCGGCGCACGCCTTCTTCCAGCGGCGTCGACTGGCCGTCGTAGCCCACGGCCCGGATGCGATCCATGCTGGCTTCGGTGAAGTACTGGTAGCGGTCGCGGATCACCTCGGGCATGTCGATATAGGCGATCGACGGTGCCTTGCCCGCTGCGGCAAAGGTGGCGCGGGCCAGGTCGGCAAACGAGCGTGCCTGGCCGGACCCGGCATTGAAGATGCCCGACACGTCCTCTCGGCCCAGCAGCCACTCAATGATGCTGACCACATCATCGACATAGACGAAGTCGCGCAGCTGGCCGCCGTCGGGATAGTTGGGGTTGTGCGACCGGAACAGGCTGACCGTCTCACCCGCCTGCACCTTGGGCCAGATCTGGGCCACAACCGACTTCATCGTGCCCTTGTGGCCTTCGTTCGGACCATAGACGTTGAAGAACTTCAGCCCCGCCCACTGGCGCGGGGCCTCGCCCCGGTCAGCCTGGCGCACCGCATACTGGTCAAATAGGTATTTCGAATAGCCATAGGCATTTAGCGGACGAAGCGCATTCAGGCTCTCAGGATCGTCCCGATCCTCGAAACCCGTCTCGCCGTCGCCATAGGTGGCCGCCGACGAGGCATAGATCATCCGCACATTACGTAGCGCGCACCAGTCCCAGAGGTCGCGCGACAGGCTGAAGTTCGTGCGAAGGATCAGGTCCGCGTCCGGCTCGGTCGTCGAGGAGATGGCCCCCATGTGGACCACGGCCTCGATGCGCTCAGAATGGCGCTCCAACTGCTCGAACAGCTCTTCCGGTGCCCACAGATCGGCAATCGGGTGCTTGGCGATGTTCTTCCACTTGGCCAGGCCGGCCGTTTCCAGCCGGTCGCAGACCACGACATCCCAGGCCTGGCTCTCGCACAGCCGGGCCACGATGTTCGAGCCGATGAAACCGGCACCCCCGGTCACAACAATCATACGCGGGGTCATTCTTGGTTTCCTACCGCTTCGCTACTTGAGGAAGGGTTCATTTCTGGTTTCCTACCGCTTCGCTACTTGAGGACGCGCTCATCTTGGCAATCGTCCTGGTCGTCGAATATCCGTCCTCGAAGGTCGCGAGGCGGACAACGCCGCCCCAGCTTTCCACCTCAGTGGCCCCCACGACCTGGTCCTTGGTATAGTCTGCGCCCTTGATCAGCACATCGGGCCGCAGGCGATTGATCAGGTCGATCGGCGTCGGTTCATCAAACGCCGTCACCCGGTCGACGCTGGCCAGGCCGCCGATCACGGCTGCGCGGCTTTCCAGGTCATTGACCGGTCGCCCCTCACCCTTCAGCCGCTTGACCGAGGCATCGGTGTTCAGCGCCACGACCAGCCGGTCGCACCAGCTGCGCGCCTGGCTCAGATAGGCGACGTGGCCGCGGTGCAGGATGTCGAAGCAGCCATTGGTAAAGCCAACCTTCAGGCCCTGGCGCTTCCAGGCCTCGACCTGGTCGGCCAGCTGGTCCAGAGGCATGACCTTTGAATGGGCCAGGCTGGCGTTTTGGCTGACCTCGGCCTCGATCAGTTCCGCCGGGGTGACCACGGCGGTGCCGCTCTTGCCCACGACGACGCCGGAAGCCAGGATGGCGAACTCCACCGCCGTGTCCAGCGATACCCGGGCCGCCAGCGCCAGGCCAAGGGCCGCCAGGGACGTGTCGCCTGCGCCGGACACATCAAAGACTTCGCGCGCACGGCCGGGGAAATGCCTGACCGCCTCGCCCCGCCGGGCCAGGCTCATGCCCTTGCCCGAACGGGTGACCAAGACCGCCTTGGCCGTGGTGGCCTGCAACAGGGCCGCCAGGGCCGCCTCGACCTCAGCATCGGTCTCGACCGGCAGGCCGGTGGCCCCGGCCAGTTCACTGGCATTGGGCTTGATCAGGTCAACCGCGCCATAGCGGGCAAAATCGCGGCCCTTCGGATCGACAATGACCGGAATGCCATATTCACGCCCGGCCCAGAGCGCCGCCTGGACCAGGGCCCCGTCGACCACGCCCTTGGCATAGTCTGACAGCAGGATGGCCTTGGCACCCTTGAACACGGCCTTGTTGTCATAGCCGCCGGGACTCAGGGTCTCGTCATCCAGGCGAAGCAGTTGCTGTCCCGCCGCGACGAACCGTGTCTTGACGATGGTCGAGGCCCCGGCCGGACGCACCAGGGCATCCCGGATCCCTGCATCCGCCGCGATGACGCCCGACAGTTCCCTGCCCGCCACATCGTCACCGATCACCGCCCCCAGGTGGGCCAACCCGCCCAGGGCCGCGACGTTGCGGGCGACATTGCCCACCCCGCCCGGCATGGCCACGGTGCGGCGTGCCTTCAGCACGGGGATGGGAGCCTCGGGCGAGATGCGGCTGACCTCGCCATAGACAAAGCGGTCCAGCATCAGGTCGCCGACGCAGGCGACCGTCAGCCCGCGCACCCGGTCCAGCAGGCCCTGCAGTGCGTCCAGATCCAGTGAGCGTTCAGCCATGACCCGGCGTCAGGCTCAGGCGCCGAGCTGGCGGGTCTTGACGCCCAGCTTGATGGCCAGGTCGTCGAAGGCGATCAGTTCCGATGCCAGGGCTTCAAACTGATTCAGCGGCACCATGTTCGGGCCGTCCGACGGCGCATTGTCCGGGTCTTCGTGCGTCTCGATGAAGACGGCATCGACACCGACCGAGACGGCGGCGCGCGCCAGGACCGGCACGAACTCGCGCTGGCCGCCCGAGGATGTGCCCTGCCCGCCCGGCTGCTGGACGCTGTGGGTCGCATCGAACACGACCGGGCAGCCGATCTCGCGCATGATGGCCAGGCCGCGCATATCGCTGACCAGGGTGTTGTAGCCAAAGCTGGCCCCACGCTCGCAGGCCATGACATTGGGATTGCCCGCGCCCGACACCTTGGCGATGACGTTCTTCATGTCCCAGGGAGCCAGGAACTGGCCCTTCTTGATGTTGATCGCCTTGCCCGTCGCGGCGGCGGCCAGCAGCAGGTCGGTCTGGCGGCACAGGAAGGCCGGGATTTGCAGCACATCGACAGCCTCGGCCACGCCCGCGCACTGGGCCTCGGAGTGGACGTCGGTCAGGGTCGGCAGGTCATAGGTGGCCTTGATCTCCTGGAAGATCGGCAAGGCTGCCTCCAGGCCGATGCCGCGGGCCGCAGTGGCGCTGGTGCGGTTGGCCTTGTCAAAGCTGGTCTTGTAGATGATGCCGACGTCCAGGCGGTCACCGATTTCCTTCAGCTGGTGCGCGGTTTCCAGCGCGTGCTGGCGGCTCTGCATCTGGCAGGGACCGGCGATGAAGGCGATGCGACGGCCGCCGCCGATCACGACGGGCTTCTTGAGACCTTCGGTCAGTTCGATGACGGCGTTGGGACGGTTCACGATGGCGCTTTCGAATGTTTGAACTGTGGTTACAGCCACTTCTGCCGTAACTTTGAGTCCGACAGGTGGCATCGGACTTCTCGTTTCGCAACCTACAGCCCGACTCGCACCGTGACCACGTCCTTTTGCCAAGCTGGAGCGACCGCATGGCCCAGACTCTTGAAAGTCCCCTGATCTCGACCCGGGACCTGGCGCAACTGATCGGCGCGCCCGACCTGAGGATCATCGACGCCAGCTGGTGGATGGATGGCCGCGACGCGCGCGCCGACCACGCGCGTGAACGCCTGCCTGGCTCGGTCTTCCTTGACCTGGATGCCGTATCGGACCGTTCCAGCCCCTATCCCCACATGCTGCCCACGCCCGAAGCCTTTGCCGAGGCGGTTGGCCAGCTGGGCATCGCCGATACCGACGACATTGTCGTCTATGACAGCCAGGGCCTGTTCTCGGCCGCTCGCGTCTGGTGGACCTTTGCCATCATGGGCGCTGGACGCGTGCGGGTGCTGGATGGCGGTCTGCCCAGATGGAAGGCCGAGGGGCACCCTGTCGAAACCGGCGCTGTCCAGCCGCCCCTTCCGGCCAAGTTCCACGCCCGCCTTGACGCCGGACGCGTCGTCACCCTGGAACAGGTGTGCCAGGCGCTGGAGCAGGACATCACCGTACTGGACGCCCGCGGCGCGCCCCGCTTCCGCGGCGAGGTGCCCGAGCCCCGTCCCGGCCTGCGCTGCGGCCATATGCCGGGGGCCACGAACCTGCCGTTCGGAGAGCTGCTGAACGCGGATGGCACCTTCAAGCGCGGCGCGGCCCTGCAGGCAGCCTTTGCAGCAGCGGGCCATGAGCCGGGGCAGCCCGTCATCACCAGTTGCGGGTCAGGCGTGACCGCGGCCATCCTGACCCTGGGCCTGGCCGAGCTGGGCCATGAATCCCGGCTCTACGACGGCTCATGGGCCGAATGGGGGAGCCGCAGCGACACCCCTGTCACGACCGGCTAGCCGGCGGCGGCCGGAGCCGCCGGGGCGGCAGGCCCCTCGTCCGCCCGGTCTTCCTCGCCCCGCGACACGACCGTCGCGACCACCAGGTCGCCCGTCACGTTCAGGGTCGTGCGGCACATATCCAGGAAGCGGTCGACACCCAGGACCAGGCCGATGCCTTCGGGCGGAACCCCGACCATGGCCAGGATCATGGCGATCACCGGCAGCGAGCCTGCCGGAACCCCGGCGGTGCCGATACCGCCCAGGACACAGACGAACATCACCATCACCTGCTGGCCCAGCGTCAGCTCGATGCCAAAGAACTGGGCCAGGAAGAGCACCGTCACGCCTTCGAACAGAGCCGTGCCGTTCTGGTTGGCGGTTGCGCCGACGGTCAGGACAAAGCGGGCGATCTTGCGCGGCAGGCCCAGCTCCTCCTCGGCCACCCGCAGCGAGACCGGCAGGCTGGCGTTGGACGAAGCGGTCGAGAAGGAGACGACGATGGCCTCGCGGATCGACTTGAAGAACCTGAGCGGCGACATCCCGCCCAGAACGGCGATGCAGATCGGATAGACGACGAACATATGGATCGCCATGGCCCCGATCGCGACCCCGGCAAAGGCGGCCAGGCGCGACAGCAGGTCCCAGCCAAACAGGGCAGCCAGGTTGAACATCAGACAGGCGATGGCGATCGGTGCCAGGCGGATGACCAGGCTGATCAGCTTCATCATCACCTCGAACAGACCTTCGATGGTCTTCTGAAGGTGTTCGGTCGCCGGGGTGCGCACCATGACCAGGCCGATGCCGAACAGCAGGGCAAAGACCATGACCGGCAGGATCTGGTTCTCGGCTGCGGCCGTAAAGACGTTCGACGGCACCAGGTCCAGGAAGAAGGCCCCCGCGCTGACGCCGTCAGGCGCGCCGCTGATGATCGACTGGGCCCCGCTGCGCCCCTGGTCCAGCAGCGAGCGCGCCATGACCGGATCAACCCCGTCGCCGGGCCGGAACAGGTTCACCATGCCCAGGCCGATCAGCACCGCCACCGCCGAGATGAAGATGGTGAAGACCAGGCTCTTGGTGCCCGCGCGGCCCAGGGCCTTGAGGTCGCCCATCTCGGCGATCCCGATCACCAGGGCCGAGAACAGCAGGGGCAGCACCAGCATGAACAGCAGGCGCAGGAAAATCTGGCCGATCGGGCCGGTGATGTTGTCGGTCAGCCACCTGACCCAGGCGGTATCCCCTCCGATGAACAGGTTTACGGCCATCCCCCCGACCAGGCCGACCGTAAACCCGATCAGCATAAGCAGGTGGAGCGGCAGCCCCTTTTTCTTTAGTTCCGTCATACTCTCCCCCATCCGCGACCGAACCTGTCCTACCGAATTGGCAGGGCGTAGATCAGACCACCTGGTTGTGCGTTCCACTGGGCGTTCAGCCCTCTGGCCAAGTCCAGCGTCGATTGATTGCCGAGGTTCCGCTCAAAGATCTCGCCATAGTTCCCTCCGGCGGCGATGGCATCGCGCGCCCAGGTCCGTGACAGGCCGAGCGACGGGCCGAATTCGCCCTCGATACCCAGCAGACGGCTGACCCGCGGCTCAGCCCCATCCTTGGCCAGCCGGGCGACATTGGCCTTGGTCACCCCAAGCTCCTCGGCGAGGATCAGGGCGTTCAGGGTCCACCGGATCACGGCGGTCCACTGGTCATCGCCGCGCCTGACGACCGGCCCCAGAGGTTCCTTCGAGATCACGTCCGGCAAGATGACGTGCTGCTGGGGCGATGGCAGGGTCGAGCGGGCCGCCGCCAGGGCCGAAATATCGGCCGTGACCGCGTCGCATTCTTCTCGGCTGTAGGCCTGTCGCGCCGCTTCCTCGGTTTCGACGATGACGGGCTTGAACTCGATGTTGCGGGCCCGGAAATAGTCCTCGACGTTAAGCTCGGTCGTCGAGCCTCGCTGCACGCAGACCCGTGCGCCGTTCAGCTCTGCGGCGCTGGCCAGGTTCAGCGAGCGGCGCACCATGAAGCCCTGGCCATCATAATAGTTGATCCCGGCAAAGCTCAGGTCCCCCTTGGCGTCACGGCTCATGGTCCAGGAGGTGTTGCGCCACAGCACATCGACCTTGCCCGTCTTCAGGGCATCGAATCGCGCCTCGGCGCTCAGCGGCACAAATCGCACCGCATCGGGCGAGCCCAGCACAGCCGCTGCCGTGGCGCGGCAGAAATCCACGTCAAAGCCCTGCCAGTTGCCGCGATTGTCGGGAAAGGCAAAACCGACCAGGCCCAGGTTGACGCCGCAGTTCAGCACACCGCGCGCCCGCACGGCCTTCAGGGTCTCGCTGGTCACGTCCAGGTCCTGCGGCGGAAGCGGCTCATTGGCCGCCGGCGCAGGCTCGGGCGCAGCGGCATCCTCGCCCCAACCACAGCCACCGACGGCCAGCACCACAGCCAGTGCCAGGCCCAGTGAAAGTCCGGTCGTTGGCCTGATTGCCGACATGGCGTCTTCCTCTCCACTTGCGCCTTTCATTTTAGAGCCGTCTAAAGCCTGATCCGCAACCCGCCGGAGCCAAGATGTCGCGCCTTTCTGATCGCACCCGCCTGATTGCCCCTGCCACGCGCCGTGGCGCAGGCCGTCGCCCGGTCAATCCGCCTCTGGAGCGGGCCTCGACCATGCTGAGCGACGATCCGGCCCGGATGCAGGACCCGACGGACGGCCCGGTCTATGGCCTGGATGGCACCGCTGCAGCCCGCGACCTGAAGACGGCCCTGTGCGATCTGGAGGGCGGCACCGCTGCCTTCCTTGTGCCCTCGGGACTGGCCTGCGTGACCCTGCCTCTCATGGCCCTGTTGCGCCCGGGCGACGAGGTAGTGGCCACGGACGCCCTTTATGGACCCACGCGCCGCTTCCTGAACCGCTACATGGCCCAGCGCGGCATCACCACGCGCTATCATCCGGCCACGGCCTCGAGCGAGGAAATCCTTTCCCTGGTCACGGAGCGGACACGGGTTCTGCTGCTGGAATCGCCCGCGTCCCTGACCTTCGAGATGGTTGATGTGGAGGCCCTGGCCCAGGCGTGCCGGGCCCGCGGCGTCCTGACGGTCATGGACAATACCTGGGCCGCCGGCCTGGCCTTCCGCCCCCTGGCGCACGGGGTGGACGTCAGCGTCCAGGCCCTGACCAAGTATGTCGGCGGCCATTCGGACCTGCTGATGGGAGCCATCACGGTCGCCGATGCGGACATGGCCCGCGCCATCGGCAATGCCCTGGACGACATGGGCTGGCACGTCTCGCCCGACGACGCCTGGCTGGCCCTGCGCGGCCTTCGCACCCTGCCGCTGCGCTACACCGAACAACACAGGTCCGCGCTCCAGATCGCCCGGTGGCTGGAGGGCCGGCCAGAGGTATCGCGCGTCCTCTACCCGCCCCTGCCCGGCTCGGTCGGCCACGACCAATGGTCCCGCCACCATGACGGCGGCGCGGCCCTGATCGGCATTGAGATGAAAGGCGGGTCAGCCACGGCGGCCCATGCCCTGATGAAGCAGCTGGCGCTGTTCGGCATGGGCTATTCCTGGGGCGGCTTCGAAAGCCTGATTACCTACGAGACCCCGCAACTGGGCGGCCGTGTCCACCCTCCGGTCATGAACGGAGCCCTGCTGCGAATCCACATCGGCCTGGAATCCCCCTCCGACCTCCTCGCCGACCTGGACCACGGCCTGGCCGCCTGGCGCGCCGCGCTTTGATCCCGTCCGCCGGGAAGATACCGGGTAATGAGCCTTCACGGGCTGCCGCCCGTCCCACTTATACCCAAGTCCGTCCCGACATCAGCAGCCCCCGAGGTTCACAATCGTGAACCGGCCTGCTATGCGGCAAACCCTGCGCGCCCATAGCTCAACCGGATAGAGCATCCGCCTTCTAAGCGGACGGTTTCAGGTTCGAGTCCTGATGGGCGCGCCACCTCCAGTCGCTGAAAAAGCGGCTTTGCACAACCTGAAGCTGGACTTCAAGTTTCATCGTTATATGATTCCGCTATCCTGACCCTGTAGCGAGGACATCATGTGCGTGATGCCGGCTGAGTATGTCTATTTCGGCAATCTGTTTCCCAATGAACCCCAATACAAATCTGGCAAGTTCTGTGGGCTGGCGCTAACGCCACGGTTTGATCGAGACATCCCTCATGACGCCCGTAGCCCCATGCAGTTCGAGGCAGGCTCGATCAGCGGGTTCCAGTCGCAGGATGTCTTTGAACACATCGAGTTCGAGAAGATTCCCGCTATTCTGGACGATATCTACCGCTGCCTGAGGCCCGGCGGCCTGTTCCGTCTCAGCGTGCCAGACTACCGCAGCCCGCTGCTCAAGGAGCGGAGCGTTTACGACCACAAGGGACGGGTCGTGCTGGACACCTTTATGGGAGGGTCCGTGGGTCCGGGGCCCGACGGCAAGCTTCAGGTGCGGATGCCGACTGATGGCAGCGCCCATCTCTGGCATCCGACTGTCGAGACTGTCCGTGAGGCCATCCTGGCGTCTGACATCAGGAAATGCAGCACCATTGACTTCCTGCACTACTGGAAGTCGGACGACGAATGGGTCGCCAAGCCTCTCGACCAGTCACTGATGCCGGTGTCCCGCATCCCGCCGCACGACATGAGGGCGGATGGCCGCCCCATATCCCTGGTGGTCGATTTCATCAAATAGAGCCCGCGCACGGCGGGCATAGGGCAGCTCCTAGTGGGTCCAGGACTGCTTGCGGTTGGGCGCGAAGTTGTCGGCGTAGGCCTTGATGATGACCGGAGCCTCGTTCGGCTCGTGCAGGCGGAAGGCGATGCCGTGGCGCTCGGCGTAGTCGACGGCTTCTTCGCGGGTCTCGAAGGTCAGGCGGACCTGGCCGTTCATGTCGGTCGAACCGGTCCAGCCAGTGAGCGGATCGGGGAAGCGGGCCGAAGCGGGCTCAAACTCAAGGCGCCAATCGCGTGACTTGGCCTTGCCTGACTGCATCGCCGTCTTGGCCGGGCGATAAATGCGAGCAAGCATGGGCGGAATCCTTCGTAACGAACTTGGACGGGTCCATAGCCCGGCCAGCGCGCCGGGTCCAGCGTCCCTGCCCGCCTTTCGAGCAGTCAGGCCGCGAAGTGGGACGAACCGGCGTCGATCCAGCGCCGCGCCGCCCTTTGAGCCTCGGCGATTTCGTCGTGATCCATCTCCTGGCTCATTTCGCGGCGATAGGTCCGCGCTTCGAGCGACCCCTTCATCGCGGCCAGGTTGAAGATCATGTGGGCGGAGACGCGGTCGATCGGACAGCCATCGGCTCCGGTCGAATAGGCCAGGCCCAACCGGAACAGGGCATCACCGTCCATGTCGGGCGTCGGCACGGCCAGATGCGTCGCGGCATCGGTTACGGGCACAGTCTCTTGAATGATCATAGCCAGTCCTCCAGGCCGCTGTCGTTCTGACCGGACCTGGAGATCATTCAAATACCGACGTTTTGAATTTAGAGTTAACGGGCGCGTTGACCAAACAGCAGGCGCCGGGCCTCCTCGGCAGCCTTGCCCGAGGCGGCCAGGTTGCTGCGCAGGGCCTCGCCCACTGCCCGGCCCGCCTGGACTGCCGGACGGGCTCCGACGCGCTGCATCCAGTCCGCCAGGTGCGGGAACTCGTCGAGGGATTGTCCCTGGGCTGACGGCAGGATCCAGGGCCAGATCGCCATGTCGGCAATCGAATAGTCCCCGGCGACATAGGGCCGGTCCGTCAGGCGGCGGTTCAATACGCCATAGAGGCGGTGCACCTCATTGGTATAGCGGCGCACGCCATAGGCCAGATGCCGCTGGTCCTGCAGCATGGCCGGCGCATACTGGCGGAAATGATGGGTCTGGCCTGCCATGGGGCCCAGCCCGCCGACCTGCCAGAACAGCCACTGGTCCACCTCGGCGCGGGCGCGGATGTCTGCGGGATAGAACTGGCCCGACTTGTTGCCCAGGTATTGAAGGATCGCGCCGGATTCGAACAGCGACAGCGGCTGGCCGTCCGGTCCGTCGGGATCAAGGATGGCCGGCATCCGCCCGTTGGGACTGAGCGCCTGGAACTGGGGGCTGAACTGTTCCCCGGTGCCGATGTTGACGGGCTTCATCTCATAGGGAAGGCCCATTTCTTCCAGGGCTATCGAAATCTTCCAGCCGTTGGGCGTCGGCCAGTACCACAGTTCAATCGGCTTTTGGGTCATGCGCTCTTCCTCCAGGCCAGGCGTCGTCGCCGCTTCGGATCGCTTCGCTCGTAGCTGACAGTATCATTCAGCCACAGTTCATCAACGCCGCATCACCCTTGGCCCATGTTCTCAACGGCTCCTGAGTGGGCCAAGCCGAGTGAGGTCTCCGATGAACCGTTTTAGCAAGGCCGCAGTCGTCGCCCTGGCACTGGCCACCACGGCCACGCCGATGCTGGCCCAGGCCCAGCCGCGTGGCGACCAACGCGAATGGCGCCAGGATCGCGGTGACCGTCGCGATCACCGTGCCGACCGTCGTGACCATCGTGCAGACCGCCGCGACGCGCGTGACTTCCGCAATGATCGCCGTGACTACAACCGCAGCCATGCCGTCCGCAGCGACCGCTGGGATCGCAACAACCGCAACTGGTGGCGCGGCCGTCCCGAGTTCCGCGACTATCGCGGCGTACGCGCAGGCTACTGGTATGCCCCAGGCCGTGGCTATTATCGCGTAGACCCCCGCTACGCCAACTATCGCTGGCGCCAGGGTGCCTACCTGCCGGCCGCCTATCGCAGCTACTATGTCCGAGACCCTGCCTTCTATGGCTTGCGTCCGGCCCCGCGTGGCTATCGCTACGTGCACGCCAACAACGACATCCTGCTGGTCGCCGTGGCGACGGGCCTGATCGCCAGCGTGCTGAGCAACGTTTACTAGGACACCCGCCATTCTAGGTCCCTGCCCCGCCGGCCACTGGTCTGCGGGGCTTTTTTTCGTTCTGGTGGCAGGGTTTATGAAACCGATGTTCAGCGACGGTTCATGGCACCTGGATCATTTTGGGACCAAGCCTCCCTTCCGGGTGTGCGAGGAAGATTGAAACATGAAACGGTCTCTCTTGGTGTTCACAGCCCTGGCCAGCTTTGCCGTGCCAGCACTGTCACCGGTGGCGACCCTGGCCCAGGACCGGGCCAGCCAGGCAGAAGCCCGCAGTCGCTCCGAACGCCCTCAACGCAGCGCCCGCCCTGACAGAAGTCAGCAGGCGGACCGGGCGATCAGCCCCCAGCAACGGCGTGACGCCCCGCGCCAGCAGCGCCCACGCACCGAAACGCCCCGTGCCGCAGCGCCCGAGGCCCGTCAGCCTCGCCAGGAACGTCCGCGCACCGAGCCTCGCGCGGAACGTCCGGCACAGCCCAGGCCGGGCGTGACCGAGCGTCCACGCGTCCAGACCCCACGGCCTGAGGCTCGGCGCGAGGACCGTCCCAATGTGCGTCCGACCAATCCGGGCGTGACCGCCGGGCGTCGGCCTGACGACAACCGCGCTGGCGCGAACCGGCCTGACCGGCAAGCCTGGGAAAGCCGCGACCGCAATCGTGACCAGAGCCGCGATCGGGACCGGGATCGCGACCGGAACCGTTGGGAAAGCCGTGACCGCGACCGGCCGGGTGTCCAGAGGCCTGACCGCAACTGGAGCCGCGACCGCGACCGTTCCTATCGGGAGTTCCGCAACAACTGGAACCGGGATCGCTGGCAGCGCGAGTGGCATCAGCGCCATCGTGCCGACTGGTGGCGCAACGACAGTCGATTCCGCGGTTGGAGCGGCGTTCGCATCGGCTTCTACTTCGCGCCGGGCTATGGCTACTACAGCGTCCCCAGGGCCTACTGGAACCGCCACTACGCCGTCGGCCAATACCTGCCCGACGTGTTCTGGCGCTACACGGTCAACGACTGGCGCACCTATGGCCTGGGCTATCCGCCTGCGGGCACCCGCTGGGTCTATGTCGACAACTCGATCTATCTGATCGACGAGTTCGACGGCTACATCATCGAGGTCATCCGCGACGCCTGGCGCTGGTAGACGTCGACCATAAGTAAGCCCCCGAAGTCACAGACCTCGGGGGCTTTTTTGTATGCGGTAAGTGTCCACGCGTCTGTCGCTCAAGCCGTGAGCGCCCGTAGCGCGAACGGTAGCGACCAGCCGGAGGTTTGGGGGTCGCAGCCCCCAAGTATCAAAGACCCAGCTTGGATTTGAGGATCTCGTTCACCGCAGCCGGATTGGCCTTGCCGCCGGTGGCCTTCATGACCTGGCCGACGAACCAGCCGATGGCCTGGGGCTTCTCGGCGACGGCAGCAGCCTTGTCCGGGTTGGCGGCGATGATTTCATCGACAGCCTTCTCGATGGCACCGGTGTCGGTCACCTGCTTCAGGCCGTGCTTCTCGACGACTTCAGAGGGCGAGCCTTCGCCATTCCAGACGTGGTCGAACACTTCCTTGGCGATCTTGGACGAGATCACGCCCGTCTCGATCAGCTCGACCAGCTGGGCCACGTGGGCGGCGGGCAGCGGGTTGTCGCTGAAGTCGCGGTGATCGGCGGCCAGACGCGCCGAGAGCTCGTTCGTCACCCAGTTGGCGACCAGCTTGGCGTCGCGCCCCTTGGCGGCTTCCTCGAAATAGTCGGCCTTGGCCTGTTCCGAGATCAGGACGATGGCGTCGTATTGCGACAGGCCATACTGGTCCATCAGGCGACGGCGCTTGTCGTCCGGCAGTTCGGGCAGGTTGGCCTTGATCTCGTCGATCCAGGCCTGCTCGATTTCCAGCGGCAGCAGGTCGGGGTCGGGGAAGTAGCGATAGTCCATCGCTTCTTCCTTGGAGCGCATCGAGCGGGTCTCGCCAGCGGTCGGGTCGTACAGGCGGGTTTCCTGGTCGACCTTGCCGCCGTCCTCGATGATCTCGATCTGGCGGCGGGCCTCATAGTTGATGGCTTGCGAGATGAAGCGGAACGAGTTGACGTTCTTGATCTCGCAACGGGTGCCCAGGAAGCCGAAGTCGCCGCTTTCCTTGAACTTGTCGTAGTTGCCGACCGGGCAGACCGACACGTTCACGTCCGCACGCAGGTTGCCCTTCTCCATGTCACCGTCGCAGGTGCCAAGATACATCAGGATGGTGCGGATCTTCTTCACATAGGCCACAGCCTGTTCCGGCGAGCGGATGTCCGGACGCGACACGATTTCCATCAGGGCCGTGCCCGCACGGTTCAGGTCGACGTAGGAATCGGTCGGCGACAGGTCGTGGATCAGCTTGCCCGCGTCCTGCTCAAGGTGCAGGCGCTCGATGCCGACGTTGAAGAAGGTGCCGTCCTCGGCTTCCACCTCCACCACGCCCTCACCCACGATCGGGTGATACAGCTGGCTGATCTGATAGCCGGTCGGAAGATCCGGATAGAAGTAGTTCTTGCGGTCGAACTGCGACTTCAGATTGATCTGGGCGCGCAGGCCCAGACCCGACTTCACGGCCTGCTCGACGCAGAACCTGTTCAGCGTCGGCAGCATGCCCGGAAAGCCGGCATCCACCAGGGAGACCTGCTCGTTCGGGCCCGCGCCAAAGCCGACGGCAGCTCCGGAGAACAGCTTGGCCTTCGACGCTACCTGGGCGTGGATTTCCAGGCCCATGACGATTTCCCAATCGCCGGTGCGGCCTTTGATAATGGTTTTGTTCTCGGACATTCCTACCACCACTTGGCCGGCTTGGAGACAAAGCCGGCGGAGTCTTCCAGCGCAGCTGCAACCTGGAAGACGGTCGCCTCATCAAGAGCCTTGCCGATGACCTGCAGGCCCAGCGGCAGCCCCTGCGCGTTGAGGCCAGCCGGGACAGAGATGCCCGGCAGACCGGCCAGGTTGGTCGTCACGGTGAAGACGTCGTTCAGATACATCGTCAGCGGGTCGATCTGCTTGTCGCCCAGCTTGAAGGCTGCCGTCGGCGTCGAGGGCGTCAGGATGGCGTCCACCTTACCCCAGACATTGTCGAAGTCCTCGGTGATGCGGCGACGCACCTTCAGCGCCTTGACGTAGTAGGCGTCATAGAAGCCGGCCGACAGGACGTAGGCCCCGATGATCAGGCGACGCTTCACCTCGGCCCCGAAGCCTTCGGCGCGCGAGGTTTCATACAGGTCCGCCAGAGAGCTGAACTCTTCGGCCCGGTGGCCAAAGCGCATGCCGTCATAGCGGGCCAGGTTGGACGAGGCCTCGGCCGGTGCCACGATGTAATAGGCCGGCAGGGCGTATTTGGTGTGCGGCAGGCTGATCTCGACGATCTCGCAACCGGCGGCCTTAAGCCACTCGACGCCCTGTTGCCACAGCGCCTTGATCTCCTCGGACATGCCGTCGATCAGGTATTCGGCGGGCACGCCGATGCGCAGGCCCTTGACCGACTTGCCGATCGACTGGGTCCAGTCGGGCGTCGGGATGTCGAGGCTGGTGGAGTCCCTGGTATCAAACGAGCACATGGACTTCAGCAGGATGGCGGCATCGGTCACCGTCTTGGTGATCGGGCCAGCCTGGTCCAGCGACGAGGCAAAGGCGACCATGCCGAAGCGGCTGGCGCGGCCATAGGTGGGCTTGATGCCGACCGTGCCGGTGAAGGCAGCGGGCTGGCGGATCGAGCCGCCGGTGTCCGAAGCCGTCGCGGCCAGGCACAGGTCAGCCGCCACGGCCGCTGCCGAACCACCCGAGGAGCCGCCCGGGGTCAGCTCGGCGTCCGAGCCTTCAGCCTTCCAGGGGTTCTTGACCGGGCCAAAGGCCGAGGTCTCGTTGGCCGAGCCCATGGCGAACTCGTCCATGTTCAGCTTGCCCAGCATGACCGCACCGTCGCGCCACAGGTTGGCGGTCACGGTGGATTCATAGGGCGGCTTGAAGCCGCGCAGCATGTTGGAGCCTGCAGTCGTCTGCACGCCCTCGGTGCAGAACAGGTCCTTGATGCCCAGGGGCGCGCCTTCCAGGTCACCGCCCTCGCCCTTGGCCAGCTTGGCGTCGGACGCCTTGGCCATTTCAATCGCCTTGTCCGCCGTGACTTCGACGTAGGCGTTGATCGTGGGGTTGGAGGCTTCGATGTTGGACAGGAAGGCCTTGGTCAGTTCTTCAGACGAGAAGGTCCTGGCCTTCAGGCCCTCGACCGCGTCTTTCAGCGTCAGCTTGGTCAGATCAGACATTATTCGACCACCTTGGGCACGACGAAAAAGCCGTCAGCGGCCTTCGGAGCGTTGGACAGGACAGCCTCGACCTTGTCGCCGTCGCTAACCACGTCCTCGCGCAGGCGCAGGGGCTGTGCGACGTTTGAAGTCATGGGCTCGACACCCTGGACGTCCACCTCGTTCAACTGCTCGATCCAGTTCAGGATGCCATTCAGCTCCTGAGCCAGCGGCTCCAGTCGATCCTCGGGGGTCTTGATGCGGGCGAGATGCGCCACCTTGCGCACCGTCGCGGCGTCGATGGCCATGCGGCCCTCCAAACACACAAAGGTTGAAACGAATAGGCGGGATTAGCTCTTCGAGGCGATTTCTACAAGGATTTGACGACGCAGCTTGGCGGTAACACGGTCATTTCATTGAATGCCGGGAATCGCTGACTATGTCCGTCAGGCTGAGGCCCGAACCATGGACGGAGGATCACCCGATGAGCATTACAGGTCCCCAGGCAAAAGCCGCCCGCGTCCTGGTCCAGTGGCCCCGCGACCTGGTCGCCCGGCGCGCCAACATCAGCCACGACACCCTGGCCGCCTTTGAGCGCGGCAATCTTGATCCCGGCGATGAGGTTCGCGGCCAGATCCAGGCCGTGCTCCAGGAGGGCGGGGCCGTGTTCATCGACGAGGACAACAGCCATGGCTGCGGTGTCCGGCTGAAGTTCTCTGCCAGGGACGTGCGGTCCATCCGCCGGCTGGAAAACGAAGGTGGCCCGGTGGCCGACGACGACGTCTGACCGGCGAAAGCCCGCCGGCAATTTTGACTTGGCTGCCAACAGGGCCTAACGGCGGCCCGTGCCTGTATATGACCTGAACGAACTTGCCGCCGCCTGCCCGCCCAATACCCCGTGGCTGGGCCTGGACCTGGGCGAAAACACCATCGGCGTGGCCGCCTCCGACGCCAGCCGCATGATTGCCAGCCCGCTGGAGCTGATCCGCAAGACGAAGTTCACAAAGGACGCCGAGGCCCTGTTCAGGATCATGCGCGGGCGCAAGGCCTCGGCCCTGATCATCGGCCTGCCGCTGAACATGGACGGCACCGAGGGGCCGCGCGCCCAGTCCTGCCGCGCCTTCGCCCGCAACCTGGAGCGTTTCGGCCCGATCAACGTGGCCTTCCAGGACGAGCGCCTGTCCACCACGGCCGTCGAGCGCTTCCTGATCGACGAACTGGACCTGACGCGCAAGCGCCGGGCGGACGTCGTTGACCGAACGGCGGCGGCCTGGATCCTGCAGGGTGCTCTGGACAGATTGCGCCCCTAACGCGACGGTCTGACCTTCCCCTTGGGCAGATCCCGGCCTATAGCGGCGTCTCGATGACCCAAGCCGCTTCCGTCACCGAATCCATAGAAGAGCGGCTGCTGCCGTTCCCCAAAGACCACTTCCTTGCCGCGGGGGACCTGAATCCGCCCGCCGCCATGGCGCTGCTCGACCTTGCCGAGGCCTTTGTCGACTTCAACCGACAATCGGCCAAGGGCATCGACCTGATGCGCGGGCAGACGGTGGTGAACCTGTTCTTCGAGAACTCGACCCGCACCAGCTCGTCCTTCGAGATCGCGGCCAAGCGCCTGGGTGCCGACGTCGTGACCATGCCGGTCGCCTCGTCCTCGGTGAAGAAGGGGGAGACCCTGATCGACACCGCCGTGACGCTGAACGCCATGAAGCCCGAGATCCTGGTCGTGCGCCACTCGGCCTCGGGGGCTGTGGACCTGCTGTCGCAGAAGGTCGGCTGCGCCGTCGTCAATGCCGGTGATGGCCGCCACGAGCACCCGACCCAGGCCCTGCTCGACCTGCTGACCATCCGTCGAACCTTCGGCGATATCGGGGGCCTCAGCGTCGCCATCTGCGGTGATGTCACCCACAGCCGCGTGGCCCGCTCAAACGTCGCCCTGCTGCAGATGATGGGGGCGCGCGTGCGGCTGGTTGGCCCGCCGACCCTGATCCCGCGCGATGCCCGCCGCTGGGGCTGCGAGATCTACCACGACATGAAGGAAGGCCTGGAAGGGGTTGAAGTCGTTATGATGCTACGCCTTCAGC
>JAEYQX010000164.1 GCA_023409795.1 Pseudomonadota bacterium
GGCCTGATCGACGCCCACTGGCACGGCTCGATGGGCTCGGACGAGATCATCCCGCAGCAGAGCTGGATCAACTACGCCGCCCTCGCCTTTGGCGTGACCACGCTTCACGACCCATCCAATGATTCGAGCGAGATCTTTGCCCACTCGGAACTGGCCAAGGCCGGCCGGGTCGTGGCCCCGCGCATCTTCTCGACCGGGACCATCCTCTATGGGGCGCACACGGCCTTTACCGCCCAGGTCGACAGCCTGGACGACGCCCGCTCGAACCTGCGCCGCATGAAGGCCATCGGGGCCTGGAGCGTGAAGTCCTACAACCAGCCGCGCCGCGACCAGCGCCAGCAGATCCTGGCCGCCGCGCGCGAGCTGGAGATGATGGTCGTGCCCGAGGGCGGCTCGCTGTATCAGCACAACATGAGCATGCTGGTGGATGGCCACACGACCATCGAGCACTCGGTGCCGGTCGACACCATGTATGAGGACGCCCTGCAGCTGTGGACCCAGACCAGGGTGGCCTATACCCCGACCCTAGTCGTGGCCTTTGGCGGCACCTTTGGCGAGAACCACTGGTACGAGAAATACCAGGTCTGGAACGATCCGATCCTGACCCAGTACGTGCCGCGCCGCATCCTTGATTCGCGCGCCCGTCGCCCGCAGATCGTGCCGGAGAACGAGCTGAACCACATCGCCGTCGCCCGTGAGGCCAAGAAGCTGAACGACCGCGGTGTCCCCGTCCAGATCGGGGCCCACGGCCAGCGCGAGGGTCTGGCGGCCCACTGGGAGATGTGGATGTACGAACAGGGCGGCATGAGCCCGCACCAGGCCCTGAAGACCGGCACCATCAACGGGGCCGTGGCCCTGGGCATGGACAAGGACGTCGGCTCGCTGGAGGTCGGCAAGCTGGCCGACATGGTCGTGCTGGACGCCAACCCGCTGGAGAACCTGCGCGACACGGTCAAGATCGGCTACACCATGATCAACGGTCGCCTCTACGACAACCGGATGAACGAGGTCGGTGGGCCCGAGCGCAAGCCGTTCTGGCACCAGAGCGCCGATGGCCAGGCCTGGAGCGCCGGTGCCAGCGCCGCCCAGACCGAAAGCCACGGCCACACCCACTAGGGCAGCGGCCATAAGGAAGGGGCCCGACCATCCGGTCGGGCCCCTTGGCAATTCAGGGTCTTGGGGAACAGCCCCCTCGCCTATTGCCCCAGGCGGATGCCGACCGAAGCCTCCGTGCTTCGGCTGTCGGGCAGGAACTGGCGATACAGGGGCACGGCACGGCCGCGCAGGTAGTGCCCTTCGAAGCCCGGCGGCTCGATCACGCCAAAACGATGCCACGGACCATAGGGGCCGTAGGGGTAGCCATAGGCAAACGGGCTGTTGCGGGTCTCGCTGATGCTCAGGTTCAGCGTGCCCGTTTCGCCCAGGGGAAGCTCCACCGCGGCGGCATAGTCACGATAGCCCCCCGTGCCAATGCCAAGGCTGACCTGGCCATGCGGGCGGCGCGGCTCGACCTCGGCCCAGGGCTCCAGCCCCTCGTCCAGCACAGCGGCATCCCGTTCGGAACGGGACTGGCTGATCCAGCGCGAAATCTGCTCGGCGGTCGTCAGGCCATGCGGGGTCGCCGTTTCGACTGTGGTGCTGGGCGACTGTCCCGCCAGCGCGGCCTCCAGCGCGCCCTGGCTGGCCTCGGGCACCTGCTGCGCTCCCTTGGGCGCAGTGGTGACCACGCCGTCAGGATCAACGGCGGACAGCACCAGAAGGACGGCGGACAAGCTGATCAACACGTACCTGAACCTCTGTTTAGAGCTACACTAGCGCCAATTGAGGCCAAGGTCAGGCCCAGCGGTCGCCGCGTCCGAGGGGATCGGGCAAGGCCTCTCCTTCGGCGACGAAGCTCAGGGCCACCGAGTTGATGCAGTAGCGCAGGCCGGTCGGCGGGGGCCCATCGGGGAAGACGTGGCCCTGGTGGGAATCGCAGCGGGCACAGCGGGTCTCGATGCGCACCATGCCATAGCTGGTGTCGCGCACGGCCTTCACATGGGCCTCGTCCACCGGAAGGCTGAAGCTGGGCCAGCCGGTGCCACTTTCGAACTTGGTCGAGGACCGGAACAGCGGCAGGCCACATTCGCGGCAGCAGAAGACCCCGGCCCGTTTTTCGCCCAGCAGGGTGCCGCAGAATGGAGCTTCGGTCCCGTGGGCCAGCAGGACGCGCTTTTCCTCGTCCGACAGCTCCGCTTCCAGCGCCGCGCGCTCGGCCTCGTCGGGCGGGGTCAGGTCAAAGCCGGAGGCGGAGGTCTGGACGGTATCGGGATCGAACTGGGTCATGACCCCAAAATAGGAAAGGGCCGGACAGGTTTCCACTGTCCGGCCCCATCAAGTCTGCCCAGGCGACGCTCAGGTCGCCATTCGGCCCCTTACTGGAACAGCCCTGCCACGAAGGTGCGCACGGCAGCCTCGTCGGTCGGGTTGCCGGTGAAGGCCAGGCCCTGGGCCGGGACAAAGCCCTGGTTGTGGCCGCGCTGACGCGTGGTCCAGGCCTTGTGACCATAGCTGAAGTCCGAATAGTTGGACGGCAGGCGCTGGGTCGTCGGCTCGATGAAGATGCTGTCGACGCCGGTGGCCGAGCCGGCCAGGCGCACGTTCGGCAGGCGCGTCAGCAGGTCCAGCACGTCCAGGCAGCCATCGGTGCAGCCAGCATCGACCAGGACCACGACCGGACCCTGGACCGGGTTGGGCGTGCCGTCATCGGCGACGGCCGGGCGGCCCGGCATGACAAAGGTCTGCTGGCCAGCGGCCAGGGCAGAATCAAAGGCAGCGACGATGGCCTGGGTCTGTTCGATGATGGCCCCCGACTCCTGGACGAAGCGCGGGTCGGCCTGCATGCGGTTCAGGGTGTCCACGAACCATTGGCGGTTATCCGGGGTGGCGCGATAGGTGACCTGGCCAGCCTCGGGCTGGCGGCTGACGGTGAACTCGGGCGTCCAGATGCGGTTGGCCAGGCCATAGCCGCGGGCGGTCGAGTTCAGGCTGTTGCCCTCGGCACCGCGCAGGTCGATGACCAGGCCCTGCGGGCCGCGCAGGCTTGCCACCTGGGCCTCGACCTGGGCGAAGAAGGCATCCCAGCCGGCATCATCCTTCAGTGAGTTGACGCGAACCCACGGACGGCCGTCGATGGTCTCGATGGCCAGCTTGGTCGCGCCCGGCGTGAAGACCGAGGCGCGGTAGGCCGCTTCCAGGTCGGCCGGGGTCGGGTCCTGCGGTTTCAGGGTATATTCGCGCTCACGGCGGCCCACCTTGAACTCGCACAGGCTCGGCATACCCGAAGCCATCGAGTTGTTGCGGTTCCACAGCAGATAGGGCGCGGTGCGGATGCGGTCCGACTCAGTGGTCAGGTCGCCTTCGAACAGGTCCAGCTTGTTCTTGGCGAACTCCTCGATCGGCTGGAGATTACAGCTGGTGACCACGGCCCCCAGCGGCGGGGTGTTGCGCACGCCCGGCTGGACATAGCTGACCACATATTCGCCGTTGCGCCAGGCGGTGGCGAATCCGGGCCAGTTAGTGGCGTAGAACCGGCCCTGGTCCTCGAAGGTCGGCTTGGTCGAGATGTTCGAGTCGCGGAAGCCGTTGGCGTAGTAGCGCAGCAGATAGGAATGAGCCGTGGCGCTGGACACCTGGCGGGCCTTGCCCATGGCGTCCTGCAGGCCGGCGTCGATCCAGCTGCGATAGGATTCGCTGGCCGGGCCGGGCACGACGGCAGCGGGGTGATTTGCCTGCAGGCTGTCATGCATGGCTTGCAGATCCTGGCGCACAAGGGTGCCAAAATCCTGGGCTGAGGCGGAACCGGCGGCACCGGTCAGGGCCATCAAAGCCGCCGAAGCGACAAGTATGCGTTGCATCGTGGAACTCCAAGGAGGCCGTCAAAAACGGTTTCGCCGTGTTTGTAAGCCCAGATAAGGCCGCGGTTCCACCCCCGGCGGCCCTGTTCGGCACGGCTTATTGCGGCTCTGGTAGTCTGATGACTGATGATCGTGGCGCTAAACTGCCGAAAAATAATGCAGAGTTCGCCCACGACCGTTCGATGCCCGCGCGTCAAAAGTCCTGACAAGACAGTTTCACGCAACTTGGCTATGGCTGACTCGTGGGTTGATCGGGGTATGGCGTGCAGCCACTGGGTGATCTGATGCTTACGGCTTCGGGCCGCATCGGCAGGGCCGCCTTTGCGGCGGGCCTGCTGGCGCTGATCGCCCTGTGGAGCCTCGGCCGGTGGGGGCTGGAGCCCGTAGCGCCCGGCTGGGCCATGACGGTCCTGGCCCTGTGCCTGCTCTACCCGGCGACCTGCATGGTGAACCAGCGTCTGCATGACCTGGGCCGCAGCGGCTGGTGGGCCAGCCTGCTTCTGCTCGCCCTGTTCGTGGCCGCGCGCCTGCCGGGCACGATGGCCAGCCAGGCCGCGCTGATCCTGACCGGCGGTGCCCTGTTCCTGGTGGCCCTTATGCCGGGCAGCCCGGGCCATAATCGCTATGGCCCCGTCCCCCGGCCTGTCAGGGCTGGATCGGTGCCTCACCCTCGATAACCGGGCCGAAGACCGTCTCGAACGAGGATTTCAGCGCGGCGTCAGCCTCGTCCATCGTGGCCAGGACGCCCAGGTCGAACAGGCTGGTCACCCCGTGCTCAGTAATGCCGCACGGCACGATGCCGCCGAAATGGTCCAGGTCCGGCTCGACGTTCAGGCTGATGCCGTGGAAGCTGACCCACTTGCGCACCTTGACGCCGATGGCGGCGATCTTGTCCTCGCGGCTCCAGCCGGCTCCCTTGCGCTCGACCCAGACGCCAACCCGGCCCTCACGCATGCCGCCCTCGACCCCGAAGCGGTCCAGCGCCCCGATGATCCAGGCCTCCATGCCATGGACAAAGGCGCGCACATCCTTGCCGCGCCGGTTCAGGTCCAGCATGACATAGGCCACGCGCTGGCCCGGGCCGTGATAGGTGAACTGCCCGCCCCGGCCCGTCTTGAAGACCGGAAAGCGATCCGGCGCCAGAAGGTCCTGCGGCTGGGCCGAGACCCCGGCGGTGTAGAGCGGCGGATGCTCCAGAAGCCAGACAACCTCTTCGGCCTCGCCCGCGGCAATGGCGGCGACGCGCGCCTCCATGGCGGCCACCGCGGGCTCATAGTCGACATAGCCGCTGGAGACCGCCCATTGCACGGGGCGGCCGTCATCACGAATCAGCAAAGGTTTGGCGGGGCTTAACGGCTCAGCAAGCATGAGGCTTCAATGTGCCTGCGGACGCGGTGGCGCAAGGGCTGCCCGTCAAATGTGAGTGCTGTCTTGAGCCAGATCGAAGCTGTCGATGTCGAGATTTCGGTCGTGCTGGGCCGTTCGGTCCTGCCGATGCAACAACTGCTGCGCATGGGTCGCGGGGCGGTGATCCCGCTCGACGCCTCGGAAAAGGACGAGGTCTGGATCCTGGCCAACAACCATCCGGTGGCGCGCGGCGAGATCGAGATTCGCGACGACCGCATCGCCATCACCGTGACCCGGCCTGCGGATGTCTATGACTACATGGCCGGCGCGGCCTAGGACCCGAGGCGCGACCGGCCCGCACTTTTGAGGGCCAGGCCACGTCGAAAGCCCTGTATTTCGATGGTTTTTGGCAAAATCGCCAAAAGCCTCTTTTCTTTCCCGAAGGGCTCCGCTATTCCCCGCCCTCCGATGCGAGCGGTCGTGGCGGAATTGGTAGACGCGCAGCGTTGAGGTCGCTGTGGGGCAACCCGTGGAAGTTCGAGTCTTCTCGACCGCACCATCGATCTGACAGGGCAGACGCCGGCACTACCAGGCTGGCACCGCGGGGAGACGACACGTGACCAACACGGATTCAGTCTTCTCGGCCCCTGCGGACAATCCCGAAATCGAAACCGAGGATCACGTCGCCCTTGGCGAGGACTATGCCCTGACGGCGTCCTTCGTCGAAAAGGTGGTGGACGCCGCCGACGACGGCGACGGTATGCGCCTGCGCGGCCTGCTGGAGGACCTGCACCCGGCCGACGTCGCCGACCTGATGGGCTTCCTGACGGCCGAGCACCGGACGGTGGTGGTCCAGTGGCTGCCGCCTGATCTTCTGGCTGAAACCCTGCCGGAACTGGACGACGGCATCCGCGAGGAGGTGCTGGAGCGCGTCCCGCACCTGACCCTGGCCGAGGCGCTGCAGGAACTGGAGTCGGACGACGCCGCCGCGGTTGTCGAGGACCTGGAGGACGACCAGCGCGAACGGGTCCTGGCCGCCATGCCCGAGACCGACCGCGCCGCGATCGAAAGCTCGCTGGGCTACGAGGAGGATTCGGCGGGCCGCCTGATGCAGCGCGAGGTCATGGCCGCGCCGCTGTTCTGGAACGTCGGCGACACCATCGACCACGTCCGCAGCCAGGGCGAGGACCTGCCCGAGCTCTTCTTCGACATCTATGTCGTTGACCCGATGAACAAGCCGGTCGGTGGTGTGGCCATCAGCCGCCTGTTGCGCAGCCCGCGCACCACGCCCCTGTCGGAGCTGATGGAGCCGGTCAACGAGATCTCGGTCACCCAGGACCAGGAAGAAGTCGCCTACATCTTCGAGAAGTATAACCTGATCTCGGCCCCGGTCGTGGATGCCTCGGGCCGGCTGGTCGGCCAGCTGACCGTCGATGACGTGGTCCACATCATCCAGGAAGAGAACCGCGAGGACATCCTGCGCCTGGCCGGTGTCTCCGAAGAGGAAGACCGCTCGTCCGGCGTCATCGACATCGTGCGCGGCCGGGTGCCCTGGCTGGGCGTCAACCTGTTCACGGCGGTCCTGGGCGCGGCGGTGATTGCCCTGTTCGAGGGCACGATCCAGCAAATCGTCGCCCTGGCCGTCCTGATGCCCATCGTCTCGGCCATCGGCGGCAATGCCGGCACCCAGGGCCTGGCCGTGACCGTGCGGGCCCTGGCCACGCGTGAGCTGAACGCCTCCAACGCCATGCGCACCTTCTGGCGCGAGCTGACGGTGGGCCTGCTCAACGGGCTGGTCCTGGCACCGCTGACCGGCCTGGCCGCAGGCCTGTGGTCGCAGGACTGGCGCCTGGGCGTCGTCATCGGCGCGGCCATGATCCTGAACCTGCTGGTGGCCGCGACCGTGGGCGTGCTGACGCCCCTGACCCTGTCGCGGCTGAAGTTCGACCCGGCGGTCTCCTCGTCGGTCTTCGTGACGGCGACGACGGACTTCTTTGGCTTCCTGATCTTCCTGGGCCTGGCCACCCTGGTGCTGCTGTAGGCACGGGCCTTCGGAACACCGCTTGCTTTGACCCATTGAGTTGCGCGACCGCTGTTTCGAAATGGGTCAAATCGTGTCTGCCACACAGTCCCGGCGAATGAAGGTGTCCCGCGAGGGCCTGCTTCTGATCAAGAGCTTCGAGGGCTTTCGCCCCCAGGCCGTGCGCCGTCGCGATGGTGTGCTGGTCATCGGCTATGGCCACAGCCGGACCGCCCGCCCCGGCGTGACCATCACCGAGGCCGAGGCCGAGCTGTTGCTGCTCTATGACCTGATCCCGGTAACGGACGCGATCCACAGCCATGTGAAGCTGGCGCTGAACCAGCATCAGTTCGACGCCCTGGCCAGCTTCGTCCTGTCGATCGGGGTCGAGCGCTTCACCCGCTCGGACGTGCTGCAGCATCTGCAGGACGGCTTGCTGCCAAGCGCGTCGCGGGCCCTGTCCGGCTGGCCCGACCGGGTGCCGCCGCCGATTGATGCCCTTTACCGCCGCCGCTCGGCCGAGCGGGCCCTGTTCGACACCGCAGCCGATCAGCCCGCCGCCCTGTCGGCCCTGCTGACCGCCCCCGTGCTTGGCCCCTCCAGCGCGGGCGTGGCAGAGGAGGCACCGGCCCCGGCGACCATCCCCGTCATGCGGCACGAGACGCGCGCCAGGGCCTCGCGCCCGGACCGGGCCGACCTGGGGGCCCTGGCCTTTATCGGCAGCATCGGAGCCCTGGCCCTGGCGGCCGGGGTCCTGGCTTTCCGCCGCACCCTGCCCCCGACCGAGGCCGGCGACGGCTCGATGTGGATCGGGGCCATGCTGGTCTTTGCCGGGCTGGCCTTTGTCGGCGCGGCCGCCTGGAACCTGATTACCGGGCGACACTATAAAAGCTCCATCTGACAGCACTTTGCGAACGCCGTGCGCGATGCTAGGCCTTGCGGCATGAGCATTCCCTTCGCGCCCCAATCCATGGAATTCGGCCTCGGCGAAAACGCTGACGCCATTCGTGAAACCACCGCCCGCTGGGCCGCTGACCGGCTGGCTCCGCGCGCCGCCGAGATCGACGAGACCAACCAGTTCGCCCGCGACCTGTGGCCCGAGATGGGCGAGCTGGGCCTGCACGGAATCACCGTCGAGGAGGACTACGGCGGCCTGGGCATGGGCTACCTGGAACACGTGGTCGCGATGGAAGAGGTATCGCGCGCCTCGGCCTCAATCGGCCTGTCCTACGGGGCCCACTCCAACCTGTGCGTGAACCAGATCCGTCGCTGGGGCACCGAGGCCCAGAAGCAGAAATACCTGCCCAAGCTGATCTCGGGCGAGCACCTGGGCTCCCTGGCCATGTCGGAGGCCGGATCGGGCTCGGACGTCATGTCCATGCGCACCCGCGCCGAGAAGAAGGGCGATCGCTACATCCTGAACGGCACCAAGTTCTGGATCACCAACTCGCCCACGGCTGACACCCTGGTCGTCTATGCGCGCACCGGCGAGGGCAATGGCGGCGTGACCACCTTCCTGATCGAAAAGGGCATGAAGGGCTTCAGCGTCTCCAAGAAGCTGGACAAGATGGGCATGCGCGGCTCGGACACCGCCGAGCTGGTGTTCGAGGACTGCGAAGTGCCCGAGGAGAACGTCATGGGCCCGGTCGGCGGTGGGGCCGGCGTGCTGATGAGCGGCCTGGACTACGAGCGCACCGTCCTGTCGGGCGGCCCGCTGGGCATCATGCAGGCGGCGCTGGACGTGGTCCTGCCCTATGTCCGCGACCGCAAGCAGTTCGGCAAGGCCATCGGCTCCTTCCAGCTGATGCAGGCCAAGGTGGCGGACATGTATGTCGCCCTGAACAGCGCCCGCGCCTATGTCTATGCCGTGGCGCGCGCCTGCGATGCCGGCAAGACCACCCGCTATGACGCCGCCGGGGCCATCCTGCTGGCCTCGGAAAACGCCGTGAAGGTATCGCTTGAGGCCGTCCAGGCCCTGGGCGGGGCGGGCTATACCAAGGAATGGCCGGTCGAGCGCCTGGTGCGCGATGCCAAGCTCTATGACATCGGGGCTGGCACCAATGAGATCCGGCGCTTCCTGATCGGCCGCGAGCTGCTCGGCAGCTAGGCCATCGAACCCTCCGGCCCGCCCTTTCACCTGAAACGGCGGGCCTTTTTCTGTCTGGTGGCAGACGGAACCGGCGTCGCGATCAGCAGTTGCCCTTGCTCACAGAGGAGCTGCTGTCATGCCCGCCAAATCTGCTGCCCAGCAAAAGGCCGCCGGTGCTGCCCTGTCGGCCAAGCGCGGCGATACGCCCAAGTCGGAGCTGAAGGGAGCCTCGCGCTCCATGGAGGAATCGATGACGGAAAAGGAGCTGGAGGAGATGGCCTCGACCTCCCGCAAGGACAAGCCAGAGCATAAGTCGAAAGATTAGGTGCGGCTCCCTGACCCAGGGGATGGCATCCCCCCTGAGCGCCCCCTAACTTAGCCGTCCAGTCCATCCGAGCACGCCCTTCATGACGCCAGTCCTTCTGCTGCCTGACGAGACACGGAAGTTCTCCGATGTCCTGGACGCGCTGGGCGATGGCGATGATCCCAGGCTGACCCTGCGCGAAATGGTCGAGGCTTTTGGCGAGCGGGGCTTCGGGGCCGTCATCCTGATGCTGGCCTTGATGGCGCTTATTCCGTGGCCACCGGGTGGCAAGGCCATCTTTTCGGTGCCGATCATCCTGATCAGCGCAGAACTGGCGCTGCAGAGCGACCGCGTCTGGCTGCCCCGCTGGCTGATGAAGGCCTCGGTCAGCCGCGCCACCTATCGCACCGCCAGCCAGCGGATCCTGAAGCGTCTGCGCCAGGTCGAGCGCCTGACCCGGCCGCGCCTGCCCGCCCTGACGGGCGAGGTGGCCGATGTGATCGTGGGGGCGCTGTGCATCCTGCTGGCGCTTATGATGGCCCTGCCCGTCCCCTTTGGCGATGCCCTGCCTGGCATTGCCCTGGTGCTCCTGGCCCTGGGAATCATCCAGCGCGACGGTGTCTTCATCGTCTTGGGCCTGATCGGGGCGGTGCTGTGCGCCGTCTACCTGGCTCTGGTCTGGACCACGGTGGTGGCCATCTTCCAGGCCTCGGCCAGCTGGATCACCGGCCTGTTCTGATCCCATCGCATAGAGAACGCCGCCAGGGCCCGGCCCTGGCGGCGTCAGCATTGTCGACCGCGTGCGGTCTGGCATAGCCTTCCTCTAAGGATTAGGCCCGGCACTCCCCCTGGATCCGGTTCGCGCCAAAACCACGCGATTGTAGACAATGAGACACTGGCCACCTCCTTTCAGCTGCTGAAACAGGAAGGTCAGGCTAGGCCCCATTCCGGAGCGCCGTAAAGCCGGGCTCCGCATAACGTGATCACTCGTTGGCGGAGGGTCCGGCCAGGCCCTGCATGATCGAGCGGTTGATCTCGATCAGGGTGTCAAAATCCCCCTCGCCGCGCATCACGTCCGAGCTGTAGCGGCTGACAAAGCGCTCCAGCGAAATCAGGCTGGCGCGCACCGTCTTGGGCAGGCCGTTGGCCGGGTCGGCGCAGGCGGTGGCCAGGGTGGACCAGAGCCGGCGGTTCCAGTCCAGGGCATCAATACGGGTCTTGAGATCAGTCTTCTCGACCGTCGCCGCATGCATCAGGGCACGGGTCACCTGGCCGAAGAGCCGGTACTCCATATCCCGCGGGGCTTCAGCCCTCGTCGCTGCCTGTTTGTACGCCTGTAGCGACATTAGAGAGCCTTTGTTGTTCGTATTCAACGATCTTGCGGGCGCCCATCAGGGCCTTGTAGTACTGGCGCGCCAGTACGTGTTTTGAGCAGGCAACACACTCGGCCAGAATGTCCGGGTTGCTGATCACGCTCATGAACTCGCTGAGTCGCAGCACGAATTCATCATAGAAACTCTGCGCGTTCGGCTCGTCCAGGTACATCATCATGACCGGGAAGTAGATGCGGCGCGCCGGGGTATTGGCATCCTGCGGCTGCATGATGTCCTTTTCGCGCAGAACGCTGGCCTTGTTCTGAAGGACAAGCACGCCGCGACGATCACCGTTCTGCACCACGGCACCGTTCAGGACGAATTTCTCGCCGGGCTTCAGCGACAGTTTAAGCGGCAAGGGGCGTCTCCATGGAGTGTGGCTAACCTGAAGGGCAGCGACTGATGCATCATAAACAAACGTGGTTAACCATCCCTTCAATCCAGGGGAAGGAACAGCCCCGCCTCCACTCCGTTAGTCCCTCAATGAAGGGAGAAAACCATGGACGACCCTGACATCGATCGGGAGCCCCAGGATCAGGCCGAGGTCTTTGACGAAACCCACGTCGATGATGATGGGACGGGCGATGTCGACTTCGAGGAAATGGACCCGGTTCTGGATGTCACCCGCAACCGGGGCGACGTGGCCATCGACGCCTTCGACAATGACGAGCCCGAGCGCGAGGCCCGCGCCAGCCGGGACCGGATCGAGGCGGATGCCGACGCCCTGCTTGGTCTGAACGGCAGCCGCGCCGCCCGCGATGACGAGGACAGCGAGGTTCCCTCGGCCCCCGACGAGATCGAGCTGGTCTATACCGGCCTGATGCGCAACCAGCGCGGGGCCCAGGCCAGTGCCGCCCACTGGGAAGCCAAGCGCCTGTCCGACGAGGACCTGAACAAGCTCGGCTACAGCCCTGACAGCGAGGAAGCACAATGACCGACAAACATCCCCACCCCGCCAAGGACGACAGCGATCCCAAGGTCCCGCCGACCAAGCTGGCCCCCAGCGAAGGCGGCAAGCCGGACCAGCTGAAGGACCACGAAGCCGAGGCTGAAAACCGCCAGGAAGCCCTGCTCGACGAGGGCATCGAGGAATCCTTCCCCGCCAGCGACCCCGTTTCGGCAAAGCGCATTACCTGATCTGTTCAGGCGCGTCCTTATAAGCTACCTGCTCTGCTCACACCGAGTGGAGCAGGGTTAGTTCATGAGCCGTTTTGAAGGCACGTCCAACTACATCGCGACCGAGGATCTGAAGGTCGCCGTCAATGCGGCCGTGGCGCTGGAGCGCCCCCTGCTGATCAAGGGCGAGCCCGGCACCGGCAAGACGGTCCTGGCCTATGAGCTGGCCCGGGCGCTGAACGCCCCCCTCATCACCTGGCACATCAAGTCCACGACCAAGGCCCACAATGGCCTTTACGAATACGACGCCGTCAGCCGCCTGCGCGACAGCCAGCTGGGCGACGAACGGGTCAAGGACGTCCGCAACTACCTGAAGAAGGGCAAGCTGTGGGAGGCCTTTACCTCTGACGTCCGCCCCGTCCTGCTGATCGACGAGATCGACAAGGCCGACATCGAGTTCCCGAACGACCTGCTCCAGGAACTGGACCGGATGGAATTCTACGTCCAGGAAACCGACGAGACGATCCGGGCCGCCGTGCGCCCCGTGGTGGTCATCACCTCGAACAATGAGAAGGAACTGCCGGACGCCTTCCTGCGCCGCTGCTTCTTCCACTACATCCGCTTCCCCGACGCCGAGACGATGCAGGACATCGTCGAGGTCCACTTCCCCGGCATCAAGCCGCGGCTGGTCGCAGAGGCGCTCAGGACCTTCTATGAGATCCGCGAAACGCCGGGCCTGAAGAAGAAGCCATCCACCAGCGAACTGCTGGACTGGCTGAAGCTGCTGCTGGTCGATGACGTGGATCCCGACACCCTGCGCGAGAAGTCGCCGGGCAAGCTGATCCCGCCGCTGCATGGGGCCCTGCTGAAGAACGAACAGGACGTCCATCTGTTCGAGCGTCTAGCCTTCCTGAGCCGCCGCGAAGGCGTCCGTCCCGGCTCCTGAGCCCCAGGCGTCGCTGCGCGTAAATTACCGGGATTTCACTGGATATCTCGCGTTCCTGGCGCACAATCAGGGACGAAAGGAGCATGCTCATGCGCCATCTTCTGTGGTTTGCCCTTGGCATCTCCGGCCTGGTCGCCGGCTGCGACGGCCGTTCGGACCTGCACATCAGTTCCAGCTCGCCGGATCCCGAGCATGGCGTCCTGAAGGTGGTCGACACCCTGCAGTGCCCCCAGACCGAGGGCGTGCTGACGCGCAAGGGCTCGGCCCAGGCCGATGGCAGTACCTGCACCTATGCCGGGCCGCGCGGCTCCGAGGTCCAGTTGCAACTGCTCAGCCTGGACGGCCGCACGGCGGACGTGGTGCTGCGCGACCTGGAAAGCCGCCTGAATGACGAGATGCCCGAATCTGCCTCGGCCCAGGCGCGGCGCAAACCGCCTGCCCTCGCAGAGGCTCCCGGCCAGGCCGATGAGGCCCCCGCCACGGCTGCCGCCGAGGCCACGGCCAGCACTTCTGCCGACGACAGCGCCCATGTGCGCCTGCCTGGCCTGAGCGTCGATGCCCAGGGCGACAAGGCCACGGTGCGCCTGCCCGGCATCCGGGTCGAGGCTGACGGCAACCAGTCGGTGGTGCGCATCGGCGGCATCGTCATCCGCTCGGACGACCAGAAGCAGACCAGCGATGTCACGCTGCAGGCCGGCGATGGCGAGAGCAACGTCTCGATCCAGTCGGATCGCAACCTGACCGTGATCCGCGCCAAGGCCCCGGGCGAGGCCGTGCGGGCCACCTATCGCCTGGCCCTGCACCGCGATCGCAACAGCCAGTGGCAGGCGGTCGGCTATGAGGCCCGGGGTCCGGCGGGCGGTCCGCTGGTCGTGGCCACCGTCCGCAGCCGGGCCGACGACGAGGATCGTGTCTTCGATGCCGCCAAGGCGCTGGTAACGCTCAACGTCGGCAAATAACCCCCACGTTTCACAAGGGCCGACCTTGAAACAGGGGGCGGGATGGGTCACGTCACCAGCCATGCGCAGGACCCTCGACTTGGCTGACGACCTCGAACAACTGGCTCCCAAGCCAAAGCCCAAGACCCCCAAGCCCCCCCGTGCCTGGCAAAGGATGTTGTCGGGCCGGCGTCTGGACCTGCTTGACCCGTCGCCTTTTGACATCGAGATCGAGGACATCGCCCACGGCCTGGCTCGCGTGGCCCGCTGGAACGGCCAGACGATCGGCGAGCACGCCTTTTCGGTGGCCCAGCACTCGCTGGTCGTCGAGGAGATCGCCGCCCATATCCGCCCCGGGCTGGAGCCGAAGTGGCGCCTGGCGGCCCTGCTGCACGATGCCTCCGAATATGTGATCGGCGACATGATCTCGCCGTTCAAGTCGGCCCTGGGGGCCAGCTACAAGGACTTCGAGGCACGCCTGGAAGGCGCGATCCACGTCCGCTTCCAGCTGCCGCCCAAGACGCCGCAGACGATCAAGACCCTGATCAAGAAGGCCGACCGGGCCTGCGCCTATTTCGAGGCGACCCAGCTGGCCGGCTTTACCAGGCGTGAGTCCCTGCAGATCTTTGGCACGCCGCCTGCGGGCTATAACCTGGTCATCGAGCCGGAACCGGCCTCGGTGGCCCAGCAGCGCTATCTGGACCGCTATCGCGAACTGGCCGAGCAGGTCGGCATCCTGCCCTGACCCTTCGGGGCTTCACAGGCCGCCACGGGTGACGCACAAGAAGGCATGATCGACAGCGGGGGCACACAGCGGGCGGACATCGGGCTACGCATCGGCCTGTCCGCCGTGGTCATCGCCCTGCGCGCCGGCCAGGCCGTGGTGCTGACCACCCAGGCACCGGACAGCTCGCCCGCCCTGCCCTTTGGCCCGTTCGACCCGGCGCGGGATCGCACCTTCGAGCTGGCGTTGCGCAGCTTCGTGACCGCCCAGACCGGCTTTCCCCTGGGCTTTGTCGAGCAGCTCTACACCTTTGGCGACGCCGGCCGCGCCTCGCCGCGCGCCACCCGCGGCCCCGACCAGTCGCGCGAGGTCTCGGTCGGTTACCTGGCCCTGACCAACGAGGCCTCTGCCCCGCCGGGCCTCAACGCTGCCTGGACACCCGTCTTCCAGATCTTCCCCTGGGAGGACTGGCGTTGCGGCCGCCCGTCGGTGATCGGCACCCTGACCCCGCGCCTGCTGGACTGGGCCGGTCGTGATGGCCACAGGCGCGGCCGGGCCGAAACCCTGTTTGCCCTGACGCCGGACCATCGCTGGAACGAAGAGCGGGTGCTGAAGCGCTATGAGCTGCTCTATGAGGCCGGGCTTGTGGCCGAATCGGCGCGCGACCACGACCGCCCGCCCGCGCCTGCCCTCGGCGACCTGCCCATGGCCTCTGACCACCGGCGCATCGTCGCCACGGGCCTTGGCCGCCTGCGCAGCAAGCTGAAGTATCGCCCGGTCCTGTTTGACCTGACCGCCGACACCTTCACCCTGTCGGGCCTGCAATCGGCCGCCGAGGCTGTTTCCGGCCTCAGCCTGCACAAGCAGAACTTCCGCCGGGGCGTCGAGCGCGCCGGCCTGGTCGAGCCTACGGGCACCTTTGCCAGCGATACCGGCGGTCGCCCGGCCGAGCTTTTCCGCTTCGTCGGCCCCGATCCGCAGGGGGCCACCCTGTCCGGCCTGACCCTGCCCGGACAGCGCTGAAAATAATATCAAATTATCTGCACATTAGGCTTGCAGCCCCGCCCGGCTTTTTATAGAGAGAGCGCCTCGCTCGACCAAGCAAGATCGGCACCGCGGAGAGGTGGCAGAGTGGTCGAATGTACCGCACTCGAAATGCGGCGTACGTGGAAGCGTACCGTGGGTTCGAATCCCACCCTCTCCGCCACCGCCCCCAGGGCTTCCAGACAATCAGATCATGGCTCGCACTCTCTGCGGCTTTCGCACCCGCGCTCGCGGCCGGGTCCTGTCTCAGGACATGAAAAAGGGGCGAGGTTGCCCTCGCCCCTGGTTGGGTAGCCGGTGGGGGCGGCCTAGATCGAGCGGACCCAGCCGTGGCGGTCTTCGCCCAGGCCCTTCTGGATGTTCAGCAGTTCCGCGCGGATCGAGCGGGCGAACTCGCCTTCCTTGCCGTCGCCGATGGTGAAGTCGCCCGACGGGGTCTTGATCTGGCCGATGCCCACCACGATGGCGGCCGTGCCGCAGGCAAAGGCCTCGACCACCTCGCCGGCCTGGGCGTCGGCGCGCAGCTGCTCGAGGCTGTAGAGCTCCTCGTGCACGGTACGGCCCTGGTCCCTGGCCAGCTGGATCAGGCTGTCGCGGGTCACGCCCGGCAGGATGGTGCCGCCCAGGGGCGGGGTGATCAGGCTGCCGTCCTTCTTGACGAAGAAGACGTTCATGCCGCCCAGCTCTTCGATCCACTTGCCCTCGATGGCGTCGAGGAAGAGGACCTGGTCACAGCCGTTGCGGGTGGCCTCGGCCTGGGCGGCCAGGCTGGCCGCATAGTTGCCGCCGCACTTGGCAAAGCCGGTGCCGCCGCGCACCGCACGGGAATATTCGCGCGAGGCCCAGATGGTGACCGCACGGGCCTCGCCCTTGAAGTAGTTGCCGACCGGGCAGGCGATGACGACGAACATGTATTCCTTGGACGGACGCACCCCCAGGGCCCCCTCGGTCGCGATCAGGAAGGGCCGCAGGTAAAGGCTGCCCTCGGCCGGGACCCAGGCCTCATCAGCCTTGACCAGGGCTTCGACGGCCTGGACGAACAGGTCTTCGGGCAGTTCCGGCATGGCCAGGCGACGCGCCGAGGCCTGGAAGCGCTGGGCGTTCTTCTCGGGACGGAACAGCTTCACCGAGCCATCGGCCCCGCGATAGGCCTTCATGCCCTCGAAGATTTCCTGGGCGTAGTGGAAGACGGCGGCCGACGGGTCGAGGGGCAGCGGACCGCGCGGGCGCAGCTGGGCGTCGTGCCAGCCCTGGCCTTCGGTGTAGTGAATGATCACCATGTGGTCGGTCCGGACCGCGCCAAAGACAGGGTCGGTCATCTTGGCGGCCCGCTCTGCGTCAGACGCGGGATTGGGATGGGCGATGCGGGCGATTTCGACCTGCGCAGGCATATCAACTCCTGACCTACAATAGTTTGCCGGGGCCGCCGGGCCCGCAGCTCGCTCCAAATCAGGAGCGCGGCTATCGGTTAGGCCAGCGCGCGCCTTCCGACCACCTAGAATCGCGGAATTAGGTTCGATAATTGATCTGATCGGCCGGAAAACGGCCTGTTCCCCGGCTATTCCGCCTCGGTCGGTCGCCCACAGGGTCATTTCCTGCCCTGCGAAGCCCGCCCCCGATCAGGCACGCACCACGCGGTTTCGGCCGCCCTGCTTGGCGCGATACAGGGCCTCGTC
>JAEYQX010000172.1 GCA_023409795.1 Pseudomonadota bacterium
GTGTCATCCAGGTCGCTGTGGAAGTCACCCGTATTCACGAAGCCGAAGCCCGAGGCCAGCGTCTGCGTCAGCAGGCCGTCCAGGGTCTTGTAGTCCGGCAGATCGGCCTGCCAGGTGTTGGCCGTGGCGACCTTCAGAGCGCCCAGCAGCGGGGCATACTTGGCAGCGACAACGGCCGAGCCCGAGTCAACCGGGATGCGGGTAGCACCGATGATGGCATCCACGCTAGCAGCCACGGTGATCGAAGCCTGAGCTTCTTGCTCCAGGTCAGCTTCCAGAGCGATACCTTCGACGGTGATGTCGTTGGCGGCGGTCACCAGGAAGGTCACGACGCCGTCCGCGTTGCTGATCAGCGAGGCCGTGACGTTGCCCGCACCCGAGCTATCGAAGAGCAGACCCGGGTTCTCAACCGTCGCGCCCGTAACGGTGAAGGTCACCAGGTGGTCACGCTGGGCACCTGCGCCAACAGCGATCACGGTGTCCAGATCGAGGCCGGCAACGAATGCACCCGAGATCGGGCGAGCAGCGCTGACAACACGCTCGGAAGCCACCAGATAGGCGTCATCCTTATCGAAGTTACCGGCACTGCCGAACGCGCCGCTGATTTCACCGGCCGAGGCAGCGCCTGCAAAGGCCAGGGCAGCCATCGAGGCGGCGGCAAGGAAGAGTTTCTTGGACATGTGGATTTTAACCCCCAGGGAAAACCGGATTTGTGGACGAGCCATTTTTTGAACGCCTTTCGGCCACAGTTCACATCCCGAAAGAATATGGCTGCGCCCACGGCAACGCCCTTCTACCGCGCTGAGATTTCGACGGTCAAGCGAATAAATGTCGGATACTGCTGATATCGTGTGTCATAAAGTCTAGATTTTTTAAGACTTTAATAAGAAACGAGCCCAAATCGGCGGTTTCTTGCCGCAGGAGAGCTCAAGCCGGGCTGTAAACATCCTGTCTACAGCAGCCCAAGCGTGGCCGTAGCGCAACACAAAGATCACCCGGATACCCGGCCACAATATGATATTTCATTGATACTACAGCGGTCAACGGCCCGGCTTTTCAAGCCGGCTCGCCGGTGACGACGGGATCGTCTAGAAAACCCGCCCCGAGGGAATGGAGCCCGTCTTGGTTCAGATCAGCTTTCTTATCGCCGGTGTGCAGAAAAGCGGCACCTCTGCGCTTGATGCCTATCTGCGGCACCACCCGGCGATTGAAATGGCCCAACCGAAGGAGGTGCATTTCTTTGATCGCGAATCAGGCGTGGACTGGCGCGCGCCCGACTACAACCTGCTGCACGCCCACTATTCGGGCCACCAGCCGGTGCGCGGCGAGGCGACGCCGATCACGCTCTACTGGACGCCGGCCCACTATCGCGTCCTGAGATACAACCCCGACATGAAGTTCGTCCTGATCTTCCGGTGCCCGATACAACGGGCCTGGTCGCATTGGAAGATGAACCGGGCCAATGGCTGGGACGTGCTGTCCTTTTCCGAGGCCATCCGCCACGGCCGGCTGCGCGTGCTGGACGAATCAGGCCCCAGCGGCCTGTCGCGGCGCCTGAGCTATGTCGAGCGCGGCTACTATGGGCGACAGGTGGCCGAGCTGGCCAAGCTCTTTCCGTTGGAGCACTGCCTGTTCCTGCGCCAGGCAGACCTTAAGCAGGACCCCCAGGCCGTGGTGTCCCGGGTCACTGACTTCCTGGGCCTGCCCCCGATGACGGTCGCGAGCCCCGAAATCGTCAACGTGTCCCGCTGGACCCGCAACGAGGCCCTGTCCGAGGAGGACCACGCCTACCTCGACGCCCTCTATGCCCAGGACCAGGCCCTGTTCCGCGAGCTGACAGGCCTGACGCTGTAGTGCGGGGCAGCCCAGCCGTTACTTCTGCAAAACCGTCGTGCGCAGGTAGGCCCCATAGGCGCTCTTGCCCAGATCGGCGGCCAGGCGCTCAAGCTGGTTGGCGTCGATGAAGCCCTGGCGATAGGCCACCTCTTCCGGGCAGGCGATCTTGAGCCCCTGGCGGCGCTCCAGGGTGCGCACGAACTGGGCCGCCTCAAGAAGGCTGTCAGGGGTCCCCGTGTCGAGCCAGACATAGTCGGCCTCCAGCCGCTCGACGGCTAGCTGACCACGCTCCAGATAGGCCCGGTTGACGTCCGTGATCTCAAGCTCACCCCGTGCGGACGGACGCAGGCCTGCCGCAATGTCGACGACCTGGGCGTCATAGGCGTAAAGCCCGGTGACGGCCCAATTGGACCGGGGCCGGGCCGGCTTTTCCTCAAGCGACACAGCCGATCCGTGGTCATCGAAGCTGACGACCCCATAGCGCTCGGGGTCCTGGACGCGATAGGCAAAGACCGTTGCGCCCGGACGCTGAACGGCCGAGCCGATCATGGCGGCCGTGCCGTGCCCGTAAAAGAGGTTGTCGCCCAGGATGAGGATCGAGGACTGGCCCGCGACGAAGTCGGCCCCGATCACATAGGCCTGGGCCAGGCCTTCGGGGCGGGGCTGCTGTGCGTAGGACAGCCTGACCCCCCATTGGCTCCCATCTCCCAGGAGGGTCTCGAAGGTAGGCTGCTCGTGGGGCGTCGTGATAATAAGGATGTCGCGCACACCCGCCTGCATCAGGGTCGACAGCGGATAGTAGATCAGCGGCTTGTCATAGACAGGCATGAGCTGCTTGGACACGGACAGCGTCATGGGATGCAGTCGCGAGCCCGTCCCGCCCGCCAGGATGATGCCCTTCATGAGCCCGCCATGCCCCCGTCTATCCGCTCGACCGTCCTGGCCAGCGCGTCCTGCCAGGTCCGGGGCGTCCATCCGGTCAGGGCCCCCAGGGATCCCGAGACCAGGCGGCTGTCACCAGGACGCCGGACCCCGGCCCCAAAGCTTCGCGCTGACACCGGTATCAGCTCGGGCACGGGCCTGCCCCTGTCCGCCCAGGACTGGAACAGGGCACGGGCCAGCTCCAGCCGGCTGGCCTCGCCCTCATTGACAAGGTGAAACACCCGCTGCACCGGCACCCCCTGCGTGCACATATAATGTGCCAGCGCGACCAGCCCCTCGGCAACGGTCTCGGCCGACGTGGGACAGCCCACCTCGTCATCCACCACCTTCAGCGTGGCAGCCGAGGCCTGGGCGAGAAGACGGGTGATGAAGTTCGGGCCGTGCTCATCGAACACCCAGGCCGTCCGGACCACCACCGAACCCGGGCAGGCCATCAGGACGGCGTGCTCACCGGCCAGCTTGCTCGCCCCATAGATATTAAGAGGCTGCGGCGTGGCATTCTCCGGATGCGGCCCGGGACCGCTGAATACAAAGTCCGTCGAGACCTGGATCAGCCGGCACCCGCGCTCGGTCGCAGCCTGCGCCAGGACCGCCGGCCCCAGGGCATTCACCCGAAAGGCCTCTGCTGCCGCCGTTTCCGCTCCGGCCACGTCGGTGAAAGCGGCCGCGTTGATGATCAGGTCGGGACGGTGCCGGTCCAGGGCAGACCTGACCTGCGCCTCGACGGTGATATCGAGATCCCCCCGCCCCAGGAACCGGGCCTTAGCCACAGATGGCCAGGCAGCAGAGGCCAGGGCTCGGCCTACCTGTCCGCCGGCACCGGTCACCAGGATCCTGCAAGCGCCTGTATTCACCGTGGCGGCCTCAGCTTTTCGAAGGGGGTGCCCTCGCGGGAGAAGTGGGTGTTGAACCAGGGGTCGACGCGGCCTTCGTGGCCCCAGCGTTTCGTCAGGACGGCATTGGCTCTCTGGGCGATCTTCAGCTTTTCACCGTCGCGGCTGAAGCCCCGGCTGATCGATTCCAGGTGATAGAGGGTCGCGCCCGGCTCATAGAGCACCCGCAGGCCCCGGTCCCAGGCGCGCAGGCACAGGTCCACGTCATTGCCCTCGACCGGGAAGTGGGCCGCGTCAAAGCCGCCCAGCGCGCGGAAGGTCTCTGCGGCCACGGCCATGCAGGCCCCGGTCACCGCCACGCAGGCATGGGTCAGGGCATGGCGCCCCAGATAGCCGCCGTCGCGGCCCAGGGTCCCGACCCCGTCATGGATCAGGAAGCCGGGGTTGCCGTCGCGCCAGACAAAGCCGGCGTGCTGGATGCAGCCGTTCTGATAGAGCAGGCGCGCCCCGACCACCCCGACCTCGGGGCGACGCGCCTGGCCGCACAACCGGTCCAGCCAGTCCTCGCTGATGACCAGGGTGTCGTTGTTCAGGAACACCAGGACGTCCGCCTGGGTCTGGCCGGCGGCCAGGTTGTTCATCAGGGCCCAGTTGAAGGCCCCTGCATAGTCGATGACGCGGGTGTTGGCCTGGGCCTTCTGGGCCTCGATAAAGGCCAGGGCATCGGGGTCATCGCTTTCGTGGTTGATGATGATGATCTCGGCCTCGACCCGGTTGTGGGCCAGGGATCGACGGATGCTTTCCACGCAGGGCTTGAGCAGGTCCAGGCCGTTGCGGGTCGGAATGATGATCGCCGCCGTGCCCTCGGCGCGGGGTGCCATGCGGACGGCCCCTTTCAGGTCGACGCCCAGGACGTCGCGGAACGGCTCGACCTTCAGGTCCGGGGCCTCGCCCAGGGTTTCGGCCACCAGCGCCGCCCAGGCCGGTGCCGGATCGGGCGTTTCCTCCTGCCAGAAGCGGGTGAACAGGACCCGGCCGACATGGGCCACATGGTCGCTCGACAGGGCACCGGCCAGCACCGCCGCCTGGGGTGCCAGGACACCGGCCAAGGCACTGGCCAGGGCCTCAGGCCTGCCCGTGTGCAGAAGCTCGGCGCGCACCGCCATGAAGTCACCCAGGTAGGGCGTCTGCATGAAGAGATCGGGATCAAAGGCCGGCTTCAGGCGCGGGGCCACATGGGTCGCGGACATGGCCACGCCCTCGCCCGTCTCCAGGGCGTCGTCGTCGGCAAAGACCGCCTTGACCCGGCTGTCCGTGAAGCCGGCCAGCAGGGCCTCCAGCCCCTGGTCCGCCACAAAGCCGGTTGCGGGGGCGAACACCACCACCTGGTCCCCGGCCAGGGTGCCGACGGCCTGGGCCAGGCCTTCGGCAAACAGGCTGTCGCCCTGCGGCTTCAGGCGCGACTGTCCGGCCCATGCCAGGCGGGTGTCGAGTTCCTGCACCCAGGCCTGCTGCTCGGGCGTGGCATTGAGCACGGCCACCGTGTCGCCGCGCGCCGCCGCCTGCTCGCCGACCCGGCTCAGGGCCAGGTCCAGCTGGCGATGGCTGGCCCCCGCCACATCCACGACGATACAGGCGGGCGCGTGGGGCGTCCCGGCCGCAGGCAGGCCCAGCGCCCCCCTGTAGACCTGGTCGTAATAGAGGTCGTAGCGCTCGCGCTTGGTGGCGCTGTGGCGCTCTTCATCGCGCAGGCGCTGCTCGATGCTGTTCAGCAGGCGGCGCGCCGCGGCCAGGTCCGTCTTCAGGCCGCTGGCCAGGTCCGGGCGCTGGGCCTCGCCCTCGCGGTCCAGCCGCTTGAGCAGACGCCCGCTGGCCTGGTCCTTCAGCTCCAGCCGATAGGGCCGTCCGGTCGGCCAGCCGCCGGGGTATTCGATGAAGAAGCCGATATTCCCGGCCCCGCCAAAGCGGTCCTGCAGATCCCGCCGGAACCGGTCCACCGGGGCCGCCGCCACAAAGTCCCCGTCCAGCCACAGCTCGACCGCACCGGGCCGATCGGGCTCAGCCGGATCCACCGACCATCCCCGCACACCCCCCGGCGCGACTTCGTCAATCGCCGCTTTTCGAGAGAATCTTGCAGGTTCCTGAACAACTTCACGAAGGAGGCCGAGCCCGCCTGCTCCGAGAAGCCCGGGCGTCAATCGCAAAGAAGCTAAGAAATGCGCATCTTGGAAAAGGACACAATAAAGTTCGGCCCAAGAACGAGATGATAAAACTTCCATCTTCCGGGAGACCGGAATACGAGTTACAATCCATTCAAGAAAATTCGTATCCGGGAAAACGCGACCGTCGAAAACTGGGCGGCGTTCTCGCAAAGCTTTTTCAGCTTCTTCACGAAATTCGGACGAATTGAAGAACGTCCTAACTTGACCGCTCCATTCGCGACCTATACGTTCTTCAACTCTTTTTTCATTCTCCGGCGGCCGAGCGAGCACCAGCCAATACAAATTATTGACATCGCAAGCATCAGCTAGCGTCGTCGGCATCCCAACTTCCGTCACTAATCCCCCTGATT
>JAEYQX010000219.1 GCA_023409795.1 Pseudomonadota bacterium
CATGCAGATGACCTGGCCCTATCCTGTTAGGCCCTATCCCCGTATGGGTCCTGCCCTTGATCCCTAGTTCAGCAGTCGCCGGTCGTCGGGCACGTCCAGGCTGAAGTGGGGAATGGCCACCTCGAACATCTGGCCCTCGGCGTCCTTCATGTAATAGGCCCCGACCATGCTGCCGGACGGCGTCGCCAGCGGGCAGCCCGAGACATAGGCATAGCTGTCGCCCGGCTCGATTACCGGCTGCTCGCCCACCACGCCCTGGCCACGCACCTCCTCGAGGCGTCCATAGGCATCCGAGATCGTCCAGCGGCGGGCGACCAGCTGCACCGGGCTGCCGGTCAGGTTCACGACCTCGACCTGATAGGCCCAGACCCAGCGCCCCTCGTCCGGATCGGACTGGGCAGCCAGGAAGGACGGCCGCACCCTGACAAGGATGCCATCGGTCTGGGCGGTATAGGCAGAAGCTGGGGACATAGGCTATATGACGTCCGCCGTGTCCGGGGTTCAACCCGTCTGTTCTGGCTATCCCCTTACCTGTGAGGCGAGACAGAACGAGAAAACCGTGTGAGACAGAGCGGCATGAGCAGCTTCCAGATTCCCGCCCAGCCCGGCATCCTGCCCTTGCAGGCCATTGAGACGCTGATTGCGACCGGGGCCATCCGGTCGGACACGCCGTTTGACGCCGACCAGGTCCAGCCCGCCAGCCTTGACCTGCGCCTGTCGGACCAGGCGTGGCGGGTGCGCGCCTCCTTCCTGCCCGGCCAGCGCAAGGTCGAGGACCGCATCCGGGACGTGGCCATGCACACCCTCGACCTGTCGGGCGGCGGCGTCCTGGAAAAGGGCTGCGTCTATATCGCCCGCCTGCAGGAGCGGGTCAGCCTGCCGCGCGGCATCAATGCCCGTGCCAACCCCAAGTCCTCGACCGGCCGCGTCGATGTCTTCGTGCGCCTGCTGACCGACCAGGGTGGCAGCTTCGACGACGTGGACGAGGGCTATGACGGCCCGCTTTATCTCGAGATTGCGCCCCAGACCTTCTCCATCCTGGTCAAGCCGGGCACGCGCCTGAACCAGCTGCGGCTCAAGGCCGGCGATCCGCCCAAGCTGGAGACCCGCAGCGTCGGCGTCGACCTGCAGGCCGGTGAAAACGGCATTGTCGGCTTCCGTGGCCGTCGCCATGCGGGGGTGGTCAACATGGACCACATCAATGGCCATGACCCGCGCGACTTCTGGGAGCCGCTGACGGTGCGCAATGGCGAGCTGATGCTGGACCCGGGCGAGTTCTACATCCTGGCCTCGTCCGACGACGTGGAGATCCCCGTCGACCAGGCCGCCGAGATGACACCCATCGACCCCTCGGTCGGCGAGTTCCGCGTCCACTATGCCGGCTTCTTCGACCCCGGCTTTGGCACCGACGAGGCCCACGGCAAGGGCTCGAAGGGTGTGCTGGAGGTCCGCACCCACGACACTCCCTTCCTGCTGGAACACGGCCAGACCGTCGCGCGACTGGTCTATGAGCCGCTGACCGAACGGCCCATGCGCCTGTATGGCGAGCGCGGCAGCCACTACCAGAGCCAGGGCCTGAAGCTGTCCAAGCATTTCCGCGCCTGGGCCTAGGTCATTGGCCTTCTCCCCCCCTTCGGGAGAGGGCGGGAATTGCGGTTCCCCCGATAAGGGGTGCAAGCGCCGCGGCTTCGACGCCGTGGCGCTTTTTTCCGGCCTGGGCCGGGGCGAGCGGGGCGTTATTCCGCCAGCAGGTGGTCGATCAGGGCGTGGGCCTCGGTGCTGTTCCAGTCGGCCTCGCCGGTCAGGACGGCGCGGACCTGGCCCTGGCGGTCCAGGAGGACGGTCTGGGGCATGGCCCCCTTGCCGGGGAATTCGAACGGCAGCTGGAACTTCGGATCGGCGTAATAGGCCAGCGGCGGGTTCTCGCCGATGAAGGCGCGGGCCTCGGCCACAGCCTGGTCGACGTCGACGCTGATGGTCACGACGGCGAAGTCATCGCGGGCCTGGTAGGTCCGGGCCAGGGCCGCCAGCGTCGGCATCTCGATCCGACACGGGGCGCACCAGGTGGCCCACAGGTTCACCACCGTGACCTTGCCGGCAAAGTCGGCAAAGCGGACATCGGCCCCGTCTGCGTCCCTGAACACATAGTCGGGCGCGGGCACCGGGGCGGGCATCTGCAGGCGGGCCAGGGTGCCGGTGGCATATTCTGACCGCGCCGCCTCCGCAGAGCCTTTGCCCCCGCCGTCCCGATTGGCGTATAGCAGGCCCGCGCCGCCGATCAGGCCGATCAGCACCAGCGCCCCTGCCACGCCCGCCAATGTCCGTTTAGAGCCCGCCATGTCCGATACGCCTTCCAGCACGTCTCAAAGCCAGTCGATGTGGGGTGGCCGCTTCAGCGCCAAACCCGCCGACATCATGCAGGCTATTAACGTCTCCATCGGCGTAGACAAACGTTTGTGGGCCCAGGACCTGGCCGGTTCGCGCGCACATTGCCGCATGCTGGCCAAACAGGGGATTATTGCCCAGGCCGACGCCGAGGCCATTCTCGGCGGTCTGGACGTGATCGAGGGCGAGATAAAGGACGGCACCTTCCCGTTCCGCGATGCCTATGAAGACATCCACATGAACGTCGAAGCCCGCCTGTCGGAGCTGATCGGCGAGCCGTCGGGCCGTCTGCACACGGCCCGTTCGCGCAACGACCAGGTGGCCACCGACTTCCGCCTGTGGGTTCGCGACGCCGCTGATCGCACGGTCGAACAACTGCAAGACCTGCAACGTGCCCTGCTGGACCGTGCCGAACAGCACGCGGGCGACCTGATGCCGGGCTTCACCCACCTGCAGACCGCCCAGCCGGTAACCCTGGGCCACCACCTGATGGCCTATGTCGAAATGTTCGGCCGCGACGCCTCGCGCTTTGCCGATGCCCGCAAGCGCATGAATGAAAACCCGCTGGGGGCCGCGGCCCTGGCCGGCTCGCCGTTCCCGATCGACCGCCATGCGACCGCGCAGGCGCTGGGCTTCGACCGCCCGATGGGCAATTCGCTGGATGCCGTATCCGACCGCGACTTCGCGCTGGAAAGCCTGGCTGCCGCCTCGATCGCGGCGGGCCACCTGTCGCGTCTGGCCGAAGAGATCGTGGTCTGGATGACGCCGATGTTCGGCTTCATCACCCTGCCGGACGACCTGACCACCGGCTCGTCGATCATGCCGCAAAAGCGCAACCCCGACGCCGCCGAACTGGTGCGCGCCAAGACGGGCCGCATCAACGGTGCCCTGATC
>JAEYQX010000242.1 GCA_023409795.1 Pseudomonadota bacterium
CGAGGCCGAGGCCGCCATGCGGGGCCAGCCGATCCGGATGCTGCTCCCGGAGGTCATCGGCTTCAAGCTGCCCGGCAAGCTGCGGTATGGCGCGACCGCCACCGACCTGGTGCTGACCGTCACCCAGATGCTGCGCAAGAAGGGCGTGGTCGGCAAGTTCGTCGAGTTCTTCGGCCCGGCCATCTCGGACATGACCATCGAGGACCAGGCGACCATCGCCAACATGGCCCCCGAATATGGTGCCACCTGCGGCTTCTTCCCCGTGTCGCGCGCCACCATCGACTACCTGACCGCCACCGGCCGCGAGAAGGCCCGCGTGGCCCTGGTCGAGGCCTATGCCAAGGCCCAGGGCCTGTGGATCGACGAGACCTCGGAAGACCCCGTCTTCACCGACGTGCTGGAGCTGGACATCTCGACCGTCGTGCCGTCGCTGGCCGGTCCCAAGCGCCCGCAGGACCGGGTTGAGCTGAACGTCGCCGCCCCCTCGTTCGAGACGGCCCTGACCGAGACCTTTGGCCGCCCGTCGGATGCACCGCGCGCTGCCGTCGAGGGCGAGGCCTTCACCGTCGGCGATGGTGACGTGGTCATCGCCGCCATCACCTCGTGCACCAATACCTCGAACCCCAGCGTCCTGATCGCCGCCGGTCTGGTCGCGCGCAAGGCCCGGGCCCTGGGCCTGAAGGCCAAGCCCTGGGTCAAGACCTCGCTGGCCCCGGGCTCGCAGGTCGTCACCGACTACCTGACCGACGCCGGCCTGCAGTCCGACCTGGACGCGCTCGGCTTCAACCTGGTCGGCTATGGCTGCACCACCTGCATCGGCAACTCGGGCCCGCTGGATCCGGCGATCTCGAAGGCGATCAACGACAACGCCCTGGTGGCCACCTCGGTCCTGTCGGGCAACCGCAACTTCGAAGGCCGCGTGAACCCGGACGTCCAGGCCAACTACCTGGCCTCGCCGCCGCTGGTCGTGGCCTATGCCATCGCCGGCTCGATGCGCATCGACATCACCCGCGACCCGATCGCCCAGGACCAGGACGGCAAGGACGTCTTCCTCAAGGACATCTGGCCGACCTCGCAGGAAATCGCCGACATCCAGAAGAAGTCGGTCACGCCCAAGATGTTCGCCAAGCGCTATGCCGACGTCTTCAAGGGCGACGAGCACTGGCAGGCCATCGAGGTCACCGGTGGCCAGACCTATGCCTGGGAGGACAGCTCCACCTACGTCCAGAACCCGCCCTACTTCGAGGGCCTGACGATGGAGCCGGCCCCGGTCCAGGACATCATCGAGGCCCGCATCCTGGGCATCTTTGGTGACTCGATCACCACCGACCACATCAGCCCGGCCGGTGCCATCAAGAAGGCCTCGCCGGCCGGTGTCTACCTGACCAACCACGGCGTGGACGTGCTGGACTTCAACTCCTACGGCGCGCGCCGGGGCAACCACGAAGTCATGATGCGCGGCACCTTTGCCAACATCCGCATCCGCAACAAGATCACGCCCGACGTCGAGGGCGGCGTGACCAAGCACTTCCCGTCGAACGACACCATGTCGATCTATGACGCGGCCATGCGCTACCAGTCCGAGGGCCGTCCGCTGGTCGTCTTTGCGGGCAAGGAATATGGCACCGGCTCGTCGCGTGACTGGGCAGCCAAGGGCACGCGCCTGCTGGGCGTGCGCGCCGTCATCGCCGAAAGCTATGAGCGCATCCACCGCTCGAACCTGGTCGGCATGGGCGTGGTGCCGCTGCAGTTCAAGCAGGACGGCTGGCAGAAACTGAACCTGACCGGCGAGGAAATCGTCACCATCCGTGGCCTGACCGACGCCAACGTCGGCAAGCTGAAGCCGCGCCAGGACCTGTGGGTCGAGCTGTTCCGCCCCTCGGACGGCAAGATGGCCCGGTTCCCGGTCCGCTGCCGCATCGATAACCAGACCGAGCTGGACTACCTGCTGGCCGGGGGTGTGATGCCGTACGTGCTGCGGAACCTCGCCAGCGGGAAGTGATAACTTCTCGCGCCTAGGCGGCGTCGGGTCGAAAAGGCGGAGCCTTTTGACCGCTGCCCGCTAAGAATGCGAAACCCGCACAACAGAAAGGCCCGAGGAACAATTCTCGGGCCTTTTTCGTGGACTAGTAAGAGCAGCCATGAACTGCTGCCTCGGCACACTTACCAAAAATATCAGCAATAGATGAAGCGATCATTCAACAGTAAGCTCTGCTGATGATTAGCTTTGCAAACATTCCTGTTCCCATTCTTGTCGCTGGAGTCGGCTTGTTGGGCATAGCCTTGGGCTGGGCGGCCAATGGGATTGGCTTTTTCACTAAACGGAAGTTGACGGGCGCGTCGAAAACAGAGCGAGCAGTCTATTTGAACACCCTCACAGACCTCGCAGAAAAGCTTCGGGCCAACGGGATGACATTAAGCGATGTGCACGCGTTTGAATCAGTGATGAGCAGTGCGCCAATGGCATCTAGCAAAGGCGCTGGGGTCATCATCGGTGAACTTGCATCGAGTAGTGAGCCTAGCGCCTTTAGCTCAAACGCAGCGATGAAGGGGCGTGTGGCAGCCGCATACCAGGTAGCTGAGGCAAAACTCGAACAAGCACTGTTAGGCCTTCACCTTCTGCTTGGCGAAGATGAACACGAACTGCTCGACCAAGCCCAAGAGGCTTGGGCTGCTTACAGGCGGGTTCTGGAAGATCGATCTCTTCGAGAATACAATGGGGGAACTCATGCGCCACTTGCCGCTGTCGCAACGGGTTTGGCAGAGACTGAGCGTCGAACGGATCAGATACTGGCGGAGATCGAGGAGCGCTCAACGCGCTAGTGCTTATTTTACGACATCCAAGCTGTAACGGCGCTAATAAGCAAAAAAGCCCCCTCGGATCACTCCGAGGGGGCTTCTTCGTTTCAACGCTAACCGTTGAGGCTACGGCTTACTCAGCCGCCACGCGGTCCGCATATTCTTCGATCTGGTCGAAGTTCATGTAGCGGTATACGTCGGCGGCGTTCTCGTTGATGACGCCCATTTCGGCCATGTACTCTTCCACGGTCGGCAGGCGGCCCAGCTTGGAGGCCACGGCAGCCAGTTCGGCCGACGACAGGAAGACGTTCGAGCCCTTGCCCAGACGGTTCGGGAAGTTGCGGGTCGAGGTCGAAACCACGGTCGCGCCTTCCTTCACCTGTGCCTGGTTACCCATGCACAGCGAGCAGCCCGGCATTTCCATACGGGCACCGGCACCGCCGAGGGTCGAGTAGTGACCTTCCTTGGTCAGTTCCGAGGCGTCCATCTTGGTCGGCGGGGCGACCCACAGACGGGTCGGGATGTCCTTCTTGCCCTTCAGCAGCAGCGAGGCGGCGCGGAAGTGGCCGATGTTAGTCATGCACGAACCGATGAAGACTTCATCGATCTGGGTGTTCTGCACGTCCGACAGCAGGCGGGCATCGTCCGGATCGTTCGGAGCGCACAGGATCGGCTCCTTGATCTCGGCCAGATCGATTTCGATGACGTGCGCGTATTCGGCGTCGGCATCGGCTTCGAGCAGGTTCGGGTTGGCCAGCCAGGCTTCCATGGCGTCGATACGGCGCTGCAGGGTGCGGGCATCCTGATAGCCGTCGGCGATCATGTTCTTCATGAGCACGATGTTCGAGGTCATGTACTCGATGATCGGCTCCTTGTTCAGCTTGACGGTGCAGCCGGCAGCCGAACGTTCGGCCGAGGCGTCGGTCAGCTCGAAGGCTTGCTCGACCTTCAGGTTCGGCAGGCCCTCGATTTCGAGGATGCGGCCCGAGAAGGCGTTGATCTTGCCAGCCTTGGCAACGGTCAGCAGACCTTGCTTGATGGCGTAGTACGGGATGGCGTGGACGAGGTCGCGCAAGGTGATACCCGGCTGCATTTCGCCCTTGAAGCGCACCAGAACCGACTCCGGCATGTCCAGCGGCATCACGCCGGTGGCGGCACCGAAGGCGACCAGGCCCGAACCGGCCGGGAAGGAGATGCCGATCGGGAAACGGGTGTGCGAGTCACCGCCGGTGCCGACGGTGTCCGGCAGCAGCAGGCGGTTCAGCCACGAGTGGATCACGCCATCGCCCGGACGCAGGGCAACGCCGCCACGGGTCGAGATGAAGTTCGGCAGTTCGCGGTGCGTCTTGACGTCTACCGGCTTCGGATAGGCGGCGGTGTGGCAGAACGACTGCATCACCATGTCGGCCGAGAAACCGAGGCAGGCGAGGTCTTTCAGCTCGTCGCGGGTCATCGGGCCGGTGGTGTCCTGCGAGCCGACCGTGGTCATGCGCGGTTCGCAATAGGTGCCCGGACGGATGCCCTTGCCTTCCGGCAGGCCGCAGGCGCGACCGACCATCTTCTGGGCCAGGGTATAGCCCTTGCCGGTATCGACCGGATCGACCGGCAGGCGGAACTCGGTCGACGGTGCCAGACCCAGAGCCTCGCGGGCGCGGGCGGTCAGCGAACGGCCGATGATCAGATTGATGCGGCCACCGGCCTGCACTTCGTCCAGCAGGACCTGCGACTTCAGCTCGAAGTCGGCGACCTTTTCGCCGTTTTTCTCGATCTTGCCCTCATAGGGATAGATGTCGATGACATCGCCCATGTTCAGGCTGGTCACGTCGACCTCGATCGGCAGGGCGCCGGAGTCTTCCTGGGTGTTGAAGAAGATCGGGGCGATCTTGCCGCCCAGGGTCACGCCGCCGAAACGCTTGTTCGGGACATAGGGGATGTCCTGGCCGGTGGCCCAGATCACCGAGTTGGTGGCCGACTTGCGCGACGAGCCGGTGCCGACAACGTCACCGACATAGGCGACCAAGTTGCCCTTGGCCTTCAGGTCCTCGATGAACTGGATCGGGCCGCGGACGCCGTCCTGCTCGGGGGTGATGCCCGGGCGCGCGTTCTTCAGCATGGCGAGGTAGTGAAGCGGGATGTCCGGACGCGACCATGCATCCGGTGCCGGCGACAGGTCGTCGGTGTTGGTCTCGCCGGTCACCTTGAACACGGTGACGGTGATCTTCTCGGCGACCTTGTCGCGCGAGGTGAACCATTCGGCGGCGGCCCACGACTGGAGCACGGCCTTGGCGTTGATATTGCCTTCCTTGGCCAGGGCCGCGACGTCGTGGAAGAAGTCGAACATCAGCAGGGTCTTCTTCAGGCCCTCGGCGGCGATGGCACCGACGACCTCGTCCGACAGCAGGTCGATCAGCGGCTTGACGTTATAGCCACCGACCATGGTGCCCAGCAGCTCGGTCGCACGCTGGCGCGACAGGGCCGGGACCTCGAAGTCACCGTGGGCAACCGCCGACAGGAAGCTGGCCTTGACCTTGGCCGCATCGTCCACGCCGGGCGGGACGCGATAGGCCAGCAGGTCCATCAGTTCCTCGACCGATTCACCGGCCGGGGGCGACTTGATCAGCTCGATCAGGTCTGCGGTTTGCTCGGCCGAAAGCGGCAGCGGCGGGATGCCGAGGGCTGCGCGTTCGGCGACGTGATGACGATAAGATTCCAGCATGGGCGCCTTTCTAGATCCTGTCGCGACAAGACCGGCCAGTTCGCCCGCCAAACCGCGCGTGGGCCTTTCCCACATAAAGAATAGGGTCGCAATAGACCGAAGGTCCCATTGCCCCCGATCTAAGACCAAGGGCTAGGACCAAGGGGCCAGGGGAGGGTGGGCGTTGCGCCCGGACCTCAGTCCTGGCGGGACGGAAGCTTCAGGGCCTCGGCCAGGATACGGGCCTCGGCCGCGCGGCTGGAGCCCGAGCGCCAGGCCACGACGATCTCGCGGCGCGGGGCCTCGGCCGAGATAGGCCGCACGACCACGCCGGGATTGTCCGCCAGGCCCGCCGCCACCGCCATCTGGGGCAGGAAGCTGACGCCCAGGCCGGATGAAACCATCTGGACCAGGGTGTGCAGGCTGGTGGCGGCAAAGACGTCCTCGCCGCGCGGGGCCTCGATATTGACCGCCGCCAGGGCTTGGTCGCGCAGGCAGTGACCGTCCTCCAGCAGGATCAGGTCATCGCTCTTCAGCGCGCCCTGGGGGATGGGGCCGTCGCCGGCCAGGGGGGGGCCGACCGGGGCCGCCGCCAGGATCTCGTCATAGCCGATGGGGGCGTGCTCGATGCCCGGAGCCTCATAGGGCAGGGCGATGACCGCCGCGTCTAGCTGGCCGGCTTTCAGCCCCGAGATCAGGCGCGGCGTCAGGTCCTCGCGGATAAAGAGCTTCAGCGCCGGATAGCTCTGGCGCAGGGCCGGCAGGGTGGCCGGCAGCAGGAAGGGGGCAACCGTGGGAATGACGCCCAGGCGGAAGCGCCCGGACAGGGGCTTGCCCGCGTTCTGGGCCGCCTCGACCAGGTCCTCGGCGCGGGCCAGGACGTCCTCGGCCCGGCGCACCGCCTCGGTGCCCACGGCGGTCAGGATGACCGCGCCGCGCGTGCGCTCGACCACCGGGGCCCCCAGGACACGCTCCAGTTCCTGGACCCCGGACGACAGGGCGGGTTGGCTGACGTGGGCGGCCTCGGCTGCTCGGCTGAAGGAGCCATGCTCGGCCAGGAGCTTGAGGTATTGGAGCTGGCGCAGGGTGGGAAGCATGGACCTCACATAGGCGCGCCCGGCGTCAAAAGCAAAATCTATGGACATGAAAGTGAAGGGCGGGCCCAGCTTATCGCCAAGCCCGCCCTCTCCCAGTTCAGGACAGGTCGAAACGGTCGGCGTTCATCACCTGGGTCCAGGCAGCGATGAAGTCGCGGACGAACTTCTCCTGGCCGCCGGCCTGGGCATAGACCTCGGCCAGGGCGCGCAGCACCGAGTTGGAGCCGAACACCAGGTCGACCCGGGTGCCGCGATAGACCGGCTGGCCCGTGCGGCGCGAGGTGGCGACATAGGCATTGGGCTGGCCCTCGACCGCGGTCCAGGCCAGGTCCATGTCCAGCAGGTTGACGAAGAAGTCATTCGTGAGCTGGCCGGGGCGGTCGGTGAAGACCCCCTCGCCGGATCCCTGGTGGTTGGCTCCCAGAACGCGCAGGCCACCGACCAGGGCCGTCATCTGCGGGGCGGTCAGGCCCAGCAGCTGGGCGCGATCGACCAGCAGCTCCTCGGGCGAGATCTCGAGCAGGCGGGGCAGGTAGTTGCGGAAGCCGTCGGCGGCAGGCTCAAGGACTGCAAAGCCTTCGACGTCGGTCTGCGCCTGGCTGGCGTCGGTGCGGCCGGGGGTGAAGGGCACCTCCACCGTAAAGCCAGCGGCGCGGGCCGCCTGTTCGATGCCGACCGAGCCGCCCAGGACGACCAGGTCGGCGATGGAGACCTTCCTGAGACCGGCCGCATCGAAGCGGGCCTTGATCGCCTCATAGGCGGCCAGGACGCGCGCCAGTTCGGCCGGCTCATTGACCGCCCAGCTGCGCTGCGGCTCCAGGCGGATGCGGCCGCCATTGGCCCCGCCGCGATAGTCCGAGCCGCGATAGGTCGAGGCCGAGGCCCAGGCCGTCCTGACCAGGTCCTGGACCGACAGGCCACTGTCGGCGATCGCGGCCTTCAGGCTGGCGATGTCGCCGGCCTCGATCATCGGATAGTCGGCCGCCGGGATCGGGTCCTGCCAGATCAGGTCCTCGGCCGGGACGTCGGCCCCCAGGTAGCGGGCCTTGGGTCCCATGTCGCGGTGGGTCAGCTTGAACCAGGCGCGGGCAAAGGCGTCCTCGAACGCGGCCTGGTCATTGCGGAACTTTTCCGAGATGGCCCGGAAGCCGGGGTCCATCTTGAAGGCCATGTCGGCGGTGGTCATCATCGTCGGCACGCGGCGCGAGGGGTCGTGGGCCTGGGGGGCCATGTCCTGCGGTGCCGGGTTGATCGGCTGCCACTGCCTGGCCCCCGCCGGGCTGGTGACCAGCTCGTAGTCATAGTCCAGCAGCATGTGGAAGAAGCTGTCGTCCCAGGTGCGCGGGGTCGGGGTCCAGGCCCCCTCGATGCCCGAGGTGATGGTGTCGTCGCCCTTGCCGGTGCCATGGGTGGACAGCCAGCCCAGCCCCTGGGCGGTGATGTCGGCGGACTCCGGATCAGGGCCGACCCTGGCCGCGTCGCCGTTGCCGTGCGACTTGCCAAAGGTGTGGCCACCCGCGGTCAGGGCCACGGTTTCCTCGTCCGTCATGCCCATGCGGTGGAAGGTCTCGCGGATATCGCGGGCCGACAGCAGGGGATCGGGCACGCCGCCCGGGCCCTCGGGGTTCACATAGATCAGGCCCATCTGGATGGCGGCCAGGGGGCGCTCCATCTCCAGGCCCTTTTCGGCGTCGATGCGGGTCTGACCCAGCCATTCGCCCTCGGCACCCCAGTAGATGTCGCGGGCCGGCTCCCAGGTGTCGGCACGGCCGCCGCCAAAGCCGAAGACCGGGCCGCCCATGGACTCGATCGCCATATTGCCCGCCAGGATCAGCAGGTCGGCCCAGGACAGGTTGCGCCCATACTTCTGCTTGATCGGCCACAGCAGGCGGCGCGCCTTGTCCAGGTTGCCATTGTCAGGCCAGGAGTTCAGCGGGGCGAAGCGTTGCTGGCCGGTATTGGCCCCGCCGCGCCCGTCCCCGGTGCGATAGGAGCCGGCCGAGTGCCAGGCCATGCGAATGAAGAAGGGGCCGTAGTGGCCATAGTCCGCCGGCCACCAGTCCTGGCTGTCGGTCATCAGCGCCTTCAGGTCGGCCTTTACGGCTTCCAGGTCCAGGGCCTTGAAGGCCTGCGCATAGTCAAAGCCCGGCTCGTTGGGATCAACCTTGCTGCTGTGCTGGGCCAGGATGTCCAGCGACAGCTGGTTGGGCCACCAGTCGCGGTTGGTGCGGCCCTGAAGGGTGCGCGACTTGCCGGCACCATGAATGGGGCATCCGCCCTGACTTCCGTCCATGAGATCCTCCTGAGAAAATGTTGGGAGGACGCTAGGTCGGGTTTTGGAAAAAGGAAAATCGATAAAACTGAACGTAAAACTTAAAATTATTTATGGATCGGCGGGCCGTCCATGATAAGGCAAACTTATACCGACGACCAAAATCATTGATTTGACTTTAAGGTCCCGACGGCCCAATTGAAGGGACAACAGCGCTGGGGAGCCCCCGGGGCTGTCCTGTCTCACCTATTTTATAGATGGAGCTCTAGTTATGCTGGGCGTCGGTCAAAAACTGCCGGACTTCAAGATCACTGGCGTCAAGCCGGGTTTCAACAGCCATGAAGAAAATGGCGAGTCGGCCTTCGAGGCCCTGAACCAGGACTCCTTCGAAGGCAAGTGGAAGGTCATCTTCTTCTACCCGAAGGACTTCACCTTCGTCTGCCCGACCGAGATCGCTGCCTTTGCCAAGCTGCAAAAGGAATTCGAGGACCGCGACACCGTGGTTCTGGGCGGTTCGACCGACAACGAGTTCACCAAGCTGGCCTGGCGCCGCGACCACGCCGACCTGGACAAGCTGCCGATCTGGCAGTTCGCTGACTGCGGCGGCAAGCTGGCCCGCGAGCTGGGCATCCTGGACGAGGAAAACGGCGTCGCCCTGCGCGCGACCTTCGTCGTGGACCCGCACAACGTCGTCCAGCACGTCTATGTCACCAACCTGAACGTTGGCCGTTCGCCGGAAGACACCCTGCGCGTCGTCGACGCCCTGCAGACCGACGAGCTGTGCGCCTGCAACCGCCCGGTGGGCGGCGAGACCCTGGCCGCCTAAGCTGGCCAAGGCAGGTCCGGGCCGCGTGAGTAGGGTCCGGACCGTCCCTCATTGAAAAGGCGGTGGCGGGCGACTGTCGCCGCCTTTTTTACGCCCTGCGCCCTGAGTTGGCCGCAGATCCGGATTGACCGGCGCCCGGCGCCGCTGAGCCCTGAAAGGTATTCCCCATGTCCATCGACGCCCTGCGCGACCTGATCCCGGCCTATGGGAAGGAAATATCCATGAAGCTGTGGTCGCTGTCCATCGAGACGGTGCTGAACGACGAGCAGAAGTGGGGCTGCTTCCTGGCCTCGGCCCACGCCATCGGCGTCGCCCCCGTCGTCAAGCTGATCGAGGCCCAGGCGGCCACGGTCCTGTCGCCGGAAGCCATGAACGCGGCCAAGTCGGCGGCGGCCATCATGGGTATGAACAACATCTACTACCGCTCGCTGCACCTGATGAAGAACAGCGAGTACACCACCCTGCCGGCCAAGCTGCGCATGAACGTGATCGCCAACCCCGGCGTCGAGAAGCTGGACTTTGAGCTGTGGGCCACCGCCGTCTCGGCCATCAACGGCTGCGGTGCCTGCATGGACGCCCACGAGGGCGAGCTGCGCAAGCACGGCTTCTCCAACGTCCAGGTCCAGGCTGCCCTGCGCATCGGTGCCGTGGTTCACGCCGCCAGCCGCATCGTGGCCTCCGAGACCGCCCTGGCCAGCTGACCGGCCCGGCCACGGCCTCGACTAGAATGACAAAAGGCGCGGATCACTCCGCGCGGTTTTTGTTGGATTTGGTCCCCGGTGTCAGTCGCCCGAGGGCTGGCTGACCATTTCGCGCATCATGTCCAGGATCAGCTTCTGCTGGCGCAGCGGCAGCTGCGGCGCAATGCGCGAGATCTCGATGCTCTGGCGGGTCGCGGGGAAGTCGTGGACATAGGCGGTGCCTTCCCCCTCGGCCATGCCGGGCTGACCATTGGCCAGGCCCTCGAAGAAGTAGCCGATGTCGACCTTGAAGAAGCGGGCGATGTCCCACAGCTTGGATGCCGAGATGCGGTTGGCACCCTTCTCGTATTTCTGGATCTGCTGGAAGGTTAGGTTCAGGGCACGCCCCAGATCGCTTTGCGACAGGCTCAGTGCAATCCGCTTCTCGCAGACCCGACGTCCCACATGCACATCCACCGGATGGGGAGCGTTATCAGCCACGCCGTTCGCCATCGTTGATCGTCATCCAATAGAATTACTGCGTTACATGAAGCAGTGCGACGTTTCTTGCCGCCTGTCACCCCAATTCCAAACCAAGTAATCACAATTTCAACGCAATGTCAGGGCTTTTTTGAGCTTAAATTACCTGCCGCCCTGCTATTAAGTTCTTTGTAAAGACACGATTTCTCAGAACCGATAGTAGCGGCCGCCTATGCCCAGGCCCGTCATGACCACCGCCAGGACCCAGAAGGCCGCATCGCCCCAGCGCCCGAACAGGGTCTGGGCCGCCGGCGCCGGCAGGCGAGCGTCGATCACCCCGGCCTGGCCGCTGTCGAGGCGCTGGGCGGGACGGACCCGGCCCCACGGGTCGATCAGGGCCGAGGCCCCGGTCGGCGGGGCCCGGGCAATGGGCAGGCCAGTCTCGATCGCGCGATAGCTGGCCAGGTTCAGATGCTGCAGCGGGCCGGACGTCTTTCCGAACCAGGCGTCATTGGAGACATTGACGATCCACTGCGGCCGCGCCGCGCCCGAGGCCGGGGTAAAGCCCGGATAAAGGCCTTCGTAGCAGATCAGGGGCTGGACGCCCGGCAGGCCTTCCAGCAGCATCGGGGCCGGAACCGGCCCTGCGGTAAAGTCGGCGGGCACGTGAACCAGGCTGCGGATGCCCAGCCGGGTCATCAGCGACCCCAGGGGCAGGTATTCGCCAAACGGCACCAGCCGGTGCTTGTCATAGATGGCCTCGACCGCCAAGCCGGGGCCCAGGTCGCGCACCGCCAGGAGGCTGTTGTAGTAGCTGGCCCCGGCCGGGGCCTGGGGATCGGGCTCGGCCCGGCTGATACCCATCATCAGCAACTGGCCCGGCTGCAGGGCCTGGGCGATGGCCACGGCGTCGCTGGACCCGAAGACCTGGTTGGCCGTGGCGGGCAGGGCCCCCTCTGGCCAGATGATGATGTCCGGTCGCGCCGCACCCGCCTGGGCGGTCAGGGCGACGTATTTGTCGACGATGCCCTGGTAGGCCTCGGGCGTCCACTTGGACTCCTGGGCGATGTCGGCCTGGACGATGCGGACCAGGGTGTCGGTCTCGGGCCGCTCGGCCTGGGCCAGACGGGCCGTGCCCCAGCCAAAGCCCAGGGCCAGGACCAGAAGGCCAAGGCCTGCGGTGCCCAGGCGCGCACGACGCGACCCCGTGGCCACCAGAAGGCCAAGGCTGGACACCGCCGCGACCGTCACCAGGCCCAGGCCATAGACCCCGACCACCGAGGCCAGTTGCGACAGGGCCGAGCCAGCCTGCCAGCTGGCCCCGGCCGGGTTCCACGGGAAGCCCGTCAGCACATTGCCCCGCGTCCACTCAAGAAGCCCGAACAGGACCGCGAACAGCAGGACCCGCGCCACGCTGCGTGGGGCAAAGGCGCGGTAGAGGGCACAGGCTGCGCCAAAGAAGAGACCCAGCCCCATCGGCAGCAGGCTGGCGGCAAAGGGGGCCATCCAGGCCTGGGCCTCATTGACCAGAAAGGCCTCGGCCACCCACCAGCAGCCGATGAAGAAATAGGCAAAGCCCGCCAGCCAGCCCATCCAGAAGCCGCCGCGCGCCCGCGCCGACCGCTCGGCCAGCAGCATCAGCAGGGGATAGCCCAGAAGGCCCGGCAGGAAGCCAAAGGGCGGATGGGCCACCGCCGCGGCAATGCCCGCCAGCAGGGCCAGGACAATCCGGCTCCACCGGCCGGTCAGGGCGCGGTCCCACGCCTCGGACACCCCCGACATCAGGCCATCGGCTCCTGTTCCACCAGATAGGGGTCAGCAATGCCAAGGCCCGCCAGGATCTCGCGCTCCTCGCCCTCCATCTCCTCGGCCTCCGCGTCGGTCATGTGGTCACGCCCCAGCAGGTGCAGGACGCCGTGGACCACCAGGTGGCTGAGGTGGTCGGACAGGGTCTTGGACTGGGCCTCGGCCTCGGCGACGCAATAGGCCCGGGCCAGGACCACGTCGCCCAAGTGGGGAAAGGCGCTTTCCGCCGCCGGGAAGGACAGGACATTGGTCGGCCGGTCCCTGTCGCGGAAGCGGGCGTTCAGGTCCTGGATGGCGGCATCATCGGTCAGCAGGATGACCACGTCGCCCTCGACGCTGCCCAGGGCCGCGCGGGCGGCCGTCTCGACCACCGCCTCGACCTGGGGCAGGGCAGAGGCCCAGGCCTCGTCCTCGACTTCAATCTCGATCATGGCTGTCGTCGTCCTCACGCTCCGTGGCCGGACGATGCCGGGCCGCGTCGGCGTCATAGGCCCTGACGATGCGTTCGACCATGGCATGGCGCACGACATCCTCGGCCTTGAACACCTGGATGCCCACGCCCTTGACCCCCTTGAGGATGCGCAGGGCATGGCTGAGACCGGAATCGCGGGCATTCAGCAGGTCGATCTGGGACGGGTCGCCCGTCACCACCATCCGCGCGCCCTCGCCCAGGCGGGTCAGGACCATCTTCATCTGCAGCCGGGTCAGGTTCTGGGCCTCATCGACGATGATGAAGGCGTGGCTGAGGGTGCGGCCGCGCATAAAGGCGATGGGCGCGGCCTCGATCTCACCCTTCTCGCGGCGGCGGCGCACGTCCTCGACGCCCAGGATGTCGTTCAGGGCCTCCCAGATCGGGGCCAGGTAGGGATCGACCTTCTCGTTCAGGTCACCGGGCAGGAAGCCGAGCTTTTCGCCCGCCTCGACCGCCGGGCGGGTAATGACCAGGCGGTCGACCTGGCCGCGCCGCAGCAGGCTGGCCCCATAGGCGGCGGCCAGGAAGGTCTTGCCGGTACCGGCCGGCCCCACCCCGAAGCTCAGCTCGCAGCGTCCCAGCATCTCGACATAGTCGGCCTGGGCCGCCGTCTTGGGGGCAATGGCCCCGCGACGCCCGACCGGCAGGGCCACGGCATCGGGCACGACCCGCCCGGCATCGGCCGGACGCGGCTGGCTGACCGCAGCCCCCAGGGCCATGCGCACGTCGGCCTCGGTGATCTCGGCCCCGGTATCGGCCCGCTTCGCCAGGGTCTCGACCACCCGCTTGGCCTGGGCCCGGTCGCGGGCCGAGCCATGGATCGAGACCCCACCGCCCGGTGCCTCGATCAGCACCTTGAAGGCATCCTCGACCAGGGCGACGTGACGGCTGTTCGGCCCGATGACGGCCCGCAGGGCTTCATCGCTCAGCGACAGGAACTCAGACTCTCGCGCCATCAGGTCTCCATGCAGGCTCGCGCCCCTGAAAGGGGAAGGGTTAGTCGACCAGAACGCCCGTCAGACTGGTCAGGGTGTTGTCCGTGATCTTCACCGGAACGATCTGGCCCATCAGATGATCCGCGCCATCGACATGGACCCCCTGAAGATAGGGCGAGCGTCCCACCGCCTGCCGGTCGCGGCGGCCCTTGCGCTCGAACAGGACGGGCAGGGTGCGCCCGACCTGGGCCCGGTTGAAGCCGGCCTGCTGCTCGAACAGGAGCGCCTGCAGCCGGTGCAGCCGGTCCTGGGCCACGGCGGGGTCGACGTGGGCCGCCATGGTCGAGGCCGGGGTGCCGGGACGCGGCGAATAGGCAAAGCTGAAGGCCTGGGCATAGTTCACCTGGCGCACGACATCCAGGGTGTCCTCGAAGTCCCTTTCGGTCTCGCCGGGGAAGCCGACGATGAAGTCGCCGGCCATGGCCATATCGGGCCGCGCCTCGCGGATGCGCGCCACCAGGTCCAGGTATTTCTGGCGCCCGTGCTTGCGGTTCATCAGCCGCAGGATGCGGTCGGACCCCGACTGCACCGGCAGGTGCAGGTAGGGCATCAGGGCATCCAGGTCCGCATAGGCCGCGATCAGGTCGTCGGACATGTCATTAGGATGGCTGGTCGTATAGCGGATGCGGTCCAGCCCCTGGATCTCGGCCAGGGCATAGGCCAGGCGGGCCAGGGACCAGGGCCTGCCATCGGGGCCCTCGCCGTCGAAGGCGTTGACGTTCTGGCCCCGCAGGGTGATCTCGCGCACGCCGCGATCCCCCAGCGCCCGGGCCTCGTCCAGGATGGCCTGGACCGGGCGCGACCACTCGGCCCCGCGCGTATAGGGCACGACGCAGAAGGTGCAGAACTTGTCGCAGCCCTCCTGGACCGTCAGGAAGGCCGTGACGCCCGTAGCCTCACGCGCGGTGGGCAGGACATCGAACTTTTCATTGGGCGCGAAGTCGGCCCCGATCCGCTCGCCACGGGCACGCGCCGTGCGGGTCAGCAACTCGGGCAGCTGGTGATAGGCCTGGGGGCCGACGACCAGGTCCACCGCCGGCTGGCGCTTCATGATCTCCTCGCCCTCGGCCTGGGCCACGCAGCCGGCGACGGCAATGGTCATGCCGCCCTCGCCACGGGCCGCCTTGGCCTCGCGCATCTGCTTGATCTTGCCCAGTTCCGAATAGACCTTCTCGGCCGCCCGCTCGCGGATATGGCAGGTGTTCAGGATGACGAAGTCCGCCGCCTCGGGCGCATCGGTCATGGCATAGCCCAGAGGGCGCAGGACATCGGCCATGCGCTCGCTGTCATAGACATTCATCTGACAGCCATAGGTCTTGATGAAGAGACGCCGGGTCTCGCCCTGGGCGGGCACTGCAGCCTCAGCCGCCCCTTCAGGCGCTGCCGAAGTTTCGAGGGTATCAGTCATACCCGGCTTATGATCGTCCTTGGCCGAGGCGGCAAGTCAGCGGCCCGCCAGGCCTCATTCGCCCAGGGTTTCAGGGTCCACCCGGGCGACGTTGCGCTTGTAGATCAGGCCTTCGCGGTCGGTCGGCTCGGCCCCGGGGATGACGTGGCCATACAGTTCCAGCTTGTGGCCGACCAGTTCATAGCCCAGGCGCTTGGCGATCTCGGTCTTCAGGCGCTCGATCTCGGCGTCAAAGAACTCGATCACCTCACCCGTCTTGGTGTCGATCAGGTGGTCGTGGTGGTCATCGCCAGCTTCTTCATAGCGGCTGCGGCCATCGCCGAAGTCGTGCTTCTCGACCACGCCGGCCTCCTCGAACAGGCGCACGGTGCGATAGACCGTGGCGATCGAGATATGGGGGTCGATGGCCGAGGCCCGGCGGTAGAGCTCCTCTACGTCAGGATGGTCGTCGGCGTGCGACAGCACGCGCGCGATCACGCGCCGCTGTTCCGTCATACGCATACCGCGCTCGGCGCAGAGTTTCTCAATCCGTTCCATGGTCCCAACGATAGGCTGTGATACCGACTTATGGAAGCTATTCAGGAAACTTCAGTGACAGCACCAGGGCATCCTCACTGGTCCCGTCCAGCCTAGCATAATAGCCCCGTCTCAGGCCGGACTTTTCAAAGCCGGCCTGGAGATAGAGCCCCTGGGCGGGCAGGTTGGAGGCGGCCACCTCCAGGAAGACCTGGACCGCGCCAAGCGCGGCGGCCCGGACCAGGGCCTGGTCCAGCAGGCGGCGCGCCAGTCCCTGCCGACGCGCCGGGGGGCGCACGGCCACGGTCAAAATCTCGGCCTCGTCGGCCACGACACGGACCAGGATGAAGCCCTGCGCCTCGGCCACGGCAAAGACGCCCGGCGAGGCCAGCAGGGCTCCGATGCTGGCCTCATCCCAGGGCGCGTCAAAGGCCTCGGCATGAAGGGCGGCGAGGGCGGCAGGGTCGGCCATCAGGCGGCCCCGGTCGGGGTCGCGCGCGGCTGGCCCGGCAGGCGGGTCGGCGGGGTGGCATCGGGGGCGCGCAGGTAAAGCGGGGTCGGCGGGCAGCGCTCCGGATCGGCCATGGCGGTCATGAAGGCCAGGCCCTCGGGCGAGGCCGCGGGCAGGGGGGCGACCAGGGCTTTCGCCAGCCGTTCGGGTGCCGCCTCGGCCAGGACCGGGCCGCCCGAGCCGACCAGCAGGGCCGGCTGGTCCCCTGCCTGCTCCAGGATCAGGTCGGTGGCGGCTTCCAGCGACAGGGCCTGGGCCTCGGTAATCGGGCGGGCGTCGCGGTAGAGCCGGATATAGACCTGGCCCCGGCGGGCATCGATGACTGCCGCGACCAGGCCATTGGGCCGGATGCTGATGGCCAGGCCATCCAGCGTCGACAGGCCGATGACCGGCCGGTCCAGCGAGGCCCCCAGGCCCTGGGCAAAGGCCAGCCCGACGCGCAGGCCGGTGAAGGAGCCCGGCCCGACGGTCACACCGATGCGGTCGATCTTTTCAAAGCCGCCACCCTCGTTGCGGGCGGCATCGGCCACGGCGTCGCGCACCATGCCGCCCAGGCGTTCCTGGTGCCCCTTGGCCATCAGTTCGGAGCGGACGCCCAGCAGGGTGCCGTCCTCGACCACGCAGGCGGTGCAGGCCCCAAGGGCGGTATCGATGATCAGAACTCTCATGCGGGCTTCCTAGCCCCCCGCTCAGGCTTTCGCCAGCGCCACGGCAATCCGGCTGAGGGCCTGGCGCACCAGGGGGTCGGCGATCTGGGCAAAGGAAGAAGCCAGGCTCCGGCCCTCCGCCGAGGCCAGGAGACCGGCCAGTCCGACCGGCAGGTCGGACCCGCCGGACCGCTCCGGAAACAGGTCCGCGATCGAGCAGTCCAGCACCTCGGCCAGGTGGAAGAGGCGCGAGGCCGAGATGCGGTTCAGGCCCTTCTCATACTTCTGGACCTGCTGGAAGCTGACGCCCAACTGGTCGGCCAGGGCTGTCTGGGACAGACCCCGCGCCTGGCGCAGCTGGGCGACGCGCAGGCCGACCAGCCGATCAATGTCCTGACTATGGCGCGACATGGCATTCCCTTCACCCTTGCGAGCCCAGGGTTTCATGGAAACGATTTCGTTTCAACCAATTTGTTTCATTCAGTCGTCGAGACGGGCCACGACGGCCGAGACCGAGGCCACTTCGGCCCGGGGCAGCTTCTCGATCGACAAAAGGGCCCCGGCCCCGCGCACCACCAGCTCGTGGTCATCGGACCGGACATAGAGACGGGCCTTCTGGCTGCCGTCCCTCAGCGTCAGGATGCAGCCCTGGTCGCGACGCGGCCAGCGCCCCGGCACATATTCCAGCACCGTCCCGGCCGCCGCCCAGGGGTTGAGGTCATCCGTCTCCAGCCGGAACCGGCAGCGCGTGGGGGGCGGGGCCGCCTCGAAGCCACGCCCTTGCGCCGCAACGCCTGCGGGGGCCGAAGCCGCGCCGGACACCACCGCCGGGGAGGGCATCTCGCCCACCAGCAGGGCCAGGTCTTCGGGGGTCGCATCGAGGGCCGCCGTCAGGCGGCGCTGGACATCAGGCCGGAACAGGCCACTGCGTCGCCCGGCCTCGTAAAGGCCCCATCCCTGGCTGGACATGCCCAGGCGCCGCCCGGCCTCGGCCTGGCTCAGGCCGCGTTCGCGGCGCAGGCGGGACAGGGCGTCGCCAAGCGCCCGGACCTGGGCACCCGCTTCATCATCGGCAGAAAATCGGGCCATGCCCCATCATGCCCGAGGCCGCGGCCCCATGATAGGGTTTCATGTGAAACAGGGGCCGGTCAGCCCCTGAGGCCGTCAGATGACCTGTTCGACGCTGGTCACTTCGGGAATATAGTGGCGCATCATCTGCTCCACCCCGGCCTTCAGCGTGGCCGAGGACGACGGACAGCCCGAGCAGGCCCCGCGCATCCGCAAGCGCAGCACGCCCGTCTCCTCGTCGAAATGGTCGAACAGGATGTCGCCGCCATCCTGGGCCACGGCCGGACGCACACGGCTGTCGAGCAGGGCCTTGATCTCGGCCACGATCTCATTGTCCTCGACGTCCGCGGCCATACCGCCGGACCCTTCGCGGACCAGGGCGGCACCCGAGACAAAGTGGTCCATGATGACCGGCAGGACCGCCGCCTTCATCTGCGACCAGTCGGGACCGCTGGCCGCGCGGGACACCGAGATGTAGTCCGCGCCAAAGAAGACCCCCTCGACGCCTTCCAGTTGGAACAGGGCCTCGGCCAGCGGCGACTGGGTCGCCTCGTCGATGGTGCGATATTCCAGGGCTCCCTGGGGCGCGACCTCGCGCCCGGGCAGGAACTTCAGGACATTGGGGTTCGGCGTCGGTTCGGTCTGGATGAACATGGGGCTCAGATGCGCCCTGGAAGCGCGCGGTTCAAGGGGGAAGGGGCGAAGGCCGCGTCCCGGGTCAGGCCAGGTCGGACAGGTCTTCCTCGCTCAGGTCGCCCGGCACGATCGTCACCGGCAGCTTGCGCCCGCTGAGGAAGCCGCCCTGCTTCAACACCGCCGAAACCAGGGGCCCGGGCCCCCTCGCACCGGCCCCGGCCGCCAGGACCAGGATCTTGATCTCGGGGTCGGCCTTGACCGTCTTGCGGATCGCGTCCTGGGCATCGCCTTCCTCGATGATGAAGATGGCGGGGGCACCGGACAGCTCGGCCGCCTCCTCGCCGATGCGGGCCAGGAGCGCCTCGGCCTCGGCCCGCTGCTGGCGGCGGATCTCGTCGCGCACGCCGGACCAGTGCTCGTCAGAGCCATCGGGCAGGGCGCGCAGCAGGACCACGCGGCCATTGGTCGAGCGGGCACGGCGCGTGGCATAGCCCAGGGCCGCCTTGAACTCGGGGCTGTCGTCGACAACGACCAGGAATTTTCTCGGCATGGGCCTGCCTCGTCTTGGCGATGCAAAGGGAGAAGACCTAGCGCGAAGAGGCCCCCAACGCCAAGGGCCCGCTGACGTTCGCCAGCGGGCCCCCGGATGTCGTCCTGGCTGTCAGAGGGAGATCAGCCCTCCAGCACCGAGCGGATCACCCCATTGGCAATGGTCAGCTTGGCGAATGTCCAGCCCGAGCCGGAGGCCTCGATCTCGTCGACCGAGGCGCGCAGGGCCTCGACCTCGGCCAGGCGACCGCCGATCCAGGCGTCGACCGCCTGCTCGGCCGTTTCCTCGGTCGAGCCGGTGGCCTCGGCCGAGACCCTGGCCACGCTGCGGGTCAGCTGGATCTGCTCGGCCATCAGGTCCTGGATCAGGCGACGGACCGCCAGGCGGTCGAAGTGGTCCGCCGAGGGCACCGACCCGGCCGCCACGCGCAGGCGGTCGAAGTCGAAGGCGGCACCGACCTGGTGATAGAGGCGGGCCATGGCCGGGGCGCTCCAGCCCAGCTCGGTGGCCAGGTCGCCGATGTCGGCCGTGGCCACCATCGGGCGCAGCATGGCGATGTCGCGGGCCAGGTCCTCAGGCGCACCCAGCTCGATGAAGGACCGCACGCGACCCTCATAGCGCGACTGCTCATAGCGCGACAGCACCGCCGGGCCCGCGGCCCGCAGGGCATCGGCCGCCGGCCGGTAGGCGGCGATCATGCTCGACACCGTCGTCTCGGTGCGGGCCGCGCGACGGGCCAGCCAATAGGTCTGGCGACGCAGGACCATGGCGATCTCGGCATAGAGCGCCGTCTGGGCCTCGGCCGGGATCTTCAGGTCAAGCGCCGACACCGCCTTCCAGGCCTCGTCCAGGCGGAAGACCTGTCGGGCCGTTTCAAAGGCCGTGACCATGGCCGCCGTGTCGCATTCCGCCGCCGCGCGCAGGCGATCGGGGAAGGTTGCGCCGGTCATGTTGACGATCTCGTTCGACAGGACGGTGGCGATGATGTCCCGGCGCAGGCGGTGGGACTTCATGTCCTCCTCGAAGCGGGCCAGCGGGGCGGGGAAGTATTCCACCAGCATCTTCTCGAAGAAGGCATCATCGGGGGCCGACGAGGCGACGACGGCGTCGAACAGCTCCAGCTTGGAATAGGCCGTCAGCACGGCCAGTTCGGGACGCGTCAGGGGCGTGCCCTGCAGCTTCATCTCGGCGATGCGGGCATCATCGGGCAGGTATTCGACGGCCCGGTTCAGCTTACCCTGGGCCGACAGGTGCTGCATGAAGGCCTGCTGGGCGTCCAGGGCCGCGGCACCGTCCGCCTGTTGCAGGGTCAGGGCCAGGGTCTGGTCATAGTTGTGCGCCAGCACCTTCAGCGCCACCTCGTCGGTCATCGACTTCAGCAGCTCATTGCGATCCTCGGCCTTCAGGCGGCCCGAGGCGATGGCACCACCGGTCAGGATCTTGATGTTCACCTCGTGGTCCGAGGAGTCCACGCCGGCCGAGTTGTCGATGGCGTCGGTGTTCAGGCGCACGCCCGCACGGGCCGCCTCGATACGGCCCAGCTGGGTGGCGCCCAGGTTGGCCCCTTCGCCGACCACCGCCGCGCGGACCTCGCCGCCATTGATGCGGATCGCGTCATTGGCCTTGTCACCGGCCTGGGCATTGGTCTCGCCCGCGCCCTTGATGTAGGTGCCGATGCCGCCGAAGTAGAGCAGCTCGACGCGGGCCTTGAGGATGGCCTGCATCAGCTCGAACGGCGTGACCTCGTCGGCCTCGATGTCCAGCATGGCCTTGATCTGGGGCGTCAGGGTGATCGACTTGGCGCTGCGCGGGAAGACGCCGCCGCCTTCCGAGATCAGCGACTTGTCATAGTCCTGCCAGGTGGTGCGCGGCGTCTCGAACAGGCGCTTGCGCTCTTCCCACGACTTGGCCGGATCGGGGTTGGGGTCCAGGAAGATGTCGCGGTGGTCGAAAGCCGCCACCAGCTTGATGGCCTTCGACAGCAGCATGCCGTTGCCGAACACGTCGCCCGACATATCGCCCACGCCGGCGACGGTGAAGGGCTCGGACTGGATGTCCTTGCCGATCTCGCGGAAGTGGCGCTTGACCGCCTCCCAGGCACCGCGAGCAGTGATGCCCATTTCCTTGTGGTCGTAGCCGGCCGAGCCGCCCGAGGCGAAGGCATCGTCCAGCCAGAAGCCGTAGGACTGGGACACGCCGTTGGCGATGTCCGAGAAGGTGGCCGTGCCCTTGTCGGCGGCGACCACCAGATAGGGGTCGTCACCTTCCCAGGCGATCACATTGTCAGGGCGCACCGGCGCACCCTCACCGACGATGTTGTCGGTCACGTCCAGCATGCCGGACAGGAAGGTCTTGTAGGCGCGGATGGCTTCGGCCTGCTGGGCGTCGCGGTCACCACCGACCGGAAGCTGCTTGGGATAGAAGCCGCCCTTGGAGCCGACCGGCACGATGACCGAATTCTTCACCTGCTGGGCCTTCACCAGACCCAGGACCTCGGTGCGGAAGTCGTCGCGACGGTCCGACCAGCGCAGGCCGCCACGGGCCACCGGGCCAAAGCGCAGGTGCGCGCCCTCGACGTGCGGGGCCCAGACGAAGATTTCGCGGAACGGCTTGGGCAGCGGCATGTCCTCAATCTCGCGCGGGGCGATCTTGATCGAGATGTGCGGCTTGGGCGTGCCGTTGGCATCGGCCTGATAGAAGTTGGTCCGCTTGATCGCGTCGACCAGGGCCGCCAGGCGACGCAGCACCCGGTCGTGGTCCAGGCTCTTGACCTCCTGGAGCAGGGCCTTGATGTCGGCGTCGATGCGGGCGACCTCGCCAGCGCGCGAGGCAGCGTCGCCGCCCCTGGCCGGATCGAACTTGGCCGCGAACAGGGCCAGGATGGCGCGGGCCACGGCCGGATACTGGATCAGGGCCGCTTCCTGGACCGCCTGGGACGGATCAAGGCCGGTCTGCTGGCGATAGCGGGCCAGGGTCCGCACCAGGGCCGCCTCGCGCCAATCGATGCCCAGTTCCAGCACCAGGCGGTTGAAGCCGTCGCTCTCGGTGCGCCCGGCCCAGACGGCGGCAAAGGCGGCCTCGAACGGGGCCTTGATGTCGGCAAAGCTGAGCGCCTCGCCGCGCGGGTCTTCCAGCAGGAAGTCGTGGATGAAGATCGGGTCTGCCCCGATCGTGCGGATCACGTGGTCCGACTCCTCCAGCGTCTTCAGGCCCATGTCCGCCAGGATCGGCAGGACGTCCGACAGCGGCACGGCCGCGCCACGGCGATACAGCTTGAAGCGGAACTGCAGCGGGGATTCCGCCTCGGTGCGGAAGGCGCGCACGGCCACCGACTGGGCATGGATGCCGTCACCCACCGAGCCATCGTTCAGGCGGTCGAACTGGTTCAGGTCGGCCACGGCCTCGTCGGCATTGTAGCGGGCCCGGTAGGCCACGCCGAAGCCCTCGGCCCAGCGGGCGCTGGTGGGGCCCACGGCGACCTCGTCCACCCCGGCCTTGCGCAGGGCGGTCTCGATGCGATCGATCCAGCTGCGGCCCGCCTCGGCGACCTCGGCCTCGACCTCGCGCAGGTCAGGGTTCAGGTGGTTGCCCGGCTCGACGCCGATGATGAAGTGAACGCGCGTCAGCGGCTGGTCCGACAGCTGCGGATACCAGGCCGAGACCCGACCACCCCAGGCCCGGGCCAGGATCTGGCCGATGCGCTGGCGCAGGTTGGCGTCGTAGCGCTCGCGCGGGACAAAGCACAGGACCGAGACGAACCGGTCGAACGGGTCATGGCGCGTGAACAGGCGGATGCGCGGGCGGTCATACAGGTGCAGGATGCCCAGGGCATTGCGCAGCAGGTCATCCTCGCTGATCTGGAACAGCTCGTCGCGCGGATAGTTTTCGAGGATGTTCTTCAGGCGCTTGTAGTTGTGGCTGCCAGCAGCCTTGCCCGCGCGGGCCAGGGCATTGAGCACCTTGCGCCGGATCAGCGGCACTTCCTTGGCCATGCGGTCATAGGCCTCGGCCGTGAACAGGCCGACGAAGCGGGTCTCGCCCGAGGCCTTGCCGTCCGCGCCGTACCGCTTGACCCCGACATAGTCCATGTAGGCCCGGCGGTGGATACGCGAGCGGATATTGGCCTTGGCCACGGTCACCGGCTCGCTCAGGTCCATCTGGCGACGCATGGCCTGGGTCAGGACGGCCGGCTCGGAGGCGCGGCGCAGGACGCGGCGCTCGGGGTCACGGAGGATGCCCAGGCCGTTCTCGGACACTTCCAGCGGGGCCTCGGCGGCATAGCTGCCGTCGTCCAGGCGCGGATAGGCATAGTCGCGCGCGCCCAGGAAGACGAAGTGGTCGCTCTTGGCCCAGCGCAGGAAGTCGATGTTCTCCTGCAGGACTTCCGGGTCGATGGCGGCCGGCGGGGCCTGCTCCAGGCGCAGGACCGCATCGCGCATCAGCTGGACCATGGCCCCGTGGTCGGCCACGGCCCCGTGGACGTCGGCCAGGGTCGAGGCAATGCCTTCGCCCAGGGCGTCACGGCGCTCCTGGGGCAGGGAGTCGATGATGACCATGATGATCGAGGTGCGGGCACCGCCCGCCGTCTCGACGACCGGGTGATACAGGGCGCGAACCGTCACGCCGGCATCGGCGATCTCGCCCAGCACACTGTCCACCAGGAAGGGGGCGTCGTCCTGGACGATCAGGACCTGGTCATAGCCGATCGAGCCCTGGGCCGAGGCCAGCGGGCGCACGGTGACCTGGGCCGGCTCGCCCGCCTGATGCCCCGAGGCGGCCTGCCAGGCCGAGGCGAAAAGGCTGGCCAGGTCGTCCACGCCGAGCTTGCCGGTCTCGTCGGCGTCATAGTCGTCGAAGGCCTGGGCCAGGAACGAGCGTTCGGCCTCACCGGGCGGGGTAGCGACAATCTGCGCATAGGCCGCCTCCAGCGCCTCCAGAGTGGCTGGGGTGGCGGGAACGGTGCGCGACGCGGCGGACATGATGAAGACTCTGGCAGCACGGCGTTAAGCCGCAGGATTTGCACCCTCACCTTAACGCCACTGGCGCATCTGGCTAGGCCATCCGGGGGCGTAAAAGGCCGGAATTCCTATGTGCAGCGCACCATGTTGCGCCAAAAGCCCAAAGTTAGGTGAGTGATGATCGCTACAGGCCGATATCGCGCAAAGAACGCCCCATTTTAGCCTGATTTACCCTGGGCAAAGTTTCTTCGGCGGTAGGGAAGGCCCAGAATTGAACAAGGCCGCCGGGCGATGCGCTCGGCGGCCTGCTCAGGCCCATCGCAGGAGGGGGAGGGAGCGACGGGCAGGAAGCGGCGACCGGGAGGGGGAGGGGAGGTCGCCGCGTTCGATTGGGTAGATAGTCGCCAGTTATGGCAGATCAAGGGCAAGATCAGTCCAGTTTGGGGGCTTTTTCGTCGGAAGCCTTTGCGCCGCCACCCAGCAGGCGTCGGAACCAGCCGGGCTTGCGGCCCGGGTCGCTGTCGCCGGACTGGCGCTCGGTATAGGGCTCGCCATCACCGGACAGCAGGACCGCCATCCAGCGCGATCCCTTGAACTCGGCCAGGATGGCCATGGCCATGACGGCCAGGGGCGTCGACAGGAACATGCCCGGCACGCCCCACATCTTGCCCCACAGCGCCAGGGCCAGCAGAACCACCACCGGGTCGATGTTCTGGTTGTCGCCCTGCATTCGCGGCTGGATCACATTGCCCACGACAAAGAGGACCAGCTGCAGCCCGACCAGCAGCACCAGGGCCGGCCAGTAGCTTTCAAACTGGACCAGCGCGAACAGCGGCGGGGCCAGGCCTGCAATGGCACCGCCCAGCACCGGGATGAAGCCGACGACAAAGATGACAAAGGTCCAGAACTCGGCGTTCTGAAGGCCGACCGCCCGCATCAGCACCCAGGCGACGGCGCAGATCATGGCCCCGGTCACGGCCTGGACCCACATATAGCCCTCGACCCCGCCACGGACCCGGTTGAAGACCTCCAGCGCCTCCTGGCGGGCCGAGCGTTCAGGGAACATGCCGACGATCTTCTTGTTGAAGCCCTTCTGCGAGGCCAGCAGGAAGCCCAGGTAGACCATGACGAAGAAGGCCCCCGAGGCCACGCCCTGGGCCTGGACCGCCGCCGCCGTCAGCCAGCCGCGCACGTCGATGCCCGCCAGCAGGTCCTGCAGGGTCGGCGGGTCCGATACGCCCACCAGGCCGGCGACATCGACGATGATCTGGTCAAGGCGCGGCCCGATCCGGGTCGAGACCCCCGAGGCGTCGGTAAAGAAGCCCGCCGCCCCATCGACGATGATCCAGATCGAGATCAGAAAGCCCAGGACCACCAGGACCAGGGCCGCCAGCCCGGCAAAGCGCGAGGGGATGACGGTGCGCGACTCGATCGCACGCTTCAGCCCGTCGATCATGATCAGCAGGGCGATCGCCATGGCCAGGGGCGTCAGGATGTCGCGCAGCCAGTAAAGGGCGGCCCCCGCCGCCACCACCGCGATGATGATGGCGGCATTGCGGGTCGCGGGATCATTGATCGAAAGGGGAAGCTTCATAAGCCTGACTGTCAGCGGCGTTTGCGACAGCGTCAATCGTTGTCACGGTCGGTGGTTCCGTCTTGCAGCCTTAAGCGGCTAGGATATGCAAGGCCTGTGATGTCGGAGACCCTGAATGACCGAAGCTTCGCCCGCGCTTTTCCTAGGACAATCCTTTGAGGGCGAGCCCGAACGCCTGCTGCTGAAGCGGGCCAACCGCCACGGCGTGGTGGCCGGGGCCACCGGCACCGGCAAGACCGTGACCCTGCAGATCATGGCCCAGGGCTTTTCCGATGCGGGCGTGGCCGTCTTCTGCGCCGACGTGAAGGGCGACCTGTCGGGCATCAGCCAGGCGGGCGGCACCGAGAAGTTCGCCGAGCGCGCGGGCAAGTTGGGCCTGGAACTGCACGGCCGCGCCGCGCCGACCGTCTTCTGGGACCTGTATGGCGAGAAGGGCCATCCGGTGCGCGCCACCGTCAGCGACATCGGCCCGGTGCTGATGGCGCGGATGCTGGACCTGAACGAGGTGCAGGAAGGGGTGCTGACCATCGCCTTCCACGTCGCCGACAAGGAAGGCCTGCTCCTGCTGGACCTGGCGGACCTGCGCAGCCTGCTGACCTATGTGTCCGAAAACGCCAAAACCATCGGCGCCGAGGTGGGCAATGTCTCGCCCCAGTCGGTGGCCGCGATCCAGCGGGCCCTGCTGCAGCTGGAAAACGAGGGCGGCCGCGCCTTCTTCGGCGAGCCGGCCCTGCGGCTGGAGGACATGATCCGCACGGGGCTGGATGGCCGGGGCCAGATCAACGTCCTGGCCGCCGAGAAGCTGATGAACAGCCCCCGGCTCTATGCCGCCTTCCTGCTGTGGCTGCTGTCCGAGCTGTTCGAGCAGCTGCCCGAGATCGGCGACCCCGAAAAGCCGCGCCTGGTCTTCTTCTTCGACGAAGCCCACCTGCTGTTCCGCGATGCGCCCAAGGCCCTGCTGGAAAAGGTCGAGCAGGTGGTGCGCCTGATCCGTTCCAAGGGGGTGGGGGTCTATTTCGTCACCCAGAACCCGGCCGATATTCCCGACAGCGTCCTGGCCCAGCTGGGCAACCGCGTCCAGCACGCCCTGCGCGCCTATACGCCGTCGGAGCAGCGCGGCCTGCGCGCTGCCGCCCAGAGCTTCCGCAGCAATCCGGCCTTTGACACGGCCAAGGCGATCCAGGCGCTTGGCGTGGGCGAGGCCCTGGTCTCGACCCTGGACGAAAAAGGTGCCCCAACCGTGGTGGCCCAGACCAGGATCCGTCCGCCTGACTCGCGCCTGGGCCCGGCCACGGATGCGGAACGCGCCGCCTTGATGGCCTCAAGCCCGGTGCGCGGCACCTATGACACGGCCATCAATCGCGAGAGCGCCGAGGAGATCCTGAAGGCGCGCAAGGCCCAGGTCGAGCGGATCGAGGCTGAGACCCGCGAAGCCGCCGAGGCGGAAAAGGTTCGCGCCAGGGCCGAGAAGGAGGCCGCCCGCAGCGCACCGCGCGCCCCGGCCCGGCGCTCCAGCAATCGCCAGACGCCGATGGAGGCCCTGACCAAGTCGGTGTTGCGAACGGCGGGATCGACCCTGACCCGCGAACTGCTGCGCGGGGTGCTGGGCAGCCTCAAGCGACGCTAGGGATCAGCCCCGGGGCACCAGCCGCCACATCCGCAGGGGGTGGCGGACGGACCCGGCTTCCTGGCCGGCCTCGTCACCACGGCCCATGTAGAGATCGGCCCGGACCGGCCCGCGAATGGCCGAGCCGGTGTCCAGGGCCATGACCAGGCCGCGATAGCTGGCGCGCGCCCCGATCAGGTTGCCGGCATCGGCCTCGATCCAGACCGGCTCACCATAGGTCCAGTGCGACGGATCGACGGCAATGGACCGGCGCGCGGGCAGGGGGATGCCGGCGGCGCCCACGGCTTCGCGGCCATCGTCCCGGGCGGTGGTGAAGAAGATGTAGCGCGGGTTCAGCGCCATGACCGCGCGGGCCTCGGCCCCCCGGTGGTCGGACAGCCAGCGGCGGATGGCATCGCCCGAGGTGCCATTGGGCGGCAGCAGGCCCTGCTGGCTCATCGGCCGGGCGATGCCAACGAAGGGCTTGCCATTGTCGGCGGCATAGGCAGCCCTGAGCCGCGAGCCATCCGGGAAGGTGAGGGTGCCCGAGCCCTGGATCTGCAGGAAGAAAAGGTCCTCGGCCTTCATCCAGGCCAGGACCTGGGACTGGGCCGAGCCCGCCTCGATGGCCGCGCGGTCGCCGACCTGATCCAGGTTGGCCGGGCGGCTCAGGACCGGGGCATCAAACTCGCCATCCGGAGCCCAGCGGGCCGGGTAGATGGGCGCAAAATAGGCTGTCAGCATACCCGGCTGGCCATCGGCCGTGCGGGCCTCGACGGCGACAAAGGCCGTCTCCAGGAAGTTGCGGGCGTCGGTCGGGCTGACCTGACGGCTGGCGGACAGGGCCTGCGCCCGCTCGCAGGCCGAGGCGGCGGCGGGGTCCCTGTGCCGGGCGCAGGTCTGAACATAGGCCAGGAAGGCCGCCAGGTGATCTTCGTGGTTCCATCCCGGCAGGTAGGACAGGGCCATGGCCCCCGGGGGCGGCGGCGACAGGTCGCGGGGCGGCACGGTCACGCCGGGCAGGACCGGCGCGGCCGGATGGGGCACAGGCCCGGACGGACGGGGCTGGGAGGCACAGGCCGCCACCAGCAGGGCCAGGACCGCGGCCCCGACCAGGCCATGCCCCTGAAGTTGCGGGAAGCTGACGACGCCCTGCATGGTCCCTGACCTCAGGCCGTGGCCGGCTCGACCCGCGCCAGTGCCCAGTTTGGATCGGCCGCCCCCAGGGCGCGCTCGAAGGTCCAGATCTCGGCCGTGCGGCGCTCATCCACCACGGGCTCGCCGGCTGCCGGGGTCACGGTCGAGCGCAGCTCGGCCAGGAATCGCACCTTGGCCACGGCCCGTTCGTCGCGCACCGTGGCGCTTTCCAGGTCGGCGCGCGGGGGGATGATGAACTCGACCTGTTCGCGGTCGGCCCGGGCGCTGCGCGCGGCAATGCCGGCATCAAACGAGGTCATGACCGAAGGGGTCAGCAGCGGGCGCAGGGTGTCGCGGTCGCCGGCGGCATAGGACTGGACGATGGTCTCATAGGCCTGGCGCGCCCCTTCCAGGAAGCGGGCCGGGTCGAAGGAGGGATCGCGGGCCTTAAGGCCGGAAATGGCGGCAGCGGTGACCGGGTCGACCGTGGGCACCGGCGGGGCCGACCCCGCCATGGGGCCCGTGACGCGGGACAGGGGCTTGTTGTCGGTCGGCTGGCGGCCGACCTTCATTCCCAGCACATTGTAGAGCATGAACAGCAGGACCCCTGCGATGATGGCAAACACAATGATCA
>JAEYQX010000058.1 GCA_023409795.1 Pseudomonadota bacterium
ACGATGATGACCTTGGAGGCGTTCTTCATGATGAAGGCGGCGTCCTCGGCCGAGCCCTGCTTGACCGGGCGGGTCTCGACGGCCCCGCCGCCGCCCGCGGCCGCGGCATCCCCGCCGAAGCCACCCAGGATGACGCTGACGAAGCTGCGGTTCATGCCGTTGCACATGATGTAGCTGAGGATGGCCCCCGACGAGCCGACCAGGGCCCCGGTGATGATCAGGGCGATGTTCTCGAGCGTGAAGCCCAGCGCCGCCGCCGCCCAGCCCGAATAGGAGTTCAGCATCGAAACCACGACCGGCATGTCTGCCCCGCCGATCGGGATGATCAGGGTCGCCCCCAGGATGAGGCTGAGCGCGAAAATGCCCCAGAAGGCCCACAGGGCCGATCCGCCGGTGCCGATCAGGATACCGATCAGGAAGACCAGGGCCAGGGCCAGGCCAATGTTGATCAGGTGCCGCGCCGGCAGCAGGATCGGGGCCCCGCTCATATTGCCGTTCAGCTTGGCAAAGGCGATGACCGAGCCGGTAAAGGTAATGGCCCCGATGGCCACGCCCAGCGACAGCTCGATCAGGGAAAGGGTCTTTATCCCGCCCTCGGGCGTCACGATGCCAAAGGCATCGGGCGCATAGACGGCCCCGACGGCGACCAGGCAGGCTGCCATGCCGACGAGGGAGTGAAAGGCTGCCACCAGCTGCGGCATGGCGGTCATGGGCACGCGGTTGGCGATGACCGCGCCGGCTCCGCCGCCGACAATGACACCGCCGGCAATCAGGGCCAGGGTCAGGGGATCCAGCGCGCCGCTGGTGCCAAGCGTCAGCAGGGTCACCCCGACGGCCAGGGCCATGCCGATCATGCCCAGGCTATTGCCCCGGCGGCTGGTCTCGGGACTGGAAAGCCCCCTGAGGGAGAGAATGAACAGAACGCCCGCGCCCAGATAGGCCAGTGCAGCAACGGAAGCGTTCATCACAATCCCTCCCCCAGAGGTCTAGATTTCAGTGCCGGTACTCAGAATACGTTGACGACCGCAGGCTTGGTCGGATCATTGGTGCCTGCCGACTTGGCTTCACCGTTCTTGACCACGGCGACGCCTACGCCCCCGTTGCCGCCGGTCTTGGTGACGCGGCAGCTGCCGTTGTCACCGGGCAGGCGCCCGGCCATGTTGCCGGTGCCCGAATGGTTGATGCTGTTCAGCGGAATGCCGCGAATGGTCACCGGCGTGAAACGGCATTGCACGATCCAGCTGGCCCCTTCCGGAGCCTGGACCGACCAGTGCAGGCCGCCATAGGGATTGTTGCCGACTTCAGGCCGGGCCTTGGCCAGGACCGGGGCCGACAGGGCCACGGCAGCGGTCAGGGCCGCAGAAAAGATAAGGGTCGTCTTCATTACTTTAACTCTAGGATTTCAAACCTTGGGTTCGGGTCAGTCGCCACAGGGCCGCGGCAATGAACAGGGGTCCCATAATCAGAATGACCCAATCCAGCACGCCCGGACTTTGGGCCTGGATCACGATCCGGGTAATGACGGCCGCAAAGACCAGCACCACCCCGCAATCCTGAAATCTCAGCCGGCGGATGGGCTCCTTGACGCGAACCCAGCTCCACAGCCACAGGCCTACTCCCAAACCGGTAGCAGCCCATGAGACGTAGAAGGCAAAGAGATAGGGACTGAAAACCACGCGACCTGTTCACTCAACTCTGGACTGGCGGATGCCAGCCACGACGACGCGCCAGCATAGCCCCGGCCACGTCCATCAGGAACGTACCTTCTTCTTGTACATGGCCAACATACGGCGAGTGACCATGAAGCCCCCAAAAATATTGACGCTGGCCAGGGTCACGGCGGCCACCCCGGCCCCCTTGGCGATCCAGGCATTGGGCCCGGTGACCTCGGCGCTCAAGGCCGCCGCCGCGATCAGACCCCCGACGATGATCACCGAGGAAATGGCATTGGTCACGGCCATCAGCGGTGTATGCAGGGCGGGCGTGACGCTCCACACGACATAGTAGCCGACGAAAATGGCCAGGACGAAGATGGCCAGGCGAAAGACGGTGGGATCGACGTGTTCCATGGCCTCAGGCCCCTTTCTTGCGATACAGCACCCGATGTAGAGTCCGGCTCATGGCTTGATCCCCTCGTGCACGATGGTCCCGCCGTGGGTCACGACCGTCGCCTTCAGGATTTCATCCTCCAGATCGAGCGCGATCGCCCCCTCCTTGATGAACAGGCCGATGAAGGCGACCAGGTTGCGGGCATAAAGGGCACTGGCATCTGCCGCGATGCGGCCCGGCAGGTAGGCATGGCCGACGATCTGGACGCCATGGGGCGTGGTCACGACCTCGCCCGGCCTTGCGCCCTCGACATTGCCGCCGGACTCGACAGCCAGGTCGACGATCACCGACCCCGGCTTCATCGTCGCCACCTGCTCGGCCGTGACCAGGCGCGGTGCCGCCCGCCCGGGGATCAGGGCCGTGGTGATGACGACGTCCTGCTTCTTGATGTGCTCGCCGGTCAGGGCCGCCTGCTTGGCCTGGTATTCGGCGGACATGGGCTTGGCATAGCCGCCGGCCGTCTGGGCGTTGCGGAACTCCTCGTCCTCGACCGCCAGGAACTTGGCCCCCAGGCTCTCGACCTGTTCCTTGGTCGCCGGGCGCACGTCGGTGGCGGTGACCACTGCGCCCAGGCGACGGGCCGTGGCGATGGCCTGAAGACCGGCCACCCCGACCCCCATGACAAAGACCTTGGCCGCAGCCACCGTGCCCGCTGCGGTCATCATCATGGGGAAGCCCTTGCCATAGGCATAGGCCGCCTCGATCACTGCGCGATAGCCCGCCAGGTTGGCCTGCGAGGACAGGACGTCCATGACCTGGGCCCGGGTGATGCGCGGCACGAACTCCATGGCAAGGGCGGTGACACCGGCCCCCGCCAGGGCCGCCACCGTGTCCTTCTCGCGATGGGCGTCCAGCATGGCCACCACAATGGCCCCCGGCTTCAGCCCGCTGACTTCCTGGGCCGTCGGGCCGCGGACCTTCAGCACCACATCGGCGCGCTCAAGGGCGGCGCGGGTATCCCGCGTGACCGTGGCCCCGGCCTGGACATAGTCGTCGTCGGGAATGGAAGAGCCCAGCCCCGTCCCCGCCTCGACCGTCACCGTGGCACCCAGGGCAAGCAGCTTCTTAACCGTCTCAGGCGTGACGGCACAGCGCGGTTCGCCATCGCGGCGCTCGCGGGTTACGGCAATGGCAACAGCCAAGCGAATCCCTCCC
>JAEYQX010000097.1 GCA_023409795.1 Pseudomonadota bacterium
CCTTTGGACTGGAGGCCCGGCCCGAGCGGATCGAGATCTACGACAACGCCCACATCCAGGGCACAAATGCCGTGGGCGGCATGGTGGTGGCAGGGCCCGAGGGCTTCCGCAAGAACCAGTATCGCAAGTTCAACATCCGCGGCGAGGACCTGACGCCCGGTGACGACTACGGCATGATGCGCGAGGTGATGCGCCGCCGCTTTGGCCGTCTGGTCAAGGACGAGGAAGCCGGCGAGGAGACCGAACGCCCCGACCTGCTGCTGATCGACGGCGGCGCAGGCCAGCTGGCCGAGGTTCTGGCCATGCTGGACGAATACGGCCTGTCCGACATTGTCGCCGTGGGCGTGGCCAAGGGGCCGGACCGCGATGCCGGCAAGGAGCACTTCTTCATGCGGGGCAAGCCGCCCTTCATGCTGCCGCTGAAGTCGCCCGCCCTCTATTACATCCAGCGGCTGCGCGATGAGGCCCACCGCTTCGCCAACGGGGCCCATGCCAAGCGGCGCAGCATGGACATCAAGAAGAACCCGCTGGACGAGATCGAGGGCGTCGGGCCGGGACGCAAGAAGGCCCTGCTGCACGCCTTTGGCTCGGCCAAGGGCGTCAGCCGCGCCTCGGTCGTGGATCTGGTCAAGGTCGACGGCGTTAGTCAGGCCCTGGCCGAGCGGATCCACGCCTTCTTCCATCGGTGACAAATCGCGGCAGGGCGGGTTGAAGTGCGCCTGTCCCTGCGGCAAGGAACCGCATCATGATTACAAAGCTCACCCAAGGTTACCGTCGCTTTCGCGAGACCCGCTGGCCGTCGGAGCGCGCGGAATATGAGGCCCTGGCCAAGGGGCAGAAGCCGCACACCCTGATCGTCGCCTGTTCCGACAGCCGCGCCGATCCTGCCCTGATCTTCGACACCGCCCCCGGTGAGCTGTTCGTGGTCCGCAACGTGGCCAACCTGGTCCCGCCCTATGAGCCGGACGGCAAGCTGCACGGTGTCTCGGCGGCGCTGGAGTTCGGCGTCAATGTCCTGGACGTCAGGCAGATCGTGGTCATGGGCCATGCCGGCTGTGGCGGGGTCAATGCCATGCTGAACGGCACGCCTGACAACTGCCGCGACTTTGTCGAGCCCTGGGTCCAGCAGGCGGCCCCCTATGTGCGCCGCTTCATCGCCGACCACCCCGCCGACCAGGCCGAGTGCGTGGCCGAGGAGGCGGGCGTGCGCCTGTCGCTGGAAAACCTGCGCACCTTCCCCTGGATCGCCGAGAAGGAAGCGGCAGGCGAGCTGGCCCTGGTCGGCCTGCACTTCGGCATTGCCCAGGGCATCCTAAAAAAGCTGACGGACAGCCCGCGCTTCGAGCCCCTGGCCTGACCGGATGCGGCAGGAGCCTCGCTTCTGCCGCCAAAGCGTGGCAAATCAGTCGGCCCAATACCGGAAGTGACCATGGCCCCTGCCCACAAAGTGAACCCGATCCCCAATATCCTGACCAGCATCCGCCTGGCTGCCGGGGTCGTCATGTTCCTGCTGCTGGCCGGGGCGACCAGCGGCTTTCCCTTCATTTCGGTCTGGCTGAGCCCCGATGACCAGTTCGCCATGTACAAGATCGGCTTCTGGATCTTCGTCATTGCCGCCTCGACCGACTGGATCGACGGCTACCTGGCGCGCAAGTGGAATGCGACCTCGCGCTGGGGAGCCATCCTTGACCCCATCGCCGACAAGATCCTGGTCACCGGGGCTATCCTGGGCGTCCTGACCAGTGGCTCGGTGCAGCAGATCATCATTCCCTGCGGCCTGATCCTGTTCCGCGAGTTCGCCGTTTCGGCCCTGCGCGAGACCATGGCCGGCCGCATCAGCCTGCCGGTGACGCTGGCGGCCAAGTGGAAGACCACGCTGCAGATGGTGGCCCTGGGCTGCCAGCTGTTCGCCCGCAACTGGGACAGCTTTGGCCTGGACTTTGCCCTGCTCAACTACTTCCAGCCCTTTGCCGACACCCTGATCTGGCTGGCGGCCCTGATCACCATCTGGACCGGCTGGCAATATTTCAGCGCCGCCCAGAAGCAGATGCGCGACCTGTAAAAGGGGCGGCAAAGGCCCTGGCATCAGACCCTCCTCTGGCAACGGGGGAGGGTTTTTTCTGGGCTGGCCCCTGCCCCGCTGCGTGGGGAAGGCCAGCGGGCACGGCTAGAGCGCCTTTTCCAGGACCACGAAGCTCAGCTCGGCCCTGGGCAGGCCAAAGCGGGGCTCGTCCTTGGGGAAGGGCCGCACCTCGCCGGTCAGGGCATAGCCGAGGCGCTGATACCAGGCGATCAGCTCGGTCCGCTGGCGGATGACGGTCATCTCCATGCGGGTGGCCGAGAAGCGGGCGCGGGCCTCCTGCTCGGCCGCCTCGACCAGGCGACGGCCCAGGCCGCCGGCCTGGCGCGCCGGATCGACGCCCAGCAGGCCCAGATAGGCCAGACCCTGGCCCAGGTCGGCGACCTGGACGCAGCCGACCAGGCCATCGTTCGCTTGCGCCACCAGGATCACCCGGGCCGGATCGGCGAGGATCTCGGCCAGGGCGTCCGGGTCGGTGCGCTGCCCGTCCAGCAGGTCCGCCTCGTGGGTCCAGCCCTGGCGGGCCGCATCGCCGCGATAGGCGCGCTCGACCAGGGCGTGCAGCGGCGGGATGTCCGCCGCCGTCGCCGGGCGCAGGTCCATCGCCGTCATTCGACGCCCAGTTCCTCCACCAGGTGGGTCAGGCCATAGACGTCGCGGATGGCTGTGGTCACGGCCTGGGTGGTGACGATGACGCTGCGGTTGACGTTGCGGTCATAGCCATAGGCGTTGCGCTGGGTCAGGACGGTGGAGTCAAAGTTGGCCCCGATGATCTCGCCCCTGGCGTTCAGCACCGGCGAGCCCGACGAGCCGCCGATGGTGTCGGTCGAGACGGTCATGTTGATGACCGCGTTCGGGTCGATCCGCTCGCGGGCCGCCTGCAGGCCCGGGGTGGTGACAAAGGGCTCGGCCCCGGTGGCGCGGTCCCACAGCCCGGCAAAGGTGGTGAAGGCCCCGAAGCGCTGGCCGGGGACATCCGAGCCCTCGACCTTGCCATAGGTCAGGCGCAGCGTGCCGGTGGCGTCCGGATAGACGGCGTCGCCATAGACGTCGAAGCGGGCCGCCGCCAGCTGCTCGGACGCCTTGTCGGTCGGGGCCTGGACCCGGCTTTCCCAGTCGGAGCGGATGGCGCGGGCGTCCTCGTCGATGCGCAGGGCATACTGGATCAGCGGGTCATCCGAGGCCTGGATGGCCTCAAGGCCGCCCTCCCACAGGGCGCGGCGCACGGCCGGATCGGCCAGGCGGGTGCCCTCGACCAGGCGGGCCGACAGGCCTTCGGGGCTTTCCTTGCCCAGCAGGTCGGCCATGTAGGGGCTGTCGACGGTCAGCCATTCGCGGGTCTTGGACAGCCACCACTCCAGGCGGATCTGCTCCAGCTCCGGATAGGTCGGGCGGTTGGCAAACAGGCGCGCCTCCACGGCGGCAAGGCGGCTGTCGGAATACTCGGGCAGGCGCTCGCCCGACGGCTTGGCCCGCTCCTGGGCCGCGCGCACCAGGGTGCGGGCCCAACCGAACAGGTTGGAGCCCCCCGCCACCGAGGTCGTGCCCATGCCCGTCCCGCCTTCCAGCAGGGCCATCGGGGCATAGAGCTCGCGCGCGATCGGCTGGACCGCCTCCAGGGCCAGCCAGGGTTCCTGCGATGCGGCCTGGCGGCGGAAGTCAGCCTCGGCCTCGGCCTTGGTCTGCATGAAGGCCGGGTCGATAAGGGCCGCCATGCGGCCCCGGCCGCGCTTGTAGGTGTTCTCGACGCCGCCAATCGGGTCCATGGCGATGAAGGCCTGTTACTCGCCCTCCTCGGAATAGCGGATCAGGCGGCCCCGCAGCTCCGAGGCGATCAGTTGGTCCATCGGCAGGACGACATCGCGGATGGTCATCAGCTGGGCCTGGGTCAGCAGGCGCTGGGTCGAGCCGGGGTTGCCCGACAGGAAGACCGGCTCGCCCTCGGTCGGCTTGCCAGGGTTCCACGTGAAGTGGACGGGGGTGCTGACCGGCTTGCCGTCCTCGTAGAGGCGCACGAAGGCGGCATCGATGGCAAAGCGCGGGAAGGAGAAGTTGTCGAGGTCGCCGCCAAAGGTGGCCGCGCGATCCTCGGGTGCCCAGGCCAGGCGCACGTCGTCATACTTGCGGAACCTGTAGAGCTTGAACTGGCCGCCGCGATACAGGCTGACCACCTGGCAGCGCACCTTGGGATCATTGCCGCAGGCCTCGGATTCGATGCGGGCGGCCTCGGCCGACTTGGCACGGGTAAAGGCCTGGCCCTCCAGGCCCTCGGCGGCCTTGTTGACGCGCTCGGTGACGTCCGAGATGTCGGTCAGGATTTCCGCCGTCGCGCCAGGGCACTTCAGCTCTTCGTCGCGGCTTTTGGGCAGGAAGCCGGTCTCGGCATACTGCAGCTGGGGCGTGGACAGGTTGGCCACGCAGGTCGCCACGCAGTGGTTGTTGGTCATCACCAGGCCCTCGGCCGAGATCACCCCCGCCGAACAGCCGCCGAACTTGACCGAGGACAGGCGCAGGCGGTCCAGGAAAGCCTGGTCGATGCTGGTGCCCAACTGCTGGTTCGCCCGCGCGATGGGGAAGTTGTCATAGGTCCACATCCCCTCCTCTGCCGAGGCCGAGGAGGCGGCAAGGACCAGGGCGGCCGATGAAACAAAGAGGGAAAGGGCGTGGACTGGGCGCATGGGGCTCCTCGACGGCAAGATCGGCCTGAGAAAGAAACAGGGTCTAGAGAGTCTAAAGAGTCTCATCCGTCCAGAAGAATTGAGTTTCGAGCCTCTCAAATCGCCTGATGTTGCCCCAGCCTGATCTCTTCATGTCGATTGGAACGCTTGCGCCCATTGAAGCTTGATGGGCGAGATAGGCCCGGGCTTGCCGATGACAAGGGCCAGAGCGTAATTTAATTGAACGGTGTTTTTTACGGAGACCAGCATGGCCGACCCCTTTCCTGAAGGCGTGGTCCACACGGCGGCGGATGACGTGCGCCGGGCGATCGAGACCAGGGCGGGTGGACTGAAGGCCTGGGCTGGCCTGACCCCTTTGGGCCGCAATGAGTTCCTGTGCTGGATCGAGGACGCCAAACAGGCCAGGACCCGCGCCAAGCGGATCGGCCGGATGCTGGAAGATCTTGAGGCCGGCAAGAAGCGCCCCTGCTGCTGGGCCGGCTGCATCCACCGCACCGACAAGGCACCGGGGCCCTGGCAACAGGCTGTGCTGGTGGAGGGGAAGAAGGGGTGAGGTTTTCCTTGCTACGCCAGGAGTGCCCCTCCACCGCTTCGCGGTCCCCCTCCCCATTCCATGGGGAGGAAAGTTTCCTCCCTGTGGCGGAGCCATGGGGAGGTGGCAGGGCGCGTCAGCGGCCTGACGGAGGGGCCGCCTCCTGCTCGATCAGGGCCAGGACGCCATCAAGATAGTCCCTGATATCGGTCGCCCGAACGCGCAGGACCCGAATCCCCTGTTGTGCCAGCCAGGCCGTTCGTCGGGCGTCGTGGGCCAACTGTTCGGGATAATCGTGCCCCGTCGACCTCGACCGCCAGGCGCACGGATGGACAGTAGAAGTCGAGGATATAGGGACCGATCGGATGCTGGCGACGAAAGCGGGTGCCGGACAGCGAGCGGGCTTTCAGGCAGGACCACAGCCGCGCCTCGGGCGGGGTGAGGGCTCGCCTCAGGCGAGCGGCCCTTCGATAGGTTTCGGCAGGCGGCGGCATGGAGGGGAATGGAAGATTAATTGACTGGTTCGTCAATATAGCCCCTCCACCGCTTCGCGGTCCCCCTCCCCATTGCATGGGGAGGAAAAACGGTGGCCAAACAAAAAGGGGCACCGCGGTGGGTGCCCCTGATCAGCCGGTGAAGGCTCTGCTTAGCGGCTTACGCCCAGTTCGCGCAGCAGGTGCGGCTGGTCGTAGACGGTGCGCAGGGCCTCTGTGATGGCCGAGGTGGAGACGCTGACCGTGCGGTTCAGCTCGCCGTCATAGCCGAACGAACCCCCCAGCGAGTGGATGTTGCCGTCGAAGGCCGCGCCGATGACTTCGCCCTCGGCATTGATCACCGGCGAGCCGGAGTTGCCGCCGATGATGTCGTTGGTCGAGACGAAGTTGTAGACGGCGTCCTTGTTGACCGTGTCGCGGGCCGCCATGAAGCGCTCGGAGGCGTCATAGGGGAAGGCTCCGGTCTGGCGCTCATAAAGGCCGCCGATGTTGGTGAAGGGGGTGATGGTCTTGTCACCCTCGGTCCAGCCCTTCACCGAGCCATAGGACAGGCGCAGCGAGAAGGTCGCGTCCGGGTAGAGGTTGGTGCCATAGACGGCGAAGCGGGCCTGGGCCAGCTTCTCGGCGGCGCGGGCCGACGGGGCCGAGACCTCGGCCTCATACTGGTTGCGGACGGCCTGGGCGGCGTCGTCATTGGCCAGGACGAACTTCAGCAGGGCATCGTCGGAAGCCGCGATCTGTTCCGGCGTCATCTGCAGGGCCTGGGCGCGGAAGGCCGGGTCGGCCAGGCGCGTGCCCTCGACCAGGCGCGTGGCCAGTTCCTCGGGGTTCTCGGCACCGATCAGGGCCTTCACCTGCGGGTGGTCGGCGGTCAGGTATTCGCGGGTCTTGTTCAGCCAGAAGCTGAGGGCGATGCGCTCGACCTCATTGGCGATCGGCACCTCGCTGGACAGGCGGCGCGACAGGGCGGCGATGTCGGCGTCCGAATAGCCCGCGCGGCGCTCGGTCACCGGCTTGGCACGTTCCTTGGCGGCGCGCACGATGCTGCGGGCATAGCCATAGAGGTTGGAGCGCTGGCCGGCTGCGGCCTCCAGCTGGCGGTAGGGCAGGTAGAGGCGGCGCTGGGTGGCGACGACGGCGTCCATCTCGGCCCAGGGATCGCCGATGCGCTCGGCCAGGGCCGGGTCAGCGGCGACGCGCTGGCGCAGGTCCTGCTCCTCGGCCACCTTCTTGCCGAAGAAGTTGGGGTCGCGCAGGGCGCCGACCTGGCCGTAGAAGACCTTGAAGCTGTTCTCCAGGCCGAACAGGGGATCGACCGAGACGCGGCGGGCTTCCTCGGAGGTGGTGGCGAACTCGGTCAGGCGACCGCGCAGCTCCGACGACTGGATCAGGGTGATGGGCAGCTGCTGGTCGCGCAGCTGCGACAGCTGGGACACGGTCAGCAGGCGCTGGGTCGTGCCGGGGTTGCCGGCGACGAAGACCGGATCACCGGCCTTGGGCGCCTCGGGGTTCCACTTCAGGTGGGTCGGCGAGGAGACCGGCTGGCCGTCCTTGTAGGCGCGCAGGAAGGCGGCATCCAGGGCATAGCGCGGGAAGTTGAAGTTGTCCGGGTCACCGCCGAAGAAGGCGGCCTGGAACTCGGGCGCGAAGACCAGGCGGACGTCGTCGTACTTGTCGAACTTGTAGAGCTTGTACTGGCCGCCGCGATAGAAGCTGATGACCTGGCAGGTGCGGTCGGTGGCGTCGCCGCAGGCCTCCTTCTGGATCTTCTCGATCTCGGCCGAGCGGGCGCGCACGAAGTCGCTGCCGGTCAGGCCCTCGCCCGCGCCCAGGACGCGGTCGGTGACGTCAACGATCTCGGTCAGGACCTCGGCGGTCTGGCCGGGGCACTGCTTTTCCTCTTCGCGGTTGGCCGTGACCCAACCGTTCTTCACATAGTCATTCTCGGCCGAGGACAGGTCCTGGATGCACGAGACCACGCAGTGGTGGTTGGTCAGGATCAGGCCTTCGTCTGAGACGAAGCTGGCCGAGCAGCCGCGCAGGCGCACCGCCGACTGGCGCACACGGTCCAGCCAGGCCTGGTCGATGTCGGTGCCATAGGCCTGGTTCACCGCCTGGATCGGGAAGTTGTCGAAGGTCCACATCCCCTCTTCAGCCCGAACCGAGGTGGCCGGGGCGTTGAACAGGGCCGCCGCTGCGCCGAGCGCCGCCAGCGAGGCCGTGAAGGAAAAGGTTCGACGAAGCGACATGAATATCTCCGATCGCGCGAGTGAGGGGCTCGCCTTGGTATGCCTGTCCTGCATCCATAGAGACAGGCGCCGTCCCGCGACAGCCTGATTCCTTTACGCCCCCGTCCTGCCCACGGGAAGCCGGCCTTACTTCGATTTAACTTGGCCATGGCGACGCGGAGCTTCAGAACACTCTCGGATTACGAGGATCTGTCTGAATGTCGCTTGCGCTGTCGACGCTGCTATTCGAGTGGCGCAGATATATGGCCGCTGTCATGGCCCTGGCCCTGTCGGGGCTGCTGGTGCTGTCCATGACCGGTGTCTTCATCGGCATCGGCAAGGGCTTTACCGCCCAGATCGAGCGCTCCAGCGCCGACATCATCGTCATGCAGCCCGGTGCCAAGAGCCTGTTCGGTGGCCCGTCGGGCGTGCCGCGCCGCTTCATTCCCCAGGTCTACAACCACCCCGAGGTCGAGGAGGTCCAGCCCTTCGACGCCGCCGGGGGCCGGTTCCAGTCGATCAAGGACGTGGACCCCACCCTGTCCCAGGCCGAGCGGGCCAAGATGGGCGCGCCCAAGATGAACTGGGTCTCCACCCAGATCATCGACACCACCCCCAATGCCGTCACCATTCCGACCGACTATTCGGAAGAACTGGTCGAGGCCCTGCGCCAGCCGCTGACGGTGGCCATCGACGAGACCACCCTGCCCAAGCTGGGCGTCAAGCTGGGCGAGAAGGCGCTTTATAACGGCCAGACCGTGACCGTGGTCGGCGTCCTGCGCGGCTATCCCAGCATGATGCAGCCGGTCATCGTCATGTCGCGCGACACCCTGCGCATGGTGGGCCAGGCCGATACCGGCCCCAGCGTCGGCCCGCGGATGGTCAAGCTGCAGGACCCGGCCCGCGCGGCCATTGTTGCGGCCCAGCTGAACGAGATGGGCAAGGGCCAGTGGAAGGCCTGGACCCGCCAGGCCCTGGCCGAGGCCAATGCCGGCGCCATGTTCGAGGAAGGCATCCTGCTGATCATCATCGGCGGGTGCGTGGTGCTGGGCATCATCATCGGCGTGGCCATCACCTGGCAGACCCTGCGCGGGGCCATCATGGCCAATATCAAGGAGTTCGCCTCGCTGCGGGCCCTGGGCGTCAGCATGGGCTCGCTGCGCTCCATCGTCATGGAGCTGAGCTTCTGGGTCGGGCTGGTGGGCGTGGCGGCGGCGATCTTCCTGACGTGGCTGCTGTCCCTGCTGGCCCTGGCCAATGCCGTCATCATCGCCATGCCGCCGGGCCTGCTGCTGATGGTGGGCGGCGGCCTGATCCTGATCTCGGTGCTGTCGGGCTTCCTGTCGCTCGGCATCCTGAAGAAGAGCCAACCGGCGGACCTGCTGCGATGATTACCAAGACCCACGGAAAACACGGCGACGCCGCCATCGAGGCCCGGGGCCTGGTCAAGCGGTTCAAGTCCGGCCGGTCCCACGTCGAGGTGCTGAAGGGCGTCGACTTCGAAGCCCTGCATGGCGACCTGACCATGGTCATGGGGCCGTCCGGCTCGGGCAAGTCGACCCTGATCGCGGCCCTGTCCGGCCTGCTCCGCCCCGAAGAGGGAAATGTGGCGGCGCTGGACCAGAGGGATCTGTGGAAGCTGTCCACGGGCAAGATCGACAGGTTCCGGCTGGAGCACTGCGGCTTCATCTTCCAGGGCTTCAACCTCTTCCCGTCGCTGACGGCCCTGCAGCAGGTGACGACGGTGCTGAAATACCAGGGCCTGTCGCCCGATGCGGCCAGGGCCCGGGCGAAGCTGGCGCTGGAAGAAGTGGGCCTGGGCCATCGCCTGCACCAGCGGCCGGCGGCGCTGTCCGGCGGGGAAAAACAGCGCGTGGCCATCGCCCGCGCCCTGGCCAAGGACCCCAAGATCCTGTTCGCCGACGAACCGACCTCGGCCCTGGACGGCGAGAACGGGCAGGTTGTGATCAAGCTGCTGCGCCGGGCCGCCACCGAACATGGCGCGGCCGTCATCTGCGTGACCCACGACCCGCGCCTGGAGGCCTGGGCCGACCGGGTCATCCA
>JAEYQX010000254.1 GCA_023409795.1 Pseudomonadota bacterium
CCACCAGGCCCGTCATGATAGCAACCGACTTTTTCATTTTTCACTCCCTTGTTCCTAGGGCTGCGTCGATGGTGGCCGCCGGTTCCGGCCCGGACTGTGCCGCGGCCGGAATGGCCACGGCCAAGGCAATAAATGATGCGGTGGCGGACAGACGTGCGTGCCCAGTACTCCCAAGCATTACAACCCTCCCCTGTGCGGGCCGCACGCTGGGCCGACCCGATCATGCTCCGCCGTTGATCTCATGGCCCCCGGACGGATCAGTGGCCACGTGCGGGGGATCACACATATTGATGACCTCGAAGTCAATAGCTATTAACAGCAAAGTTGGTTGTCGGGCAGAAATTATCAGCCGGCTTTTGGGCTTGCGCGGCGATTTTCCTCCAAGCGACAAGACTCTGGCACCAAGGCGCGCATTAATATGCTGAGGCCTTCTGGCAACAGGCAAGCCAATCGGTGGGCGAAGCGCACGCCCACGTTCCCATCCAGGGTTGAGCCTCATGGCCGAGGCAGGGTCAGTCCTGGCGGCTGAGGCTTCGAAGCATCAGGCCGTGTCGATAGGCGGCCACGTCTGCCAGGGCCTGGTTCAGGGCGGACAGGACGCGCTGCAGCCCTGGTGCCGCCTCGCTCGAGGCCAGGCCTTCGACCTGCAGGCAGACTTCGGCGAGAAGGCTCGCACCAATGCCGGCGCTGGCCCCGCGCAGGGTATGAAGGGCATCGCGCCAGCCCTCATGGGCGACGTCCAGCAGGGGCGTCCACAGCCGGGTCTGGTCCACGAACAGGTCGAGCACCTCCAGGGTGACCGCATCGTCACCCCCGGTCATCCGTTCGAGGACGGTGAAGTCCACCGCCCCCGACAGATCGCGCATGGCCATCAGGCCTGGTCGCGCCGGGCCAGTCGCGAGTTACGCGACGACCACAGGAAGTAGAGGGCCAGGCCGCCCAGGTTCCACAGCAGGAAGTAGAGCTGGGTCGAGGCCTTCAGGCTGAAGAAGAAGACGATGCAGCCGACAATGGCCACGCCGCCCACCAGCCACCACAGCGGGGCCTTGAACTTGCGCTCGCGGTTGGGTTCGCGGACCCGCAGGACGATCAGGCTGATGCCCACCGCCGAGAAGGCCATCAGGGTGCCCGCATTGGCCAGGGACGCCAGTTCGTCCAGGCGCATGACGCCCGCGAGGATGGCCACGACGATGGCGGTGAAGATGGTGACGACCTGGGGCACCCCGCGCGACGAGATCCGGGCCAGGCGCGTGGGCAGCAGGCCATCGCGCGACATCCCCAGGAAGATGCGGCTCTGGCCGAACAGGAAGGCCAGCAGGACGGTCGGCAGGGCCACCACGGCCGCCGCCGCGATCCACTGGGCCGCTACCCCCTGCCCCAGGCCCCGCATGATGTGCGCCAGGGGCTCGGCGCTGTCGGCAAAGCTGCTGACCGGGGCTGCCCCGATCGCTGCCGCCGCGACGGCGATATAGAGGACGGTGCAGACCACCATGGAGCCGACGATGCCGATCGCCAGGTCGCGCTCGGGCTTGCGGGTTTCCTCGGCCGCCGTGGCGATGGCGTCAAAGCCATAGAAGGCAAAGAAGATGATGGCCGCTGCGGCCATGACTCCGGTCTGGACAAAGGGCGCGCCAAAGCCATGGGGCATGAAGGGCTTGAAGTTGGCGGTGTCGAAGTGCGGCAGGGCGATGGCAACGAAGACCACCAGGGCCGCGATCTTGATGAAGACCAGGATGGCATTCAGCGTGGCGCTTTCGCGCGTGCCCAGCAGCAGCAGGCCCGCGACCACGGCGATGATGGCCACGGCCGGCAGGTTGATCATGCCGCCCTCGACGTGCGGCCCGACCGTCAGGGCCAGGGGAATGTCGATGCCAATGCCACTGAGGAAGGCCACGGCATAGCCTGACCACCCCACCGCCACGGCCGAGACCACCAGCGAATACTCGAGGATCAGGCTCCAGCCCACGACCCAGGCAAAGATCTCGCCCAGGGCCGCATAGGAATAGGTATAGGCACTGCCCGAGGCGGGCATGATGGTCGACAGCTCGGCATAGGCCAGGGCCGCACAGGCGCAGACCAGGCCTGCCATGCCAAAGCTGATCATCACCGCCGGGCCGGCCAGGCCCGCGCCGACGCCGATCAGGGTCAGGATCCCGGTGCCAACAATCGCCCCGACGCCCAGCGCGACCAGATGCGGCCAGCTCAGCGACTTGCGCAGCCCCGGCCCGTCAGCCTGGGGCTCAAACATGGCGTCAATCGACAGCCGGCGATTCCAGAATGCCATGCGGCACAGCCTCCAACTTGCCGCGCCACCCGGCGGCGATTCCTGCAGGCAACTTTGCTCTCCCAAAAAAGATTATGAAAGAGCACATTAGGCCCTTGCACTGACGAAACTTCCTGCGTATTAAGCCGGCCTTCCGGTGAGGCCAGCCCCCGCCGCGAAGAGCCGGTGCCTCACCAAGGGCACAGACGACGGTACGGGTGATTAGCTCAGTTGGTAGAGCAGCTGACTCTTAATCAGCGGGTCCACAGTTCGAACCTGTGATCACCCACCATCGTCTCTCTGATTTTCCTGCATTTTTACTGGATCGGATGTCAGACCGTCAGACTCGCGTCTGACTCACCGTCAGACATGACAAAGGGCCAGGCATGGCCCGACCCTTCCGAGAATCCTGATGGCCTTCCTAGCGGCGCACGTCGACCAGGGCGCGGGCCGTGACCAGCAGGGCCTCGCGCTGGCGCGGCTTCATCCGCTCGAACAGGTCGGCCAGCTCAGCCGCAGCCGCCTCGGCCCCCTTGGACGCGTCCTCGCCCGGATACAGGTCGCCGATGGTGCAGCCCAGGGCCGCGGCCGCCTTGGCCAGGGTCGAGGCCGCCATGCGGTTGACGCCGCGCTCATACTTCTGGACCTGCTGGAAGGTGACGCCCAGGGCTTCGGCGAGGCCGGACTGGGTCATCCGGTTCTGGATACGAAACGCCTTCATCTGTGCGCCCACATGGACGTCAATCGGATCACGCGTCACGCTTGGGCTAGTCATGGTGTTACTGGTCCCGTCTCTCGTCGCTGGCTTGTTTATCACGACTGCCCCCAACTACCGCCCCCAGGCAGAGACTGGCGATCAAGCCGATATTCCAGACATAATAGGCCGAAACATAGGCCCATTGCATCAGGTCATGATTACGCACGAAAACGTAGTGCGTCGCCAGCACGAGAAATTGGAAGGCCGCAGCAAAAATCAACCACTTGCGGGTCGATCTGAGGCACGCATACAGCAGGATCAGGAAAACCGCCGTATCAACCGCGATGACTTCCCAGGGCGGGTTCACCTTGTCGAAGGGCAGGATCGACGACAGGCCCCAGGCCACAAGCAGAACAACGGCAATAGCCCTTTCCCACCAGCCACCACGCAGGAAGGCCAGCAGACTGGCAAGCAGCAGGAACAACAGGGTCGCAAGGATAATGGGTGGCATAGCCTGGCTATACCACCCCGTGCCGATTCAGGCTTGGCGCTCGACCAATTGAAGCCGGGCTGATTTTGCGCTTCCGCGAATGATGTCGTCCTCGTCCTTGTCCAGGCCGCCCATGTGGATCGAGCGGAAGCGGGACTTGCTCTTTACCTCGGCCAGGGCGTTGTGCAGCTCGACCATGGCCTTCTGGGCCTCGATCTGGGCCGTCATGGCGCGGGCCAGGGCGTCAAAGGCCGGCTGGCCGACCGTGGCCGCCATCCCGGCCTCTCTGCGGGTCCGGGTCAGGGTCTGGGCCAGGCGTGCCAGTCGCTCGATCGACTGGTCCTGGCCGTTCTCGGCACTTTGCAGGGCGCGCTGAAGCCGCGCGACAAGCCGCGTCGCCTTTTCAATACGGTTCATGGGTCAGGTTCCGAATAGGAGCCCGGGGCGTCAGCCGCTGTAGCGCAACCTTTGCAGGAGCATGGTGAACTGCTCGACCCCGGCAATAGCAGTCAGGATCCACGCGATGACGGCGGCAAGGCCGAAGACGACGAGGATGCTTCCGAGACGTCCGTATCCAGCAAGGTCGGACTGAAGTGCACGTCCAACATCGCGGCCCCTATGTAGATGATCTCTGACATCACCCCGCCCGCGGTCATGAAGGGCATCTGCTTGCGCGTCGCCTCCATCAGATGGGCGACCATGTCGCGCTTCGCCGGGGTGGTCGCCATACGCAGCAGGATGGCTTCCATCTCGGCCCAGCTGACGGGCGGGAGGGCTTCGGAGTTGTGGATCATGGGATGTCCTTTCCGCCCCCACAACCGACTGGATTTCGTGCGCTCTCGCCATTGGGAGCGGTTCATATTGGGACTGGTTCCCAATGCCGGATTCTGCCGCAACCAGGCGCAGGGCAGCGGCCACCCGGTTCTCCGCCTGCAGCTTCCTGACCGCATTCTCGCAGTGGCGGTCGACCGTGCCCGGCTTGATGCCGAGCTGGCGCGCGATCTGCTTGGAGCTGAAATGCGAATGCACCAGGCGCAGGCACTGGCGCTCGCGTTCGGTCAGACGATGGGCTTCATCCATGGGCGATCTCCCTGAGACCCCTTGGCTAACATCGCTACACTAGAGCCTTTGCGGGCTCGGGCAAGGCGATGTCAATAAGGGCCGGAAAGGCCGCTATCAGGTGACTTGCCGTTTCTCAAGCTTGCGCGCCAGGGTTCGGCGATGCATCCCCAGCCGCCGCGCGGTTTCCGAGATGTTGAAATTCGTCTCGGCCAGGACCTCATGGATGCGTTCCCACTCCAGGGTCTTGATCGAGGTCGGGCGGGCGCTGAGGGCCGCCTCGGGATCGCCCTCCTGCCGGGCAAAGGCGGCCTCGATCTCGTCGGTGCCGGCGGGCTTGGCCAGGTAGTGGCGCGCGCCCAGCTTGATCGCCTCGACCGCCGTGGCGATGCTGGCAAAGCCGGTCAGGACGACAATGATCATCTGCGGGTCGAAGGCATGGAGCGTCTGCACGCAGGCCAGGCCCGAGCCCGTGCCCAGCTTGAGGTCGACCACGGCATACTGGGGATGATGGACCTGCAGCCGCTCCAGCACCTGCTCATGGCTGCGCGCCGACACCACCTGATAGCCGCGGCGCTCGAACGAGCGGCACAGGGTGCGCGAGAAGGACTCGTCATCCTCGATGATCATCAGCTGGCGGGGCGCGTCGGTCATGGCTTCTATCTCGGTGCCAGGGCGTCCATCGGCAAGGACAAACGCACGCAGGCCCCGCCATCGCGACGATTGGCGGCAGTCACGATCCCGCCCATCTTGCGCAGGACATTGACCAGAAGGAAGAGGCCCAGGCCCGCGCCGGCCCGGCCCTTGGTCGACTGATAGGGCTGCCCCAGCCGTTCCAGGATCTGTGGCGGGAAGCCCGGCCCATCGTCGTTGAACTCGATCACCAGGCGTTCGTCGTCGATCTCAAGGTTCAGGACCACCCGGCGCGCCCCCGCCTCCTGGGCATTGTCCAGAAGGGCCGAGAAGACCTGCTTCAGGGCCGCATCGGCAATGATGGACGGGTCCAGAGGCGCAGGCACCAGCTGCACCTGGACCTCGGGCCCGGACTTGCCCTGCCATTCCTCGACCACCTCGCGCAGGAAGGTGTGCAGCGAGGTAACGACCGGGGCCTGTCCCCTCGCCTCGCCTGCAGACATCAGGATGCCGGTGACGATCGTCTTGCAGCGCTCGACCTCGGCCTGCATGACCTCAAGGTCGCTGTTCAGGTCGCTGTCGCCCGCCACGACGGGCATCCGCTTCCAGTCGCTGAGGATGACCGACAGGCTGGCCAGCGGGGTCCCCAGCTCATGGGCGGCCCCCGACGCCAGCAACCCCATACGGACGATGTGATCCTGTTCGGCCGCCTGCTGCCGCGCCTCGGCCAGATAGGCGTCGCGGGCCCTGAGATTCTTGCTGGTCAGGGTCACGAAGACCACCAGCAGGACCGCGATCAGGGTGAAGTTCACCAGCATACCGGACTGCAACAGGTTGACCGTCAGCACCTCAGCCTGCGGCAGTTGCAACGGGCGGTGCCAGACCGTCAGCAGGCCCATCAGCAGGCTGTTTACCGCGACGAAGCCCCAGGCATAGGCAGGCTTGAGCAGGACCGCCGCCAGGACGATCTGCATCACATAAAGGGGCGCAAAGGGATTGGTCGAACCGCCGGTGAAGAACAGCAGCCAGGTCAGGGCCGCCACGTCCACGCTGAGCGCCAGCAGCAGCTCCACATCGGGCACGCCCTGGCGTCGGCGGGTCAGTGGCGCGCTCACCAGGTTGATGACTATCAGGGCCGCCGGGGCCAGCATCAGCCAGCCCAGCGGCAGGTCGATCTTCATGCCCCAGTGGACGATGGCGATCGTCAGCACCTGGCCGGCCACCGCCAGCCAGCGCAGCTGGATCAGCAGCAGCATGTTGCGGCGGCCAGCCCCGGCCGGGGACACCGGCACGTTCAGGTCCTGGCCCAGCCCCAGGACGGCCCGCAGCTGCCTCATCAGCATCAGGGGGCACCCTGGCGACGGCGACGGTTCTCGCGCACGAACAGCCACAGGCCGAACAGGCTCATGCCCGCCAGGCCGAACCAGGTCAGGGCATAGACCAGGTGATGGTTGGTGAAGCGGATGACGGTCATGCCCCCGCGCGGCCACTCCAGCCCAGACGCCTCGGCATCAATGAAATAGGGTGCGACCGGCCCGGGCAGCCCGCGGGCCTGGGCGATGGCGGCCACATCGCGCGAGTACCAGCGGTCGCCTGCCGGGTCATTGTCGCGCAGGAAGCCGCCGCCCGGTTCGCTGATCCGCAGCAGGCCCGTGACGGTGACCGGCCCGGCGACCTGGCCCTGCGCCCGTTGCGTGGCCCCTGCCCGATCCGGGGTGACGAAGCCCCGGTTGACCAGGACCGTAAAGCCCCGGTCAGTCCGCAGCGGCGTCAGCACCCAGTAGCCGGCCCCGATCTCGGTCACCGCCTTGGACAGGGTTTCGCGTGAATGGTCGTAGGTGCCGCTGGCCCGGACGCGGCGATACTGGTCGTCGGCCCGGGTGACGGTAACTGAGGGCGGCGGTGCCGCCACGGGGGCCATTTCGACCCGCGTATTGACCTGCTCGATCAGGTCAAGCTTCCAGAACAGCCGCTGGACCTGCCAGATCCCCAGGGCGCTAAAGCCGGCAAAAAGGATGGCAAAGCCGACATAGGCTAGGGCCATCCCCTTGCGCGACAACGAACGGGGGCGATCCGGCTGTTGGGTCAACGGCTGCTCCGAAGCCTGGTCAGCCCATACCCTGCATGGTGTGGACGGGCATCATATTGGTGTTCAGGTGATACATGACCCACACCGAGCCGGCGATGCAAATCACCACGATGACGATGGTGAAGATCAGGGCCAGCATGTTCCAGCCGCCCTCTGACTTGGGCGTCATGTGCAGGAAGTAGACCATGTGGACCACGATCTGCACCATGGCCGCCGCGACGATCAGCAGCCCCGTCGTCTGGGTCGGCAGGACGCCGGACATCACCAGGCCGAACGGGATGACCGTCAGGATCACCGACAGGACAAAGCCGATCATGTAGCTCTTGAAGGAGCCGTGGTCGTGCTCGTCGTGGTGGTGCTCGTCATGACTGTGGGCGTGCAGGTCCACGGCCTGATCTTTCATGGTGTCGGCGCTCATCTCAGCATCCCGAACAGATAGACAAAGGTGAAGACGCCGATCCAGATGACGTCGAGGAAGTGCCAGAACAGGCTCAGGCACATCAGGCGGCGCTTGTTGGCCGGGATCAGGCCCTTCCACTTGACCTGCACCATCAGCGTCACCAGCCAGATGATGCCGAAGGTCACGTGCAGGCCGTGGGTGCCGACCAGGATGAAGAAGGCCGACAGGAAGGCACTGCGCTGGGGCGTGGCCCCGACGTGGAACAGGTGGCCGAACTCGTAGAGCTCGATCCCCAGGAAGGCCAGGCCGAACAGGCCCGTCACCGCCAGCCAGATCAGGACCTGGCGGATGTTGTTCTTCACCATGGCCAGCATGGCAAAGCCGTAGGTGATCGACGAGAACAGCAGCATGGCCGTGTTCAGGGCGATCAGGTTCAGGTCGAACAGGTCCCTGGGCGAGGGACCGGCCGCATAGTTGCCGCCCAGGACGGCATAGACGGCAAACAGGATCGCAAAGATGAGGCAGTCGCTCATCAGGTACATCCAGAAGCCCAGCATGGTGCTGTGGCCTTCCGGATGGTGCGGTTCCTCGACCGGATGGAACAGCGGGTTGCCGTTCTCATCCACGTAGTCGGGGTTGATAGCAGGCGCGTGGCTCATCAGTTCAACCTCGGCTAGCAGTTACGGCCGCCAGGGCCTGGGTACGCGCGTCCTCGGTCGCCACGACCTCTTCGGCCGGGATGTAGTAGTCGCGCTTGTAGTTGAAGGTGTGGAAGATGGCGTAGCCGATGATCGCCGCGAAGCTGATCGCGGCCAGCCACCACATGTACCAGATCAGGGCGAAGCCGCAGATCAGGGAGAGCATGGACAGGATCACGCCAGCCCCGGTGTTCGAGGGCATGTGGATCGCCTTGAAGCCTTCCAGCGGACGCTGGTAGCCGCGCGACTTCATGTTCCACCAGGCGTCGCCATCGTGGATGACGGGCGTCTTGGCGAAGTTGTAGGCCGGCGGCGGCGACGAGGTCGCCCATTCCAGGGTGCGGCCATCCCACGGGTCGCCGGTCACGTCGCGCAGCTTGTCGCGGTTGATGATCGAGACGGCGAACTGGATCAGCATGGCCAGGATACCCACGGCGATGATGGCCACGCCGACGGCGGCGATGACGAACCAGATCTGGTAGGCCGGGTCATCAAAGACCCGCATGCGGCGCGTCACGCCCATGAAGCCCAGGATGTAGACCGGGGCAAAGGCGACCCAGAAGCCGACCACCCAGCACCAGAAGCTGACCAGGCCCCACTTCTTGTCCAGCTTGAAGCCGAAGGCCTTGGGCCACCAGTAGTTGATGGCGGCGAACAGGCCGAACAGCACACCGCCGATGATGACGTTGTGGAAGTGGGCGATCAGGAACAGCGAGTTGTGCAGCACGAAGTCTGCCGGCGGAACCGCCAGCATGACGCCGGTCATGCCGCCGATGACAAAGGTCAGCATGAAGGCGACCAGCCACATCATCGGCAGCTCGAAGGTGATGCGGCCGCGGTACATGGTGAACAGCCAGTTGAAGATCTTCGCCCCTGTCGGGATCGAGATGATCATCGTCGTGATGCCAAAGAAGGAGTTCACCGACGCGCCCGAGCCCATGGTGAAGAAGTGGTGCAGCCACACCAGGTAGGACAGGATGGTGATGACCACCGTGGCGTAGACCATCGAGGTATAGCCAAACAGCTTCTTCTTCGAGAAGGTCGAGGCGACTTCCGAGAAGACGCCGAACAGCGGCAGGATCAGGATGTAGACCTCGGGGTGACCCCAGATCCAGATCAGGTTCACGTACATCATCGGGTTGCCGCCGAAGTCGTTCGTGAAGAAGTTGGTGCCGATGTAACGGTCAGCCGACAGCAGGACCAGGGTCGCCGTCAGGATCGGGAAGGAGGCCACGATCAGGACGTTCGAGCACAGCGAGGTCCAGGTGAAGACCGGAAGCTTCATCATGCCCATGCCCGGCGCGCGCATCTTGACGATGGTGGCGATCAGGTTGATCCCGGACAGGGTCGTGCCGACGCCCGCGATCTGCAGGGCCCAGATATAATAGTCCATGCCGACGCCGGGGCTGTAGCCGATGCCGGACAGAGGCGGATAGGCCAGCCAGCCGGTGCGGGCAAACTCACCCACGAACAGCGAGGCCATGATTAGGATGGCCCCGGCCGTCGTCATCCAGAACGAGAAGTTGTTCAGGAAGGGGAAGGACACGTCGCGCGCGCCGATCTGCAGCGGGACCAGATAGTTCATCAGGCCCGTGATCATCGGCATGGCCACGAAGAAGATCATGATTACGCCGTGGGCGGTGAAGATCTGGTCGTAGTGGTGGGCGTTCAGATAGCCCTCGGAGCCGCCAAAGGCGATGGCCTGCTGCAGGCGCATCATGACCGCGTCGGCAAAGCCGCGCAGGAACATGATCAGGCCCAGGATCATGTACATGATCCCGATCTTCTTGTGGTCGACCGTGGTGAACCACTCTTTCCAGAGATAGCCCCACAGGCGGTATTTGGTGATCAGGGCCAGGGTGGCCAGGCCCCCCAGGACGACCACCACGAAGGTGGACAGGACGATCGGGTCGTGCGGCAGGGCATTAAGGTCCAGCCGCCCGAAGATCATCTTTGCGATTTGCTCAATGGACATAATCAATCAGCCGCTCAGGATTGCGACGCGGAAGCGACGTCGGCACCGCTCGGCGCTGAAGTCAGTTGGGTCAGGGCGAAGGACGACGCCGGAGCCTCGGGCGTGGCCCGGCCCAGCGACAGGCCGGCACCCGTCAGGCGATGCAGGGGCGTGGTCTGTGCCATCTGGAGCGACTGCTCCTGGCGGCGGCGATCGGCCTCGACGGCTGCGGCCTCGGCCTCGGTCGGGGTGCAGATGGCCATGACGTAGGACTCGCCCGAGCCGAAGACAGCCCCGCCCCGACGGGCGTGCTTGTCATACAGCAGCGGCATGGTGGTGTTGACGGCCGTCAGGCCCAGGCCACCGTCACGGTCGATCTTCATCATCTCGCCCATGCACATCTTGCCCGGCTCGACGCACATGTTGATCACGGCATCGAACAGGCCGGCCTCGACCGCGCCGTAGTGGATGACCGGAACCTTCTCGGAAGGCTTCTCCAGTTCCAGGTACTGCTCGCGGTTCAGGTTGCCCGCGCTGGTGCGAACCGTCTGGACCCACTGGTCGAAGCCGGCGTCGTCCAGGCCGTGGAAGGCAAAGCGCATGTTCGAGAAGCCGTCGCCCGAATAGTTGGCCGAGAAGCCGACATACTCGCCCGGACGGTTGATCACGGCGTGCAGCTTGGTCTCCATGCCGGGCATGGCATAGATCTGACCCGCCAGGGCCGGGATATAGAAGGAGTTCATCACGCCCGATGAGGTGATGTGGAAGCGGATCGGACGATCCACCGGCGCAGCCAGCTCATTGACGGTGGCGATGCCGTATTCCGGGTAGATAAAGAGCCACTTCCAGTCCAGGGCCACCACGTTGACGTGCAGCGGCTCGACCTCGGCCGAGACGGCCTGGCCCTTGGCGATCCGGTCCAGCGGGCGATAGGGGTCCAGCAGGTGGGTGCCCGACCAGGTAATGGCCCCCAGGCAGATGATGATCAGCAACGGGGCTGCCCAGATCACCAGCTCAAGATGGGTCGAGTGATCCCAGTCCGGCTCATAGCGGGCTTCGTCGTTGGACGCCCGGTACTTGATGGCAAAGAAGATGATCAGCGCCATCACCGGCACGATGATGATTAGCATCAGATAAACCGACCACACGAGCAGATCTCGCTGTTGGGCGGCGATGTCGCCCGCAGGCGACAGAACTACGGCTTCGCAGCCTGGCAGCAGGGCCAGGAGGGGCAGCAGCAAAAGAGGTCTCAGGCGACGCACGGCGGATCCTGTCCGAAATGAAGGCACTGGCACGGTCATTGTGGTGCGGCCCTACTCCTGGGGACCGGGACCGGACATTGGACAATCCGTCCTATCCCCCCGGCGATTGTTAGGGAGCAAATGGCGTCTTTCGCCATTCTTATACTGCTGGCGCGTGTGTCGCGCCCGGTCCTAGGGAACGTCATCGGTCATGAACGCCACCAGCGGCGCGCCTTCTTCTAACTCCCTCGAGAGGGATGCCAGCCGGATCAACGCGCGAGAAGGAAAAATCGACGCCGGAGAAATCGCCATCGGCGTGATTCTCGGTCGTACGTCGGAATTTTTCGACTTTTTCGTCTATGCGATTGCCTCGGTCGTCGTCTTCCCCCAGCTGGTCTTCCCCTATGCGGGGCCCCTGGGCGGAACCCTTCTTTCCTTCGCCGTCTTTGCGGTCGCCTTCCTGGCACGCCCGTTCGGCACGGCCCTCTTCATCGCCATCGACCAGAGGTTCGGTCGCGGCACCAAGCTGACCATCGCCCTGTTCCTGCTGGGCATTTCGACCGTCTGCCTGGGCTTCCTGCCCAGCTATGAGACGGCCGGTCACTGGGCTGCGGTCATGCTGATCGTGCTGCGCATCGGCCAGGGCGTCGCCCTGGGCGGGGCCTGGGACGGCATGGCCTCCCTGCTGGCCGTCAGCGCCCCTGAAAACCGCCGCGGCTGGTATGCCATGGTGCCCCAGCTGGGCGCGCCGATCGGCCTGATCGTGGCCAGTGCCCTGTTTGCCTACTTCCTCAGCATCCTAACGGCCGCCGACTTCCTAGACTGGGGCTGGCGCTATCCCTTCTTCGTGGCCTTTGCCATCAACGTCGTGGCCCTGTTCGCGCGCCTGCGCATCGTGGTCACCCCGGCCTTCCAGGCGGCGTTCGAGACGCTTGAGCTGCAACCGACGCGCTGGATCAGCACCGCCCGCGAGGAAGGTACCAAC
>JAEYQX010000255.1 GCA_023409795.1 Pseudomonadota bacterium
GACGGCGACAGGTCCACCATGCCCAGGTTGGGCGTCAGGGTGGTGAAGGGTTAGTCCGCCACCTTCGGCTTGGCCGCCGACACGGCCGACAGGAAGGTCGACTTGCCGGCATTGGGCAGGCCCGCCAGGCCGATGTCGGCGATCAGCTTCAGCCGCAGCCAGATCCAGCGTTCCTGGTATTCCTGGCCCGGGTTGGCATAGGCGGGGGCCTGGTTGGTCGGCGACTTGAAGCGGGTATTGCCCCAGCCCCCGTTGCCGCCGGACAGCAGCTTGACCTTCTCGCCGGCCTTCTTCAGGTCGACCAGGACGGTTTCCTTGTCCTCGTCCAGCACCTGGGTGCCGACCGGCACGCGCAGGACCACGTCCTCGCCCTTGCCGCCGTGCATCTGGCGGCCCTGGCCATGGTGGCCCGTCTGGGCCTTGAAATGCTGCTGGTAGCGATAGTCGATCAGGGTGTTCAGGCCATCCACGGCCTCTACCCAGACGTCGCCGCCCTTGCCCCCGTCGCCGCCATCGGGGCCGCCGTTGGGAATGAATTTTTCGCGGCGGAAGGAGACGGCACCGGCACCGCCGGCACCCGAGCGAATATAGATCTTGGCCTGGTCGAGGAACTTCATCGCGACCTTATGGCCGAGAAGAGCGGCGATTTACAGGCCACAGGCGAAATCCGCGCAAAGACAACCCCCCGTAACCAGGGGCTACGGGGGGCGCGTCCGGGGGAGGATGGCTTAATTCTTGGTGTCGCGGGCGGCGTCGGAGACCGCCGAGCCAGCGGCCTGGGTGTCCTTGCCCAGACCTTCAACCGTGTTGCAGGCGGCGACCGTGGTGAGCATAGCGGCCGCAGCCGCCAGGGCGAAAATCTTGCGCATGGGCGTTGTTCCTAACCATCGAGTGCGACGATTGGCACTCCGTGATCAGGAAACGCACCCGTGAGCCGCAGGTTCCTGTCACGCTGACGGGGCGGGGGCCGGCTGGCCGGCGCGGGGCGGGGCGCGCGGGGTGGCAAAGGTCATGCGGGCCAACGAGCCCCCGCCGGGGGCCTCGACGATCTCGGCCTTGCCCCTCAGCTGCTTGGCAAAGGCGTCCATCAGGGTGCGGCCCACCCCGGTGAACTCGACGCCGGCCAGGCCCGGTCCATCGTCCTGGACCTCCAGGATGCTGGTGTCGCCCATCACCTTGAAGCGCACCACCAGATGGCCGCCGCGCCCGGCGAAGGCGTGTTTCTGGGCATTGGTCAGGGCCTCGACCAGCCACAGGGCGACCGGGGCCAGGCGGTCGGGGTCGATGGTGATCTGGTCCGCCTCGACCTGACTGGTCACCAGGGGGCCGCGGATGGATTCACTGGCCACCAGCTGGCCGACCAGCTCGTGGAAGAAGGTGCGACTGTCGGCATCGCGGATGTCGCCGCTCTGGTAGAGGGTGCGATAGATCAGGGCCAGGGCGGTGATCCGCTGGCGCGTATCGCCCAGGGCCGCCTGGGCGGCGGGATCTGCCACCGTCCTTTGCTGCATCGACAGCAGGGACGAGATGATCTGCAGGTTGTTCTTCACCCGGTGGTGGATCTCGCGCATCAGCGCGTCCTTCTCGTCCAGGGCATCCAGCAGGTCGCGGTCGCGGTTGGAGATGGTCTCGCCCAGGGTCCCCAGGGTGCGGGCCAGGTTGCGGATCTCGGCCGGGGCGTGCTCGGCCTGGACCGGGCGCACCGAGAAGCGGCCGCGGGTATAGATGGCGGCGATCCGCTCCAGGTAGGCCAGCCAGCGGATGACGATCCGCTCGGACAGCAGCATGACCGCGACAAAGGTGACGACCCAGGTCACCAGTGGCAGCAGCATGGAGCCGATCGGGTTCAGCCGGGCCCAGGACAGGACCCCCTGCGCCGGTGCGCCCAGGACCACATAGACATCGCGCGCCACCAGTCTTGAGGCGGCATAGTCAAAGCGCGGACCCCCGGCGGTGGCGGCGGTGAAGATGCTGACATTCTGGTCCTGGGGCGAGCGCAGGACGCTGGGCATGGCGTCGGCCTCGAAGGTAAAGGCCCCGGCATCGGTGGCGGTCAGGATCTGGCCGCGCGCATTGATCAGGGCTGTCTGCGACCCGGGCGGCAGCGAGGGGTCGTCATTGGACGGCTGCAGGCTGGCGATGGGGATCTCGGCGATGATCGCCCCCTCGAACCCGCCCAGCGGCCGCTCGGAGCGGACGGCGACCAGCAGCGTGTCGGGCAGTTCGTCCAGCCGGCTTATGACGACCTTTTCGCCAGCCTTCAGCCGCTGGAACCAGGGGCGGTGGTCCACTGTCGTGCCGGTGACCGGGTTGTCGGGGCTGACCGCGCTGCTCTGCGAGGCGCAGGTCAGGCGGCCCGTGGCATTATAGCGCTTCAGCCCCTGCAGGCTGTCGATGCGGCCGACCAGGGCGGTCAGGCGCGGCTCGCAATAGAAGCCGTCCGCCTCGGGCGAGAGGGTCTCGAGCAGGACCAGGGTGCTGTCGATCTGGCTGCGGGCCTCCGAGGCGCTGCGCAGGGCGGCCCGGCGCAGGTCGATGCGGCGTTCCTCGGCCTGGTGCTGGAACCCGCTCTGGGTCTGGACGGCGCTGAACAGCAGGATGGGCAGCAGGGCCGCGGCCATGGCCAGGCCCATCCGAAAGCGAATGCCGTGGATGTTGGTGCGTCGGAACCAGCGTCCGAGGTCGCGACCACCTGCCGTCACGGTCAATCTCGCTTGGTGCCGCTCAGCCGGTCCGCATCGGCAAGAATGGAACCCATGGCCTCGCCCGCAGCCTTGCCATCGCGGCTGTAGCCCCCGCGCTCCAGCGTGGCCTGGATGGCCTTGCGGGCTCGCGACACCCGGCTTTTGACCGTGCCGACGGCGCACTGGCAGATTTCGGCCGCCTCTTCATAGGCAAAGCCGCCGGCACCGACCAGGATCAGGGCCTCGCGCTGTTCCTCGGGCAGGGTCTTCAGCGCCTGGCGCAGTTCGTCCAGGGCAATCGGGGCCTCGGGGTCGTCGACCGCGACCAGGGTGCGTTCGGCGGCTTCCTGGTCCAGCTGGGACTGGCGCCACGAGCGGCGCTTTTCCGAATAGAACTGGTTGCGCAGGATCATGAAGGTCCAGGCCTTCATGTTGGTGCCCATCTGATAGCTGGCCCGGGCATCCCAGGCCTTCATCATGGCTTCCTGGGCCAGGTCGTCCGCCGCAGTGGCGTCGCCGGTCAGGGTCCGGGCAAAGGCGCGCAGGTGGGGAATGAGGGTAACCAGCTCGGCCTTGAAGCTGGCGTCGTCAGCAGACGGGGGCTTTGGTGGCGCACCAGTACTAGTCATTGCGCCTCCCCGGGCGGCGTTTTTTCATCGGCACGTCTGAGGATAGCCAGGAATTCGTCCGGAATCGGTTCGTTCACGACCTCATCGAACATATGGCGAAGCTTAACGCCAATGGCCTGCTGACGCAGTCTTACTTCTTCAAGCCCCTCCGTCCCGTCGGGAATGTCGGGGCGAGGGTCTGCTTGCTTGGGATCCATCATTGATTACGGTCGCCGCCCAACCTAGTGTTCTTGTATATGGGAGAGTGAGAACGTCACTTTCCTCCGATAGTTCCTAGTTCGGGTGAAAAATATGCTCAAGCTTACCCTCGGCGGGGAACCGTTGAGCTAGGGACACGTTGCCACCATCGACATTGGGCCATCCCGGCCTATGTAACAGTTGGGGAAAAGCATGAGTTTGTTGGCCAGACTGGCCCCGCATCTGCCCTATGTTCGTCGGTACGCCCGTGCGCTCACCGGCGACCAGACCACGGGCGACAACTATGTGCGTGTAGCCCTGGAAGCCCTGGCGGCCGGAGAGCGCCAGTTGCCGTCAGACATGACGCCGCGGGTTGCCCTCTATCATGTGTTCCACACCATCTGGTCGGCGACCGGGGCCCAGCTGGAAAGCGGCAGCCCGGACATTGGCGACGCCGCCCAGCGCCTGATGCGCATCTCGCCGCGGTCGCGTCAGGCCTTCCTGCTGACCGCCCTCGAAGGCTTCACCCCCTCCGAGGCGTCCCAGATCCTGGGCGTCGATGCCCGCGCGGTCGAGGCCCTGATCTCGGAAGCCCAGTCAGACATCGATGCCGAGCTGGCGACCGATGTCCTGATCATCGAGGACGAGGCCATCATCTCGGCCGACATTGAAAGCCTGGTGCGCGAGCTGGGCCACAAGGTGGCGGGCACGGCCACCACCCACGACGAGGCCCTGGACGTCATCGCCTCGCATCGCCCGGGCCTGGTCCTGGCCGACATCCAGCTGGCCGATGGCTCGTCCGGCATTGATGCGGTCAAGGACATCCTGAAGAAGATCGATGTGCCGGTGATCTTCATCACCGCCTTCCCCGAGCGGCTCCTGACCGGCGAGCGGCCCGAGCCGACCTTCCTGATCACCAAGCCCTTCCAGCCGGAAACGGTGAAGGCGGCGATCAGCCAGGCGCTCTTCTTCCACCCGTCCCGGCACCAGCAGGCCGCCTGAGGCATCAGCCCCGGACCGGACAGAACAAGCCTCGCCCTGATCGGGCGGGGCTTTTTCTTTGGGCGACCAGCCGGCTGGCGATCAGGCCGGGGGCGGCGAGCCCGAGGTCGATGTGGCCGGGTCGGTGGAGGGGCCCTCGGCGGTATTGTTGTCAAAGGCCCGGGTCTCGGCCACGCCGGACTCACCGGCATTGCTGGCATCCAGGGCCGGGCCGTTGAGGGCGAACAGGCCCAGCAGCAGGATGGCTGCGGCCCCGGCCGAGACAATGAGGATCAGCAGGATGCGGCGACCGGGACGGCCCTGCCGCGCGTCCTGGACCTCGATCTCCTCATGATCGGCGTGGGGCGGCTCGGGTGGCACATGGGTCATGGAAAGTCCTTTCCGGCAGGGCCTGTTTCACACCCTTGGCCAACGCCAGCACGGCACCGCTGTTCCCCGGCGCGATAAGATGCTCCTGTCAGGGAACCGGGTTACGCCTTGGCCGTTGTCATGATGCGGAGGCGGCCTTGCCCCCCAACTTGACCGGCCCTGCCGGTTTGCTGCCTCTGCACCTCATTCTCGATGATGCCACCTGAGCGGGCCCCAAGGGTCCGCTTTTTTTTGGCCTGCGCCCGGCCGCGACACCTCGACATCGGCGCGCCAAGAGTGGCCTACTGTCCTGACAGGCCCGGGCAGCGGGAGGGAGGACATCATGGCGTCGATGAACCGGCAGTGGGTCTTGCGAAAGCGCCCGCAGGGGCTGATCCAGCCCGGCGACCTGGAACTGGTCGAGAGCCCGTTGGGTGAGCTGGCGGCGGGCGAGGTCCTGGTGCGCACCGTCTACCTGTCGCTGGACCCGACCAACCGCACCTGGATGAACGACACCGAGGGCTACCTGCCGCCGGTCGGCCTGGGCGAGGTCATGCGCGGCCTGACCCTGGGTGTGGTCGAGCAGTCGCGCTCGGACCGGTTTGCCCCGGGCGATCTGGTCAGTCCCCAGTCGGGCGGCTGGGCCGACTATGCCGTGGTGCCCGAGGCGGGCCTGCGCAAGCTGCATCGCGTGCCCGGCCTGCCGCTGACGACCAACCTGTCGGTCCTGGGCATGACCGGCATGACCGCCTATTTCGGCATCACCGACGTGCTCAAGGTCCAGCCGGGCGAGACCCTGGTCGTCTCGGCGGCGGCCGGGGCCGTGGGCTCGATCGCCGGCCAGATCGCCCGGCTGCGCGGGGCGCGGGTCATCGGCATCGCGGGCGGGCCGGACAAGTGCCGCTGGCTGACCCGGGACCTGGGCTTCGACGCCGCCATCGACTACAAGGCCGAGGACGTGGGCGAGGCCCTGGATCGCCTGGCTCCCGAAGGCATCGACCTGAACTTCGAGAACGTCGGCGGCGACATCATGATCGCCGTCTTCAACCGGCTGAAGGTCCATGGCCGCATGGCGGTCTGCGGCCTGATCTCGGCCTATAATGCCACCCGGATGCCGCCGTCGCCGAACTTTGCGCGGATCATCACCCATCGCCTCAACGTCCAGGGCTTCCTGGTGCTGGACTATGCCCATCGCGGGGCCGAGATGGCGGCCGAGATGGGCCCCTGGCTGACCGAGGGCAAGATCCAGTGGAAGGTCCATGTCGACCATGGGCTGGAAGGAGCGGTCGAGTCGCTGAACCGCCTGTTCACCGGCCAGCATGACGGCAAGCTGATGGTCCGGGTCTCCGAAGAACCGGCCGCCTGACCCATGGCCCATGCCCTGAACAGCCATTTCGAGGACCTGAGCGTCGGCCAGGTCATTCCCCTGGGGGCCTGCGCCGTCGACGACGAGGCGCTGCTGATGTTCGCGGCCCGGTTCGCGCCGGGCTGGGACGTCAGCTATGGCGCGCCCGATGCCCTGGTCTATGCCCTGTGGAGCCGGATGTCGGCCGAGAAGGCCAGCGGCTGGGCGGGCTTCAAGATGCTGGCCATCGACGGCATCCGAT
>JAEYQX010000134.1 GCA_023409795.1 Pseudomonadota bacterium
GACGTAGAAGGCGTCCAGCGCGCGCGGGACCTCCTTGCGCAGCAGGCTGCTGATGGCGCGGTAGCCGGACGAGGCTGCGCCCAGGCCCATGAAGTTCATGCGGTTCTCGATCTTTACGCCGGACATCTTTCGCAAAACTCTCTACGCAACTGGGAAACAACCGCCGGACAGCGGTCACCGAACAGGACCGTGATGGGCCGCCGGACTTAGCGGTCCCTAAAGTCCAAGGTGCGTAGAATCTCTTAATACGGCCACGCTGGCCTTGATCTGGATCATGACGCGCGCCTTTTCGGCCCATGCCAGGCGCCACCGCGCATCATATAAAGACATCCTTATAGGTTTATTGCCCCCGTAGGCGTCACAGGCTATAGCGACCTCTGAAACCCCGCGCCGCGAGAGCCCCTAAGCCATGACCGACTACATCGTTCGCGACATCTCCCTGGCCGATTTCGGCAACAAGGAAATCGCCATCGCCGAAACCGAAATGCCGGGCCTGATGGCTCTGCGCGCCGAATATGGTGACGCCAAGCCGCTGAAGGGTGCCCGCATCGCCGGCTCCCTGCACATGACCATCCAGACGGCGGTCCTGATCCAGACCCTGGAAGCCCTGGGTGCCGAAGTGCGCTGGGCCTCGTGCAACATCTTCTCGACCCAGGACCACGCCGCGGCCGCCATCGCCGCCAACGGCACGCCGGTCTTCGCCCTGAAGGGCGAGACCCTGGAAGAATACTGGGACTATGCCCACAAGATCTTCGAATGGGCCGACGGCGGCTATCCGAACCTGATCCTCGACGATGGTGGCGACGCCACCCTGCTGTGCGTGCTTGGCCCGAAGGCCGAGAAGGACGCCTCGGTCCTCGACAATCCGCAGAACGAGGAAGAAGAAGCCCTGTTCAAGGTCATGAAGCGCTATCTGGCTGAGAAGCCGGGCTTCTATTCGGCTATCCGTGACGCCATCGGCGGCGTGTCGGAAGAAACCACCACCGGCGTACACCGCCTGTACCAGATGGCTGAAAAGGGCGAGCTGCCGTTCCCGGCCATCAACGTCAACGACAGCGTCACCAAGTCGAAGTTCGACAACCTGTACGGCTGCCGTGAGTCGCTGGTGGACGCGATCCGTCGCGGCACCGACGTCATGCTGTCGGGCAAGGTGGCCGTGGTCTGCGGCTATGGCGACGTGGGCAAGGGCTCGGCCGCATCGCTGCGTAACGGCGGTGCCCGCGTGATCGTCACCGAAATCGACCCGATCTGCGCCCTGCAGGCCGCCATGGAAGGCTATGAGGTGCAAACCCTCGAGGACGTCGCCGACAAGGCCGACATCTTCGTCACCACCACCGGCAACAAGGATGTCATCCGCGTCGAGCACATGCGCGAGATGAAGAACAACGCCATCGTCTGCAACATCGGCCACTTCGACTCGGAAATTCAGGTCGCTGGCCTGAAGAACCTGAAGTGGGACGAGATCAAGCCGCAGGTCCATCATGTGGAATTCCCCGACGGCAAGAAGATCATCCTGCTGTCGGAAGGCCGTCTGGTGAACCTGGGCAATGCGACCGGCCACCCGTCGTTCGTGATGTCGGCCTCGTTCACCAACCAGACCCTAGCGCAGATCGAACTGTGGACCAACGCCTCCAAGTACGAGAACGCCGTCTACACCCTGCCCAAGCACCTGGATGAAAAGGTCGCCTTCCTGCACCTGGAAAAACTGGGCGCCAAGCTGACCAAGCTGAACGAAGAGCAGGCCAAATATATCAACGTGCCGGTCGAAGGCCCGTTCAAGCCGGAACACTACCGCTACTAGGCGGCACGCATGGCCTCGACCAGGGGCCCCGGGATCAGACCCCGCGCCTTCCGGCGCGGGGTTTTTTCTGGCCTCAGTCGATCAGGTCGCGCGGATCGACGATCTCGGCCCCGCGGCCCATCAGGCCGGTCTCGAAGTCCATGAAGATGTCGATCAGCTCCTCGACGCTGACCGGGGCGGCCCCCATCCGGAAGCGGAAGCGCCAGAAGCTGACGATGTGCTGGACCGCGCCCAGCTGGTCACCCAGGTGGCTGAACATGGCCGGGGCTTCCAGAAGGAAGTCGCGGAAGGCCAGGGGCTGGCCATCGCGGGTCAGGCTGGCATAGGCTTCGTCATAGTATTTCAGGGTGCGGCTGACGTCTTCGCAGGTCTTGAGGATGCGGCTGCGCAGGACGGTGCGGCCCCGCTCCAGGTATTCCCTGGCCGCCGGGTCCAGCGGCCCGACCGGCCGCACGGTCGAGACCTCGTCGGCGACATGGGCGATCTCGCCCATCAGGCTGGCCAGGGCCCATTTGTAGTAGAGGAAGCCCTTCCAGCAGAAGACGCCCTCCTGGTACTGCTCCGGCTCCAGCCTCAGGGTGGTGCGCAGGGCTTCCAGGCGGTCGCCCGGCGTGTTGGACAGGATTTTGGCGGCCATGCGGGCCGAGGAACCGACCGCCGAGACATTATTGCCCAGGCTCAGCGTCACCAGGGGCTCGATCTCGGTCTGCACGAAGGCGTGCATGTTCTCCATGTCGGCATCGCTGAGGGCGAAGTAGCAGGGGGCCGCATCCACATTGCCGCGCTTCAGCTGCTCGCGCAGCAGGAAGGGGTCGAGGGACGGCAGCTGGTCCATCAGGCGCAGGGTGCGAAGGTCCGGGTGATCCGGATGGATCCCGAACGCCTCGTGCATGGCGCGCTCGAAGCCGATCTGGTTGACGAAGACGAAGCGGCCGCCCGACTTCAGGTCGGTGCTGTCGATGGGCACGACGATCTTGGTCGCCACCTGGCGGCGTCCGGGAAAGGCGTCGGTCTCGTTGCGGCGCAGGCGATGCTTGATGATCAGGGCGGTGTTCAGCGCCGGGGTCCGGAACATCGGCCGCTCGGCCCATTCCGGCGTGTGCTGGTGCTCGTCTGCCACCTTCAGCAGGTTCAGCACCCGGGCCGTGGAGGCGGTCCGGCGCAGGTGTTCAAGATTGCGAATCGCGCGGTCTGACATGGCGTGAAACCTGCCATTCAAACGTCACCAAACCCTAAGCCTGACCGTAGAATTACCTAGGGCCGCCGATGCAAAACCGGCGGCCCTGAAAGGGGAGGCAAAGGGGCCAGGTTCAGAACCGGGCGTTGACGCTCAGCCAGAAGCTGCGGCGCTTGTCCTTGTTGTTGTAGTCGTCGAAGAACAGGATTTCGTTCTCGCCGTCATAGGCCCCGTCACCGTCCAGGTCGCGGAACTCGGTGCGATAGGTGGTGAAGTCGCGGTCCAGCAGGTTGTTGACGCGGCCGTTGACGGTCAGCCACGGTGTGACCTGGTAGGACGCGCCCAGGTGCAGGACGGCATAGTCCTTGTAGAACAGGGCCTCGTTCGTCAGGTCGTGCGCCCCGGCATAGCGGTCGGCGCGGGCCTCGCCCGACAGCAGGAAGCTGAGACGGTCCAGCGGCTGCCAGCTCAGCGAGGCATTGGCCATGTGCCGGGCGCTTTCGCCCAGCGGCTGGCCGGCATTGGCCCCGCTCTTCTGCTCGGAGTCGGTGTAGGTATAGTTGGCGCGCAGGGCGATGGTGTCGGTGGCCTGCCAGCGCCCGGCCAGCTCGGCCCCGCGGATCACCACCTTGTCGATATTGGTGATGCGGGTGCTGGCGGGGCTGTAGCCGATCTCGCCAAAGTCGCCGGTGGCGGCGCAGGCCAGGCTCAGGCCCGGGCCGCAGGGCTGGCTGGCGATCTTGTCCTCGAACTCATTGTTGAAGACGGTGGCGTTGAAGCTGTGGCCGTTGTCGCCCTGCCAGTAGACGGCCAGTTCGGTGCTGACGCTGGTCTCGGGCTGCAGGTTCGGGTTGCCGAACTGGGGGCTGGTGCCCTGGCCGCCAAAGCCGATCACGCCGTCATAGAGCTGGGTCGTCTTCGGCGTCTTGAAGCCGGTCGAGACGCCGCCCTTGATCGTCCAGTTCGGGTTGAGGGTATAGACACCGTAGAGGCGCGGGCTGAGGTGGTCGCCAAAGACCTCGTGGTCGTCCAGGCGCAGGCCGCCGGTCACGGCCAGGGCCTCGGTTGCCTGCCAGGTGTCCTCGGCAAAGACCGAGACCATGTTGTGCTCCTGGGCCTGGCCGCCCTGGCCGGATTCCAGGCCAAAGACCCCGTCGGTCAGCTCGCCGCGAATGACCTGGGTGCCGAACACCAGGCGATGCTCGCCGAACCAGTCACGCACCAGGTTCAGCTGGGCGTCCAGGGTCAGCTGTTCGCTTTCCAGGGTCCGCTGGGGACGCGGCAGGAAGCTCTTGAGCTGCGCCAGCTGGGCCTCGGTCAGCTGGGCCGTCATCACCGCCAGCTTCTGGGCCTCGGACAGGTTGTTCCAGGCATTGGCGTTGTTGTAGCCCATGGCCCGGCCCGGCGCGCAGTAGCCGGTGGTGGCGCTTACGCTGCCGCCCATGTTCACGCAGGCCGCGTTCCACAGGCCCTGGAGCGACTGGCGCTCGGCCACCGAGAAGGGCAGGGTGCGGCCCTCGTTATTGGTCGAGACGTGGGACAGGGAGACGCGGGTCTCGCCAAAGTTCCACAGGCCCTCGTGGGTGACGGCCCAGGTGTCGCGGGTGAACTCCTGGCTCGGGGCATAGCCGGCGCGCGGCTCGACCCGGCCGTTCGACCCGATCCGCAGCATGGCCCCATAGTTGTCGACGGTGCCGACCGGATATTCCTCGACCCCGGCGTCATTCAGCCGGATGCTGTTGTCATAGGACTGCCTGGAAGTGTCATAGTCCAGGGTCAGGGTCTGGGTATCGCTGGGGGTCAGGGTCAGGGTCAGGCCGCCCGAGACGTTCTCGTTGTCGACCGTCTTGCCGCCGCTGCCAAAGCCCAGGCTGCGCAGGTGCTCGACGCCCGCCGGATCCGTCACCGTGGCATAGGCCGGCTCGGAGGCCTTGCGGTCATAGTGGCTGCCACGAACGCTGAGGTTCAGCAGGCCCTCGATCAGCGGGCCGTTGGCATAGAGGTCGATCGAGCGGTCGTCGCCATAGGCGTCGTGGGTCTCAAGGGTCTGGCTGGCGGTGACCGAGCCGGCCCAGCGGTCGGGCGAACGCTTGGTGATGATGTTGACCACGCCGCCCATGGCGTCGGCCCCATACAGGGTCGAGGCGGGGCCGCGGATGATCTCGACCCGCTCGATCGCGTCCAGCGGCGGGATGTGGTTGAACTGGTTGCCGCCAAAGCTGTTCGGATAGATGTCGCCGTGGTTGTTCTGGCGGCGGCCGTTGATCAGGATCAGGGTGTAGTCCGCGCCCATGCCGCGCATGGAGATCGTGCCCTGGCCGGTCTTGTCGCGGGTCTCGCCGATATCAACCCCTTCCAGGTCGCGCACGGCGTCCAGCAGGGTCAGGTAGGGGCGCTGGGACAGTTGCTCGGCCGTGACGACGCTGATGCTGGCGGGGGCATCGACGATCTTCTGGGCATAGCCGGCGGCGGTGACGACGATGTCTTCGATCTGGGTCGGCGTGGATTGATCGATCTCCTCGGCCATGACGACAGTCGGACCGCCCAGGGTGACGGTCAGGGCGGTCGCGGCCAGCAGGGCCGAACGGCGTTTGAAAAGCATTATCAATCCTTGAAACTTGCGAGCGCTTCTCAACATCATTGACGGCCTGGCTGCAAGGGGGTGCGCTATTAGGTCGCATTTGCGCCGCTTCACACATTTGCTGGCGCCGTGACCGGGCCCGCCCTAGAAGGAGGGCATGGAAGCCTTTGACATTCTGATCCTGGTCACCGTCGCCGCCGTTGCCGGCGCCCTGGGGATCGGCATTTTCAACCTGAGCCGCGGCGGGGCCGAGGCACGGTCGCGCTCAAACAAGCTGATGCGCCTGCGCATCGTGCTCCAGGCCCTGGCCGTCGTCCTGATCCTGGTGGCGACCTGGTGGAAGGCGTCGCAGGGATGACGCCGGCTCGGGAGGGCTGAGACATGGTGACGCTGAACAAGATCTATACCCGCACGGGCGATGGCGGCCAGACCCGCCTGGCCTCGGGGGCCCCGGTGTCCAAGACCGACCTGCGGGTCGAGGCCTATGGGACCGTCGATGAACTGAACGCCGTGATCGGGGTGGCCCGCCTGCACAGTGGCCAGAATGACCGCATCGACGCCATGCTGGGCCGCATCCAGAACGAGCTGTTCGACCTGGGTGCCGACCTGTCGACCCCGCTGGACCCGCCGCCGACCTGGGAGGCCCTGCGCATGGTGGCCAGCCAGGTGGAGCGCCTGGAATCCGAGATCGACTGGATGAACGAAAGCCTCAAGCCGCTGGACAGCTTCATCCTGTCGGGGGGCTCGCCCCTGTCGGCCCACCTGCACCTGGCCCGCACCGTCTGCCGTCGGGCCGAGCGTGAGGCCATTCGTCTCATGGAGTCGGGCGAGGCGGTGAACGCCGAGGCGATCCGCTATCTGAACCGCCTGTCCGACCACCTGTTCGTGGCCGCGCGCCGGGCCAATGCCAATGGGGCCGCCGACATCCTGTGGAAGCCGGGCGCGACGCGCTAGGGTCTAGTTGGCGAGGACCGCCTTGACCCGGGCGCGCTCGGCCTCGGTCGCCGCATCGCGGGCGCGGCGCTGATCGGCCAGCTGGCGCTCGATGGCCACCAATTCGCGGTTCTTCTCGGCGGAGGCCTCGGCACGGCTGACACCGATCGGGCGGCCCGTGATCTCGGCGATCGAGATCGGCTGGGCACAGATGCGGCTTTCGCGGTCATACCACTTGCCCTGGGCCTCGCACCGCTCGCCCGGCTCCATCCAGTAGCGCTGGAAGACATAGACGCCGGCCGTCATCACGGCGAACAGGGTCAGGAAGATCATGCTGAGGCGCGGGAATGACAAAAAGCGTTTCATGCGGGTCTCATAGATCAGAAATCGTCCTTAATCAGCAAAACAGTTCACGTAGGGTTACGTTGACAGGCCGGGTTTGGCAGTCCAATCCCTCCCCGCATATTTCGATGACCAAGTGGATAGGCTCATGAAGGTACTCGTCCCGGTGAAACGGGTGATCGACTCCAACGTCAAGGCTCGCGTCAAGGCGGACCAGACGGGTGTGGATCTGGCCAACGTCAAGATGAGCATGAACCCCTTCGACGAAATCGCCGTCGAAGAGGCCGTGCGCCTGAAGGAAGGCAAGGAACACCACGCTGCAGGCACTGCGACCGAGATCGTGGTCGTCTCCATCGGTGTGACCCAGGCCCAGGAAACCATCCGCACGGCCCTGGCCATGGGTGCCGACCGCGGCATTCTGGTCCAGTCGGACGCCGACCTGGAACCGCTGGCCATCGCCAAGGTCCTCAAGGCTGTCGTCGATGAGGAAAAGCCGGACCTGATCCTGATGGGCAAGCAGTCCATCGACGGCGACAACAACCCCGTTGGCCAGATGCTGGCTGCCCTGCTGGACTGGCCGCAAGCCACCTTCGCCGGCAAGCTGGTGATCGACGGCGGCAAGGCCACCGTGACGCGCGAAGTCGATGGCGGCCTGCAAACCGTCGCTGCCGAGCTTCCGGCCGTGGTCACCGTTGACCTGCGCCTGAACACCCCGCGCTATGCTTCGCTGCCGAACATCATGAAGGCGAAGAAGAAGGAGATCGTCACCAAGGCCGTCGCCGACTATGGCGTCGAAGTGGCTGACCGTCTGAAGGTCCTCAAGGTCACCGAGCCGCCGAAGCGTTCGGCTGGCATCAAGGTGGCCGACGCCGCCGAACTGGTTTCCAAGCTCAAGTCTGCAGGTGCCCTGTAATGGCTGTTCTCGTTATTGCTGACCACGACGGCGCGGCCGTCCGCGACACCACCCACAAGACCGTGACCGCCGCCAAGGCCATCTCGGGCGAGGTGGACGTTCTGGTT
>JAEYQX010000146.1 GCA_023409795.1 Pseudomonadota bacterium
GTGGCATGGCGCGTCAGCGACATGACGGAGGGGGCGGTGCCGGGACGCCCCCACCCCTATGCTGGCGCATGGTTCCCCTCCCGCAGGCGGGGAGGATGAAGGGGGCGAAGGGCCCAAGATGGGCCGGGGCCTTAGCCCCCTGCCTGGGTGCGGGCGGCGGTGAGGTCGTCGGGGTTGTCGACGCTGATGGGGGCCTCGTCGATGATGGAGGCCCAGATCTGGAGGCCCATTTCCAGGGCGCGCAGCTGTTCCAGCTTCTCGCGCTTCTCCAGTGGCGAGGGCGCGGCGGCGCAGAAGCGCATCAGGGCGTCGCGGCGGTAGCCATAGATGCCCACGTGGCGCCAGACGGGGCCATCGCCATAGAGGGTCGAGCGGGTGAAATAGAGGGCCCGGCCGGAGGCCTGGCCTTCGCCCAGGGCCAGGACCGCCTTGACCACGTCAGGATTTGTCCGATCGGACACATCAGCCTCGGCGGCGACCAGGGTGGCGATATCGCACGCTGATTCGCGAGCCAGCAGTTCGGCGCAGGCCTGGGCCAGTCGGGGCGAGGCAAAGGGCATATCGCCCTGAATATTGATCACCACGTCGTGCTGGCCGGCCGGATCGACGGCCTCGACGGCGGCGCGAATGCGGTCCGAGCCACTGGGCAGGGCCGGGTCAGTCAGCACGGCCTGGCCGCCAGCCCCTTCAACAACCTCGACAATTTCCGGATCGCCAGCCGCGACGGCGACCCGATAGCCGGACTGCGACGCCTGCTCCCAGGCGCGCACGATCATCGGCTTGCCGCCGATATCGGCCAGGGGTTTACCCGGTAAACGGGTGGCGGCCATGCGAGCGGGTATCAAAATCAGCGGATTCATCGGCTTGACGAGGTCCAGATGCGCCCGGAAACGTCCGGGCCAGTTGCGAAGGTCGCGCTAGCGTGTAAGACACGCCCACGCAAGAATACGCCTGAACGCCGCTACGCGGTCGGGGGGCTCATTAGAGACGGGAAGCGACGACGCGATGAGCGGCGATCTTAAGTGGAACAAGATTATGGGCGCGTGCCTGGGCACCGCCTTTGTCATTCTGGTGGTCCAGCAGGTTTCAGGCATGGTCTACCACACCGAACAGCCCGAAAAGATGGGCTATTTTGTGGACGCGCCGGACGAGGCTGCGGGCGGTGCCGAGGCGGCCGTCCTGCCGATCGACTGGGGCACGGTCCTGCCGACGGCTGACCTGGCCGCCGGTGAAGCCGCCTTTGCGCGCTGCCAGGCCTGCCACACGATCAATTCGGGCGGGGCCAACGGCATCGGCCCGAACCTGTTCGGTGCCCTGGGCGGCCCGGTCATGCACGCGGCGGGCTTTGCCTATTCGGACGCCATGGCCAAGCACAAGGCCGAGGCCCCGACCTGGGGCTATGACGAGATCGACGCCTTCCTGACGGCCCCGGGCCGTTATGTGCCGGGCACCAAGATGTCGTTCGCCGGTATCCGCGACGAGAAGACCCGCATCAACCTGATCGCCTGGATGCGCACCCAGGGCTCGGAAGGCCTGGCCATCCCGGCGCCGGATCCCGCCCGCCAGCCGGGTGCCGAGGCTCCGGCCGAGGCGGCTGTCGAGGGTGAGGCTGCGGCCGAGGGTGCCCCGGCTGCCGAGACCACTGTGGCCGACACCGCTGCCACCCAGGAAGCGCCGGTCGCCGCACCGACGACCTGAACCTGGCAACAGCAATGACTTGGGAAAGGCGGCCTGCGGGTCGCCTTTTTCTTTGGGCCGGCCAGGGCTGCTGCCGGCCTGTCGGCGGATGGCGGGTGAAGGGGGGCTAGGCCCAGACCCGGCGCAGGAGGGCGGGGGCGTAGCCCGCGGCGACCAGGCGGGCCTCGACCTCGGCCAGGGGCTCGATCACGACGCGGCCGTGGTGGCCGGTGGCATGGATGACGCGGGACCCGTCGACCATCAGGGCCGAGTGGCCGGTCCAGCCGCTGTCGTCGTTGAGCCAGATGACCAGGTCGCCGCGCGCGGCCTCGGCGACGGGCACCGGCACGCCCAGCTGGGCCTGTGCGGCCGAGCGGCGCGGGCCCGGCAGGCCACAGGCCAGGAGCGCCTGCTGGACCAGGCCGGCACAGTCCGTCTCATGGGAGGAGCGCGCGCCCAGGGCATGGGGGATGCCGACCAGGCGCTCGGCCACCGAGGCCAGGTCGCGCTCGAAGGATCCGATGGGGGCCAGGTCAGCCGCGCCCACGCCCTCGCCCTTCCCGACCACCAGGGCATTCAGCGGCAGGGCAGCCTTCACCGAGGTGACGCGGTGCGTCGCCAGGGGCGCGCCGGGCTTGATCCGGTCAAGGGCGACCCAGCCCACGATACCGTCGCGGCGCGCACGGCCCCAGCCGCGGTCACCCTGGCGGTGCAGCAGGTCAAAGGCCTCGCCGTGAAGGAGCTGGTCGACGCGCTCGCCCCCATCCGTGACCAGGTCGGCCACGGGGACGGTGCAGTGCATGAGCTCGGGACGGCGATAGGCCTCGGCCGGCATCAGGCCCTCCAGGGCCTGCTCGGCCAGCACCGTCCGCCCTGCATCCTGAAGGATCAGAGGCGGTCCAGGCGGCAGAAGGGCCAGAAGATCGGACAATCGGTTACTCGAACGGCATGTCGCCAGGATGCGAA
>JAEYQX010000166.1 GCA_023409795.1 Pseudomonadota bacterium
GGTTTTCCACCTTCCCCGGCGCGGCCAGGAGCGGCAGCTGCTGCGAGGCATAGAGCGGCGGGGTGGCCACGGGCGCGGCAGCCGGGGGCGCAGGCGGCCCCATGGCGGTGGCCGCCCGGGGGGCCTGGGGCGCATCGCGCGACGCAGGCTGGCGGTCACAGCCGCCCAGGGCAAGCATCAGCCCGCCCGCCACCACGGCAAGCGATACACCAGGTCGCACAGGCAGGCAGGGGGCCATCGGTTTCCCGCATCAGAAGACAGAGCCCGGTCGCTCTGCCTCCTGTCTAGACGGCCTCGCAAACGGGCGCGGCGCCATGGATATGGGGGCCGGTCAGAGGCTGAGCTGGCCGCGCTGGACCGCGGCAAAGACCGCCTCGCCGCGCGAGTTGACCTCCAGCTTGCGATAGATGGCCTTGACGTGATCACCGACCGTCAGGGGCGAGATGCCCAGCTCGCGGGCGGCGGACTTGTAGCTGTGGCCGCGCGAGAACAGGGCCAGCAGTTCCTGCTCACGCGGGGTCAGTCGCTCGGCCGCAGGTGCCGCGCGGGACGCAGGCGGCTTGCGGAACCGCTCCAGCAGATAGACGGCCGCAGCGGCGCTGATCGGGGCCCCGCCCGCCAGGGTCAGGCGAATGCCGTTCAGGACCTCATCCGTCGCGGAATCCTTGAGCAGATAGCCATCGGCCCCCGCCTCCAGTGCCGCCAGGACGGTTTCACGGTCCCCGAAGGCGGTGATGACCAGGGCCGAGATTCCGGCCGCCTTCAGGCGCGGGATCAGGTCCAGCCCGCTGCCGTCGGGCAGGCCAAGGTCCGTCAGGACCAGGCTCACCCCCTCATTGACCAGGCTGTCGGCCTCGGCCAGGGCGGTGGCCACCGGCCCCAGGACAAGGTCAGGGGCCTGGTCGATGATCTGGACGAAATGGTCGCGGACCGGGCCGCTGTCCTCGAGGATGCCGATGACAGGGGCAGATGTCGGCTGGGTCATGCCGCTTGGGCCACCTCTTGCTGGGCGGGAAGGTTCAGGGTGATGCACAGGCCCGGCTGGGCGGGGGTGAAGCGGACCTCGGCCCCGATGGCCTCGGCGCGCCCGCGGATATTGCCCAGGCCATGGCCGCCCGCGACACCGGGCCTCGCCTCATGGGCCGCGCCCAACAGGCCCTGGCCATCGTCGGTCACCCGGATCTGCAGCCCCTCGGCAGGCCCGCCTGCGATCGCCACCTCGATGGTTGAGCCGCCCGAGTGCTTCAGGGCATTGGTCACCGCCTCCTGCATGATGCGGAAGACCTGGAGCACGGCCTGGGGCGACAGCTCGCCGCCCGCCTGGCGCTCATCACGCCACAGGAACTGGAACCCGGCCCCCTCGACGCGCGGGCGCACCCGGGCCTCGAACACGGCCAGCATGGCTTCCAGGGTGGTGCTCTCGGCGTCGGTGGTGTCGATCATCAGCCGGATCTCGTCCATGACGGTCTGCAGGCCCTCGATCACCGTCTCGTTGTCGACGGCCCCGCGCCGCACCGACAGCAGAAGCCCGATCAGCTGGCCCCCGACCCCGTCGTGCATATCGCGCATCAGACGGCGGCGTTCCTCGCGGCGGGCCTGCAGGCCGATCAGGTCACGCTCGCGCGCATGGGCCTCGGCCAGTTCCTGCTCGCGCACCCTCAGCTGGCTTTCCAGCAGGCTGTTCAGCCCCACCGCCGACTGGAACAGGACGAAGTTGCGCTGGACAAAGGCCGCGACGAAGGCGAGCAGCAACAGGGGGGCCGCGTCGATCAGATAGCCGCCGGACAAGAGGCCAAAGCTGTCGCCCACCGCATCCAGGGCCAGGCAGACCGCCACGATCGACAGGATGGCGGCCTCAAGGTGCCGATCCTCGCGGGCGGTGGCGAAGTGCCAGACCAGGCGCGCCACGACCAGCACGCCCAGGCCCAGCGAATACCAGGTCCAGACCTGGTTCGGCACATCATAGCCGGTGGGCATGGGCAGGGTCAGCAGGCAGAAGACAAACAGGCCATTGACCGCCAGCCAGCTGATCTCGATCACCGACTGTCCCCACGGCAGGGGCCTGCGCGTCCAGCAGTCGATGAAGCACAGCAGGCTGGCCCCGACCAGGGTGTTGATCGCAAAGAAGGCGATCATCCGCCCGATCCCGCCGAACGGCAGGTCGAAATAGAGGCCATAGGCCGCCAGGGCCGTCCACGACCAGGACAGGACCATCAGCCAGGCGGCAAAGCGGCGGTCCTGGGCCCGGAAGATCATGATCAGGGCAAACAGGCCCAGGACAAAGGTCAGCCCCCCGCCCAGCATCCGATAGTCCTTCACCTGCCAGAACCGCAGGGCCGTCGCCTCGCGGACCTGCTCATAGGGGCCGATCAGGGGCGGGACCAGGTCCGTATAGGGAAAGCCGTCGCGCACCGTGATGAAGGCGATCTCGTTCTCGCCCGGTCGCAGCAGGCCAGAGGGCAGGTGCAGCAGATAGGCCTGCTGGCCATGGAAGCTCTGGCGCCCGATCTCCATCCGGCCGATGCGGTGGATCACCGTGCCATTCAGGCGAATGATGAAGTTGTCGACCTGCTGGTAGGCGATCATGCCCAGCCCCTCGACCGGGGTCTGGTCCAGCAGGAAGTTCGTCTTCAGCGACAGGTAGATGGGGCCGCAGCAGTCGGTATAGGGCAGGTTCACCTTCTCGTGCACCGCCGCGTCGGCGGCCTCAAGGGTCGGGGCGCTGATCTCGGCCAGGGCTGCATGGGTGGTATCGATCCGGTCGATCGAGGCCATGGTGTTCACCGGCCCCCACGGTGCCGCATACAGGCCCCAGAACAGGGCCTGGGCCAGGACGACGAACAGGGCCAGCCGGGCCAGGGGCCGCTGCTCGAGCGCGCGCGAAAGCCGTCCCCACAGCGGCCGTACCTGCGTATCCCGGGCGCTGACCATGGGATGACTCCGTCGAAAATTCAGCTTTCCTGCGTTTACGGCAAGGCCAGGACATAAATCAACGCTCGCCTGCCGGGGACCCCCCTATCCATGGTGCTGCCCCGGCGGGCCCGACTGGCTAGACAGGCGTCCGGGCTGGCCTTGAACCGGCAACGGCCCCGCCAATGCGCCGAAGGGCGCCATTCGAGGACCTTTGCATGAAAAAGACCCTGCTGCTCGCCGCCGCGGCCGCCAGCCTTCTGGCCACCCCCGTCCTGGCCCAGTCGGCCCACATGACCGCCAACTATGGCGAGATCCACCTGAGCGCGGGCTTCACGCCCGATCCCTATAATGTCGAGATGCACGCTGGCGGCGGCTCCAGCGCCAACCACCTGCCCGGCGCGTGCATCGGCAATATCAGCGAGGCCCCGGACTTCGAGATCACCTATGATGCCGGCAGCCTGCCGCTGGTCTTCCGCACCCTGTCGCGCGCGGACACCACCCTGGTGATCAACGGCCCCGACGGCCGCTGGTATTGCGATGATGATTCCTATGGCGACGGCGACGCCGAGGTGCGTTTCGGCCGCCCGCAGAGCGGCACCTATGACATCTGGGTCGGCGTCTTCGGCGAGACGGCTCCGGCCACCCTGATCATCACCGAGACCCCCTGACCTGCTGACAAGGGCATCGCCCGGCTGAGGCGGTGCCCGCTTCTGTTCTGGAACCTCCATCATGTCCAATGACACCGTCTCCGTGACGTCGCAGAGGGGCTGGTTCGCGCGCCTGGGCTCGGCCTTTGGCGGGGTGCTGACCGGCCTTGCCCTGATCCTGGCCAGCATCATCCTGCTGGGATGGAACGAGGGCCGCTCGGTCCAGTCGATCCGCTCCAACAACGAAGGGGCCCGGGTCGTCACGCCCGTCGCCGCCACCGCCTTGCAGGCCTCCAACGAGGGCAGGCTGGTCCACCTCACCGCCCCGGCCGTGGCCGACGGCCACAGGATCGACACCGACCTGGGCATCCAGGCCGAGGCCCTGGGCCTGCAGCGCAAGGTCCAGTATTTCCAGTGGATCGAGACCAGCAGGTCCGAGACCCGCACCAAGCTGGGCGGCGGCGAGGAAACCGTCACCACCTATGCCTATGACAAGGCCTGGACCGACAGTCCCCAGGATTCCTCCAGCTTCCACCAGCCCGCCGGGCACCAGAATCCGGCCGCCACCCTGGCCGATGCCAGCTTCCTGGCAGACCAGGCGCGCCTGGGGGCCTTCAGGCTTGACCGCGATGGCCTGCAGCAGGTCAGCGCGCAGACCCCGCTGAACCTGACCGAGGATGAGGCCCGCGCCGCCGCCGCCCAGCTGGGCCAGGCCGTCAGCCTGGCCGAGAACGGCCTCTATATCGGCGCCAATCCCGCCGCTCCCCAGGTCGGCGACATGAAGGTGACCTATCTGGTCGCGCCCCAGAACCAGGTCCTGAGCGTGATCGGGGCCCAGACCAACGGCGTCCTGCGTCCCTATCCGACTAGGGCGGGCGCGCCGCTGCTGATGGTCACGGCCGGCACGGCCTCGGCCGACGAGATGTTCGCCCAGGCCAGATCGGCCAACCAGGTCCTTACCTGGATCCTGCGGGTCGTCGGCGTGGTGGTCATGATCGCCGCATTTGGCATGGTCCTGGCTCCCCTCGGCGTCCTTGCCGATGTCGTGCCCCTGTTCGGCAAGGTGGTGCGCATGGGCACCGGTCTGGTCGCCGCGGCCCTTGGCCTTTGCATCAGCGCCGTGGTCATCGCCGCGTCCTGGATCGTCTTCCGCCCGCTGGTGGGGCTGGGCCTGCTGGCGATGGCCGGTGCCGCGATCGGCTTTTTGGTCTGGCGTGCCCGCGCCCAGGCATCCCCGCGCCTGGCCCAGGCGACGAACGACGCCTGACCCGGTCATCCCGGCTGCGAAAAAGGCCCGTCGGTGCAAGGCCGGCGGGCCCTAGCTGTTTTTGCCGCCACCACCCCTGCCCTGCGGCGCCCAGGCAATAGCCAATGTTCCCCGGTAATGCTAAGCGCCGTCCCCATGACGACGCCCCCTATCGAACGTATCCGTAACTTCTCGGTGGTCGCCCACATCGACCACGGCAAGTCCACGCTGTCCGACCGCCTGATCCAGTTCACGGGGGGCCTGACCGCGCGCGAGATGTCGGAGCAGGTTCTCGATAACATGGACATCGAGAAGGAGCGGGGCATCACCATCAAGGCCCAGACCGTGCGCCTGACCTACAAGGCCAAGGATGGCGAGGAATACATCCTCAACCTGATGGACACGCCGGGCCACGTCGACTTCGCCTATGAGGTGTCGCGCTCGCTGGCCGCCTGCGAGGGCTCGATCCTGGTCGTCGATGCCTCGCAAGGGGTCGAGGCCCAGACCCTGGCCAATGTCTATCAGGCCATCGACAACAACCACGAGATCGTCCCGGTCCTGAACAAGATCGACCTGCCTGCGGCCGAGCCCGAGCGGGTCAAGGCCCAGATCGAGGACGTGATCGGCCTGGATGCGTCGGACGCCATCGAATGCTCGGCCAAGTCGGGCCTGGGCATCGAGGACGTGCTGGAGGGCATCGTCACCCGCCTGCCCGCGCCCAAGGGTGACGTGAACGCACCGCTGAAGGCCATGCTGGTCGACGCCTGGTACGACCCCTACCTCGGCGTCGTCCTGCTGGTGCGCGTCTTCGACGGCATCCTGAAGGCCGGGATGCGGGTCAAGATGATGCAGTCCGGCTCGACCCACCTGGTCGACCGCGTCGGCGTCTTCCTGCCCAAGAACACGCCCGTCGAGCAGCTTGGCCCGGGCGAGGTCGGCTTCATCACCGCCCAGATCAAGGAAGTGGCCCACGCCGCCGTCGGTGACACCATCACCGAGGAGAAAAAGCCGACCGCCGAACCGCTCAAGGGCTTCAAGGAGGTCCAGTCGGTGGTCTTCTGCGGCCTCTTCCCCGTGGACGCCGCCGATTTCGAGGACCTGCGCGCCGCCATCGGCAAGCTGCGCCTGAACGACGCCAGCTTTACCTTCGAGATGGAATCCAGCCCGGCCCTGGGCTTTGGCTTCCGCTGCGGTTTCCTGGGCCTGCTGCACCTGGAGATCATCCAGGAGCGCCTGAGCCGCGAGTTCAACCTCGACCTGATCGCGACGGCCCCCTCGGTCGTCTACAAGATCCAAAAGCGCGACGGCACCGAGATCGACCTGCACAACCCGGCCGACCTGCCCGATGTCATGCAGATCGAGACCATTGCCGAGCCGTGGATCAAGGCCACCATCATGACGCCGGACGAATACCTCGGCGGCGTGATCAAGCTGTGCCAGGACCGCCGCGGCAACCAGCTGGAGCTGTCCTATGTCGGCAGCCGCGCCATGGTCATCTATGAGCTGCCGCTGAACGAGGTGGTCTTCGACTTCTATGACCGCCTGAAGTCGATCTCCAAGGGCTATGCCTCGTTCGACTACGAGATCACCGACTACAAGGTCGGCGACCTGGTCAAGATGAGCATCCTCGTCAACGCCGAGCCGGTGGACGCCCTGTCCATGCTGGTCCACCGCTCGCGGGCCGAGACACGTGGTCGCGGCATGGTGGAGAAGATGAAGGAACTCATCCCGCCGCACATGTTCCAGATCCCGATCCAGGCGGCCATCGGCGGCAAGATCATCGCCCGCGAAACCGTCCGCGCCCTGCGCAAGGACGTGACCTCGAAATGCTACGGCGGCGACGCCACCCGCAAGAAGAAGCTGCTGGAGAAGCAGAAAGAGGGCAAGAAGCGCATGCGCCAGTTCGGCAAGGTGGAGATTCCGCAGGAAGCCTTCATTGCCGCCCTCAAGATGGACGACGATTGATCGCCACCCTCGCCCCGAAATGCCAAAGCCCCGACCCAAGGCCGGGGCTTTTTGCTGGGCGTCAAAGGTTTCGAGTAACCGCGTGCTGCCAATTTGTTCTCTATCAGGCATGATGCCTTCATGACCGAAATCACCACACCCCATCGTCAGTCTTTTGAATCAATCCGACATGAAGAGGATGGCGTGGAATTTTGGCTGGCGCGGCAGTTGGCACCCCTGCTTGGCTATCAGGATTACCGGAACTTCCTGGCGGTCATCGATAAGGCCCGGGTGGCGGCGACAGGTGTTGGCCTGAGCCCGTCGGACCATTTCGGTGACGTCACCAAAATGGTCGACCTAGGATCGGGCGCGCAGCGTCAAATCACTGATGTTCGTCTGGAAGCCGTCCGACAGCTGAGTCAGTCGAACCCTGCGCGCCACGCCTCAACAGTCAGGGTCACTGAGTCCTCCAAAGGCGGGCGCAACTGGAACAGTCCTGGAGCAACCGCCAAGTCATGCACGCGATAAAGTCGCCAGGCGTCAGGTCGTTCTAGCGACACCTCCTTTTCTGTCCGCGTCAGGAAGAAGTCCGTAGTCGGTCCACCCCGCGTGGCCTTCACCTCGATCAGGCGTTCCTTGCCGTCGGGATCGAAGCTTCGAATGTCATAACCGGCACCGTCCCCGCGCTCCTGCGACGTCCACTCAACCTTACGTGCCAGATCGGGGCGATCGTGGGCTTTCAAAAAGGCTCGTTCATGATTGAAGACGTGGCGTTCGCCATTGAAACCGAGTTGTCGGTTGCGATGATCACGGGCAGCGGGATCATATTTTCGAATGATGCGCGCGAGGCTGGGATCGCGAGGCTTGCGGGCCGGGCCCAGGGGCGGCGGGGTCGTGATCGGCAAAATGGCATCGGACAGGTCGATCGCGGGCCCGCTCCAGGGTGTGTTGAATTCCTGCGACGCCTCCTGGACCGTCATAGTCGGCGAGGCTGGCTCCGGGGACATTGGCGTAACGCCCAGCTCCCAGGCTTGCGGATGGGCATCAAGATAACGCTCAAGCGCAGGAAAAATCGCACGTTGATAGTTCGGCATCGGACGGTAGCCGCGAACGATCGGCATACCCAACTCGGTCAATACCGCCGAGATGTTCATATGCTTGAATTCGATCGATTTCGTTCCACGACCAATCTCTGCGTCCAAGGCGCGAACGCGGTGCGCTTTGACGAAGGACTGACCCGCTGACTGGGCCTCAAGCATGGCGAAATACTCCGCCACGATGGCATCGAGTTCGGCCACGCTCCAGTTGGTTCCTACCTTTGATTGGTCAACCATGTGCCCTCCACCTACCAAAGGTAGCCAGAGCAGACCCAATTGACCAGGCGGCGCTTGCCCCTTCCCTCCCCCCAAACATGAACTTTCTGACAGGTTGGTCAGTGCGCATTGATGGCGCAGATAAGACGGTTAAGGTTCGGGCCGGTTTCAATGTGGGAGGATCGGCCTATGCGTCGTCTGGTGAGCTCGGCCGCGGTGGCCGCTTTGATGGTGGGCCTGGCCCCGGTTTCGGCGGGGGCCCATGCGGTGGTGTCGGCGTCGGCGTCGGGGGCGGCGTCGGGGGCGGCCTCGGCGGCGGTAGAGGCCCAGGCGCAGGAACTGCGCGGGGCACCGGTGGCCGACCTGATCGCGCGGGTCGACATTCCCTGGCAGAGGTTCCAGCTGGACAATGGCCTGACCGTCATCGTCAACGAGGACCGCAAGGCCCCGGTCGTGGCCGTCAGCGTCTGGTATAACGTCGGCTCCAAGGATGAGCCCAAGGGCTCGACCGGCTTTGCCCACCTGTTCGAGCACCTGATGTTCGGCGGCTCGGAAAACAGCCCGCACTCGCACATCCAGACGATGAATGCCGCAGGGGCCACGGCGCTGAACGGCACCACCTGGTTTGACCGCACCAACTACTTCCAGACCGTGCCGACCCCGGCCCTGGACTATGCCCTCTATCTGGAGTCGGACCGCATGGGCCACCTGCTGGGCCAGGTGAGCCAGGAGGTGCTGGACCTGCAGCGCGGCGTCGTCCAGAACGAAAAGCGCCAGGGCGACAACCAGCCCTATGGCCTGACCTATTATGCCACGCTGGAAGCCCTGTTCCCGGAGGGCCACCCCTATCGCCACTCGACCATCGGCTCGATGGCTGACCTGGATGCGGCCAGCATGGAGACGGTGCGCCAGTGGTTCATCGACAACTATGGCCCGAACAATGCGGTCCTGGTCCTGTCGGGCGACATCAACGAGGCCGAGGCCCGCGAACTGGTCACCAAGTATTTCGGCCATATCCCCGCCGGTGCCGTGAACACCCCGGCCCAGGCGGACATCCCGACCCTGGCCGCGCCGATCAGCCAGACCCTGCATGACCGCGTGGCCCAGGCCCGCGTCAGCCGCACCTGGGTGGTGCCGGGCCTGCTGCATGAGGATGCGGTGCCGCTGAGCGTGGCCGCCTCGGTCCTGGGTGGCCTGAACTCGTCTCGCCTGGACAATGACCTGGTCCGTGGCGACCAGACCGCCTCCAGCGTCTCGGCGGGCAACCAGGCCTTCCAGCGCGTCGGCATGTTCTCCTATTCGGCCATGGTAAAGCCGGGCCAGGATCATGAGGCCGTGGCCGCGCGGATGGACGCCGCCTTCAACCGCCTGATGGCCGAGGGCCCGACCCAGGACGAGATCGACCGCGTCGTCACCCAGTATGCCTCGCGCACCATCCAGGGCCTGGAACAGGCCAATGGCAAGGCCTCGGTCCTGGCCGAGGGGCAGCTGTATGCCGGTGACCCGGAGCACTACAAGAACCAGCTGAAGCGCTTTGCCGCCGTGACGCCGGACCAGGTCAAGGCCGCCATGCAGCGCTGGCTGACCCGCCCGGTCTACAGCCAGACCGTCCTGCCGGGCGAGCGCGAGGCCTATAGCGAGGCCGCGGCCACCCCGTCGGGCGCGACCCCGACGCCGGCCGCTGAGATCGTGCGCACTCCGCGTGATCCGGCCCCGGCCATCGGCGAGGTCAAGAACGTCGACTTCCCCGATGTCGAACGCGCCGTGCTGAACAACGGCATCGAGGTGGTCTATGCCCACTCGACCGCGGTGCCGGTGACGCGCATCGCCCTGGACTTCGACGCCGGCGTGGCCGCTGACCGGGCCGATCGCCTGGGGGCCCACACCCTGATGATCGACGTCATGCGCGAAGGCTCGACCACGCGCGACTCCCTGGCCCTGGCCGAGGCCCAGGAGCGCCTGGGTGCCTCGATGAACTTCGGCACCAGCATGGACCGGACCACGGCGTCGCTCAGCACCGTCTCGACCAACCTGGCCCCGTCGCTGACCCTGTTTGCCGACGTTTTGCGCAACCCGGCCTTTGCCCCGTCCGAGATCGAGCGCCTGCGCGCCCAGCGCCTGGCGCGCCTGGCCAGCGAGCAGACCCAGCCGGCCGCCCTGGCCGCCCGTGCCTTCCCGCCGCTGATCTATGGCGAGACCCATCCCTATGGCCGCCCTGCCATGGGTTCGGGCACGCCGGACGTGGTCACCGCCCTGACGCGCGAGGACCTGGTGGGCGAGCACCAGACCTGGATCCGCCCGGACAATGCCAAGCTGTTCGTCGTCTCCGACCTGCCTCTGGCCGAGGTCACGGCCCAGCTGAACGCCGCGCTGGGCGACTGGCAGGCCCCGTCGGTGGCCAAGGGCACCAAGGACTTCAGCCAGCCCCTGCCCCAGACCACCAGCCGCATCGTCCTGATCGACCGCCCGCAATCGCCGCAGTCGATCATCATGGGCGGCCAGGTCCTGCCGGTGTCGGGCACGGATGACAACCTGATCCTGGGCCTGGGCAATACGGTCCTGGGGGCCGACTTCATGAGCCGCATCAACGCCGACCTGCGCGAGACCAAGGGTTGGTCCTATGGCGTGCGGGGCAATATCTCGACCTATCAGGGCCGCTCGCCCTATATCGTCAACGCCCCGGTCCAGGCCGACCGCACCGGCGAGAGCGTCCAGGCCCTGCTGCATCAGTACAACCGCTTCCTGAACGGGGAAGGCGTGACGCCGCAGGAGCACGAGCGCACCATCCTGGGCGACACCCGCTCGCTGGCCGGCTCCTACGAGACCTCGAACGCCGTCCTGGGTGCCCTGCGCTCCAACGACCTGTATGGCCGCCCCGACGGCTACCAGGAAGGCCTGGCCGCGCGGATCAATGCCGCCACCGCCGCCCAGATGGATGCCGCCGCAAAGGCCGCCATCGACCCGGCCAAGTTCGTCTGGGTCATCGTCGGTGACGCCGAGAAGGTCGCGCCCCAGCTGGAGGCCCTGGGCCTGCCGGTCGAGGTTCGCAAGGCCACCCCGGCCGAGTAACAACCGGGACTGAACCGCAGGGGGCCGGTGGAGCGATCCACCGGCCCCTTGTCATTTCGGCCGCCAGCCAGAAATCCCGGCTTCATATAACCTTGTTGCAAATGGACGTCTGGAGTCACAGACTGCCCGCTCCAGACAAGGAGACGGGCCATGCTGCTGATCTTGACCTCTGTCGTCAGCCTTTCCCTCGCTGCGGGCCAGGTTGAAGCGACCCCGGAACAGGCCGAGCCGGAGCGCCAGCGCCTGCGCGACTCCACCACCATCAACCCGCCGGGCATGGTGGTCGCCCGGGGCCCGACCCTGACCGGCGAGACCAAGACGGTCTGCCGTCGCGAACGCCCGATGGACAGCAACATCCTGCAGCGGGTCTGCCGGGTCGTGCCGGTGAACAGCAGCCAGAGAACCCGCGTCAACGACGACCACATCCGCGAGCTGCAGCGCCTGCCGCAGAACGCCGAGTTCGGCTCGCCCGGCCGCTCGCCGGGTGGCCGCTCGGTCTTCTAGGGCCCGCCCCCACGACACCGGGGACCAGTCGCGAGCGGCGTGATCGCACAACAATCCCGACTGGCCCCTTAATCCCTGGCACAGGGTGGTCTATGTGAAGATCATGCCTGCCGCCCAGACCCCTGCTGAAACCTTCAAGCGCGCCCTGGCCCATGCCGCGCGCGCCTTGGCCGAGAAGGCCGAGCTGGAAGTCCACTTCAGCAATGAGGGGCCCAGGCTGGCCAATGGGGTCCTGACCCTGCCCCACCCGCCGCGCGACCCGGGCGCGCCCGAAAGCGCCAGCCTGCGCGGCCAGGCGGACCGGCTGGCCCTGCGCCTGTCCAACCATGACCCGGCCCTCAATGCCCGCCAGCGCCCGATGGACCGCGACGCCGCCGAGGTCTTTGACGCCGTCGAGCAGGCCCGCATCGAGGCCGTGGGCGCGCGCGGGCTGAAAGGGGTCCAGGCCAACCTGGCCGCGGCCCTGCTGACGCGGCTGGAGAAGGCCGGCCTGCTCCGGGCCGAGGCCGAGCGGGTGCCGGTCGCCGAGGCAGCGGCCCTGCTGGTGCGCGAGCGCCTGACCGGCCAGCCCGCTCCCGATGGCGCGCGCACCATGCTGGACCAGGTCCGCGCCCAGCTGGAAGCCAAGGCGGGGCCTGAGCTGGATGCCCTGGTCGACGTGGCCGAGGACCAGGATGCCTTTGCCCGCCGCCTGAAGGCCGTGCTGCGCGCCCTGGACCTGGATCCCGGTGACGCCGAGGGCAGCGACAGCGACGACGACCAGGGCGAGGACGAACCCGACAAGCCCCAGGACGACCAGCCCGACGAGCAGGAGCAGGAAG
>JAEYQX010000202.1 GCA_023409795.1 Pseudomonadota bacterium
GGGCTAGGCCCTGTATTCGACCTTGTCGTTCAGGTCGGGGCGGGGGCGTTCCAGGGGGCCTTCGGCAAGGGTGCCCAAGTGGATGAAGCCGGCGATGGTCTCCCCCTCGCGGAGGCCGAACAGGGCGGTGGCCTCGGGGTCATAGGCATACCAGTCGGTGATCCAGCTGGAGCTGTAGCCCAGGGCGTCGGCGGCGTGTTCCAGGTTCATGCAGACGGCCCCGGCGGACAGCTGCTGTTCCCAGACCGGGACCTTGTGGCCGTGGATCGGGCTGGAGACGACCATGATGGTCATCGGCGGATTGGCCAGCTTGGCCAGGACCTTGATGTCCTTTTCGGCGCGGTGCTGGCGGGCGGCCAGGGCCGTCAGGCGGGCGGCCATGTCGGCGCGGCCCTCGGGACCCAGGACGACGAAGCGCCAGGGAAACAGCTTGCCGTGGGCCGGCGTGCGCGCGCCCAGGGTCAGGATCTGCTCGACCGCGGAACAGGACGGACCCGGCGCGATGAGGGACTGGGCCGGGGCCGAGCGGCGGCGCGCCAGGCGTGCGACCATCTCGGCCGAGGCGACAGGCAGGGGAAGCGGGGCGCTGAGGTCAGTCTGGGTCATGGCCGATAGCTAGGGTTTCCGCTGAGGAAGCGCCACCGCCAAAATGCGCCCCGGACCATGGGAACTGGCGCATGGGGCACAGGATGCTTAAAATAGGGGCTGAAGATCGGAGAGCGGATGGCCCAGCTGGAAATCGTGCCCAAGGATGTGGACCTGTGGACGCAACTGCGCGCCGCAGCCCTGGAGGCCGCCCGCGAGGAGCCGCAGCTGGCGTCGCAGCTGAATGCGGTCGTGTTGGCCCATGACGACCTGGCCGGGGCGCTGAGCTTCCAGATCGCGCGCAAGCTGGGCGATGCCGAGCTGGGGGCCATGACGATCCGCGAGGTGGCCATGGCGGCCTTTGCCTCGGACCCGGCGATCGTCGAGGCGGCCGAGCTGGACCTGAAGGCCGTGCAGGACCGCGACCCGGCGATCCGCACCCTGCTGCAACCCTTCATGTATTTCAAAGGCTTCCAGGCGCTGCAGGCCTGGCGCGTGGCGCACTGGCTGTGGGGGCAGGGGCGCGACACCCTGGCCTTCCATTTCCAGAGCCGGATTTCCGAGCTGTTCCAGCTGGACATCCACCCCGCCGCGCGGATCGGCAAGGGCGTCTTCATCGACCACGGCACCGGCATCGTCATCGGCGAGACGGCGGTGGTGGGGGACGAGGTCTCGATGCTGCACGCGGTGACCCTGGGCGGGACCGGGGCCGAGCGCGGCGACCGCCATCCCAAGATCGGGCGCGGCGTCCTTCTGGGGGCCGGGGCCAAGATCCTGGGCAACATCACCATCGGCGACTATGCCAAGGTGGCGTCCGGCTCGGTGGTGCTCAAGCCCGTGGCCGCGGGCTGCACGGCGGCGGGCGTGCCGGCGCGGATCGTCAACTGCCCCACCGACGCGACACCGGCCCGGACCATGGATCATACCCTGGCCGACGTCGTTTATGATTTCGTGATCTGAGGCTGGCCTGTGGACGCCTGATTTGCGGGCTTCCCTCGGCGAGCGGGCTTCTCTAGTTTCTTCGGCCAACGACACGCTTGTGACCAAAAGAGGCTATCCCGTGAAAGAATCCGACCTGAAGCGCGTCGAGACGCACCTGAAGCGCACCTTCAACCACGGCGGCATCAAGGTGAAGGCCCGCAAGGTTGCCGATTCCGCCGAAGTCTATGTCGATGACGAGTTCATCGGCGTGATCTTCGAAGATGAGGATGAAGCCGGTTCCTTCATGTTCGAAATGGCGATCCTGGCCGAAGACCTGCCGGAAGCCTGAGACTTCGTCTGAAGCCAGACAGGACAGAGGCCGGAAGGGGCGATCCCCTCCGGCCTTTTTCTTTGCCGTCCAGCGACTTAGCGCTTCAACCCGAACAGGCGGGCAAAGAAGCCGGGCTTCTTGACCTGGGCCGGAGTGTCGATCGGCTTGACCGGGTCCAGGGCCGCATCGGCCGCCGCGGTGGCCGTTTGCGCCGCCGGGCTGGAGGCCGGGGCTTCGGACAGGGTCTCGGCCGTCGGCGTCACCGGAGCCTCGGCCACGGTCGGGATGTCGACCGCCGGCTCGACGACCGGGGGTTTCTCGGGTGCAGGGGGCGCTTCGGCCGCGGCAGGCTTGGCGGCCTTCCTGGCTGGAGCCTTGGCGGTCGCGGGCTTGGCCGTCGCCGTCTTGGGGGTGGCTGCCTTCTTGGCGGGAGTCTTGGCCGTGGCCGGCTTGGCGGCGGCCTTGGCCGGAGCCTTGGCAGCGGGTTTTTCAGCCGTGGCGGCCTTGGCGGTCGCCTTCTTGGCCGCAGGCTTGGCGGTTGCGGCCTTCTTGGCCGGTTCGCTCCTGGTAGCGGCGGGGGCCTTGGCCTTGGGCTCGGCCTTCGGCTTGGCTGCCGCCGTCGCTTTTACGGTCTTTTCGGTTGCACTAGTGCTCGACTTTGCCGCCGCTTTAGGCTTGGAAGCGGCCTTTGCCGCTTTCGGCGCAGCCGATTTCGATTCAGTTGGTTCTTTAGCCATGGACCCGCCCTCCCGGATAAAAGCGGGCGTACCCATGCCCGCGCTGACGAATCATAATCATAACGGTGTTTGAGAAATGTCCCAGCCCGCAGTCCAAGTCATTGCCCGCGGCCCGCGCGATGCCGCCGAAGCCGCGGCGGCCGTGATCGACGAAAACCCCCTGCTGGAAGGGGCCACCTATTCGATCCTGGAAGAGGACGAGGACCAGGGCATCTGGCGCATCGACGCCTTCCCGACGACCGAGGACGAAGCCGAGGGCATCGCCGCCATCCTGCGTGAACAGGCCGATCTGGAGGTGGTGGTCGAGAAACTGGCCGATGCCGACTGGCTGGCCATGAGCCTGTCGGGCCTGCCGCCGGTCGAGGCCGGGCGCTTCTTCGTCTATGGGGCCCACGACCAGGGCAAGATCCCCGAAGGGCGCGTCACGCTGAAGATCGACGCCGGCGCGGCCTTTGGCACCGGCCACCACGGCACGACCGTGGGCTGCCTGGAAGCCTTCGACGTCCTGCTGGACAAGGGTGAGACCTTCGGGAAGGTTCTGGACGTGGGGTGTGGCACGGGTGTTCTGGCCATCGCGGCGGCGCGCACCGGCTCGCCCATTGCCGTCGGCACCGACATCGACGAGCCCTCGGCCCGCATCGCCAACGAAAATGCCGCCATCAATGATGCGAAGTGCGAGTTCTATTTCGCCGATGGCCTGAGCGATGCACGCATTGCCCAGCACGCGCCCTATGACCTGGTGTTCGCCAACATCCTGGCCGCGCCCCTGGTCTTCCTGGCCCCCGAGATCGCCCATGCCCTGAAGCCGGGCGGGGTCGCCATCCTGTCCGGCCTGCTGCGCACCCAGGAAGAGCGCATCCTGGAAGCCTACCTGCCGCTGGGCTTCAAGGTCGAGCAGACCATCCACCATGATGCGTGGAGCGCATTGCAACTGCGCAAGGGGTAGGCTCGGCGGCGCGAGCCGTCGGGACGGAGGGGCGGGGCAGGGTGCTGCGGCCCCTCCACCGCTGCGCGGTCCCCCTCCCCATGCAATGGGGAGGAAACACACGTCTTTTTCCGTCTGGGCAGAAGGCGTAAGGGTGGGGCATGAGACAGCATTTCGACGAAACCACCGATCCTTCGTTTGGCGTAAAACACCTGCCTCTGGTGCGCGCCGAAATGGCAAAGCAGGGCCTGGATGGCCTGCTGGTCCCGCACGAGGACGAGCATCAGAACGAATACCTGCCCGATGCCAATGAACGTCTGGCATGGGTGACGGGCTTTACCGGATCGGCCGGTGCGGGCGTGGTGCTGTCGGACAGGGCCGCCGTTTTCGTCGATGGCCGCTATACGGTCCAGGTCAAGGCCCAGACCGACGCAGCCCTGTTCGAGCGTGTGTCGCTGGCGGAGCTGAACGGCTGGCTGTCGGCCAATGTGAAGTCGGGGCAGGTGATCGGCTATGATCCGCGCCTGCACAGCCCCGATGCCCTGATCGGCCTGCGGGCCGCCGTGGAAAAGGCCGGCGGGACGCTGAAGGCGCTCGAGGCCAATCCCATCGACCTGGCATGGAACGACCGTCCGGCCCAGCCGCAGGCTCCGGTCGTGCCGCATCCCGAACAATATGCCGGTGAAAGCGCCGCTTCCAAGCGCGCCCGCATCGGCGAGGACATTGCCGCCAAGGGCGCGGACGCCGCCGTGCTGACCGCGCCGTCGTCGCTGGCGTGGCTGTTCAACATCCGCGGTGGCGACGTGATCCGCTCGCCGCTGCCGCTGGGGCAGGCGATTGTGCGGGCCGACGGTTCGGCGCGCATCTTCCTCGATCCGGCCAAGGTGACGGAAGGCCTGCCTGCATGGCTGGGCAATGAGGTGACGCTGGAAGCGCCCGAGACCCTGCCCGAAGCCCTGGCTTCGCTGTCGGGCCAGAAGGTGGTGATC
>JAEYQX010000220.1 GCA_023409795.1 Pseudomonadota bacterium
GGCGGAGGCGGCGGCGGCGGGGCAACCGGCTCGGCACCGAAGGCGTAACGCAGGCCCACGGTCACGGTGTGCGACTGGTCGTAGTCGCCGTTCCATTCACCGAACGGGATGTTGTTGGCACCGGCAACCGACGAATCGAACGAGGCATCGCCCGTCAGGTAGCGATAGGTCAGGTCGATGTTGGCGCGGTCGCTGACAGCCCAGGCCAGGCCGGCCAGAGCCTGAGCGGCGAACTTGGTCGACGAATCGTCGGCAGCGAAGGTCACGCCCGGGGTCTGGCGCAGACGACCGATGGCGTCGGTGTTGACGCGGTTCACGCCAACACCCAGGCCGACGAACGGACGCAGGGTCCAGTCGGGGGTGCCGAAGTCATAGATGACATTGGCCATCACGGTGGTGGCGGTGATGTCACCTTCCGGCGAGTGGCACGGACCGGTGGCCGGGGTGATGTTGCACAGGCCCTGGGCGCCCGAGACGGCGCGGACGCGGCCGATGTCGCCCGAGCGATAGCCGCCTTCCAGTTCAGCGCGCCAGTTCGGGTTGAAGCGGTAGCCGAGGCGAGCGAAAGCGGCCCAGCCGTCGTTCACTTCCCAGTTCCAGTTCACGCCGTTGAGCGACGATTCCGTGTTGATGTCGTCGATGATGTGGTAGCCGGCGTCAATCGCGCCGTACCAACCGTCCGGCTCAGCCGAAGCGGCACCTGCCGACAGGGCCAAGGCCGCCGCCGCGCTCGATGCCAGGATCAAACTCTTGACGCGCATAAATGCCGCCCTCCGAGATCAGTTATAGGTGGACGACATGGTTGTCGCCTACGGCCTTCCTATCAGCGTTGCCGTTTCTGGTCGAGCCGCAAACGCTCAAGCTTGGTGCAGTTGCAACAAAAGCGTTGCGAACACGCTACAGGCGCAAACCCGCTTCAAAAGCGCCGGAATTGGTTAATGCTTGACGATTCAGACTGTCTGGCGTCCACATCCGCCCACCAAAAAGCTCTGGAACGCCATGACCTCTATTTGTATCGACGGCTTTAACCTGGCGCTCCCCAAGGGCACGGGCATCGCAACCTACGGGCGCAACCTGCTGGAAACGGCCCGCGATATCGGCTTCGGCACCCAGGTCCTGTATGGGCCCGCCTCGGCCCGGCACGCCGACAATGTCCTGAACGAGACAGCCCTGATCGACGTGCCGCGTGCGCCCGGGGGCATGAACCTCCGGAGGAAGATCGACCGCTTCCTCCAGACCCGCGCCTCGATGCGGGGCCGCGATGCCTATGCCATCGTGCCGTCGAGCGAGGTCATCTGGCCCACCAAGGGAGGCGGCCGCCCCGCCGCCGACAGCTATTGGGCGGCGCAACAGCTGTTCCACTATGCCAACCGCGCCTTTGCCGCCTATGGTAAGGAGACGCCCGTCACCTTTGAGGCCTCCAGCGAGGTACCCACGCCCGACGTCATGCACTGGACGGCTACCCTGCCGCTTCATGCCCGGGGCTGCCCCAACGTCTATACTATCCACGACCTGATCCCGCTGCGCCTGCCGCACACGACGATGGACCACAAGGCGACCTACAAGGCGCTGTGCCAGGCGGTGGCCAGTCGCGCCGACCACATCGCCGTGGTGTCGGAGACGACGCGCCAGGACGTCATCCGCATGCTGGGCGTCAGCGAGGACCGCGTCACCAATACCTACCAGGCGGTCAACCTGCCCTCAAGCCTGACCTCGCGCAGCCAGGAAGACGTCACCATCGAGCTGGAGGGCATCTTCAACCTGGGCTGGAAGGACTACTTCCTGCACTTCGGGGCCATCGAGCCCAAGAAGAACCTGGGCCGGATCGTCGAGGCCTACCTGGCATCGGGCAGCCAGACCCCCCTGGTGGTGGTCGGCGGCAAGGGCTGGCTGGAAGAGGGCGAGCTGGCCCTGATCAAGCAGGTCAAGGCCGATGGCGGCCCCAGCGCCGATCGCATCCGCCAGTATGAATACATGCCCTTCTCCATGCTGATCAGCCTGATCCGCGGGGCCAAGGCGACCCTGTTCCCGTCGCTTTATGAGGGCTTTGGCCTGCCGGTGCTGGAATCCATGGCGCTGGGCACTGCGGTCCTGACCTCGACCGGCGGCTCCCTGCCGGAAGTGGCGGGCGATGCGGCCGTCATCGTCGATCCCTATGACGTCCAGGCCATGACGCGCGGCATCCGGGCCCTGGACGCCGACGAGGCCCTGCGCACAGATTTTGAAGCCAAGGGCCTGATTCAGGCTGCAAAATTCACGCCGCAGGCCTATCAGCAACGCCTCAAGGAACTCTATCAAAAGGTAGGCGTCACCGCCTGACATGACGCGGCCCGATCTGACCCCCACCCCGGCATCCCGTCCTGCACGTCCTGGCCACCTGCAGCGGCTGGAGGCAGAGGCCATCCATATCCTGCGCGAGGTCGCGGCCGAGTGCGCACGCCCGGTCCTGCTCTATTCGGTCGGCAAGGATTCAGCGGCCCTGCTGCACCTGGTGCGAAAGGCCTTCTATCCGGCCCCACCGCCCTTCCCGCTGATGCACGTCGACACGACGTGGAAGTTCCGCGCCATGTATGAGCTGCGCGACCGGATGGCGGCCGAGAGCGGGGCCAGGCTGATCATCTATCGCAACCCCGAGGCCGAGGCCCTGGGCATCAACCCCTTTGACCATGGCGCGGCCGTCCATACCGACCTGTGGAAGACGCAGGGCCTGAAGCAGGCCCTGGACCTGCACGGCTTTGACGCCGCCATCGGGGGGGCGCGCCGTGACGAGGAGGCCAGCCGGGCCAAGGAGCGGGTCTTTTCCTTCCGCGGCCCCGGCCACCGCTGGGATCCGCGCCGCCAGCGGCCGGAGCTGTGGAGCCTCTATAATGCCCGCACCGCGCCGGGCGAGACCATGCGGGTCTTCCCCCTCAGCAACTGGACCGAGCTGGATGTCTGGGACTACGTCGCCCAGGAAAACATCCCCGTGGTCGACCTGTATTTTGCCGCCGAACGCCCGGTGGTCGAGCGCGACGGCAGCCTGATCGTCGTCGACGACGAACGGATGCGCCTGCGCCCCGGCGAGGTGCCGCAGATGAGGTCCGTGCGCTTCCGCACCCTGGGCTGCTATCCGCTGTCCGGCGCGATCGAGAGCACGGCCACGACCCTGGATGCCGTCATCGCCGAGATGCGGGCCTCGCGCAGTTCCGAACGCCAGGGCCGCCTGATCGATCGCGACCAGGCCGGCTCCATGGAGCGCAAGAAGCAGGAGGGCTATTTCTGATGCCAGCCCCGACCAAGGAGCTTTTGCGCTTCATCACCTGCGGCTCGGTGGATGATGGCAAGTCGACCCTGATCGGTCGCCTGCTGCACGACGCCGGGGCCGTGCCCGAGGACCAGGTGGCGGCTCTGAAGGGCGAGGACGGCAGCCTGGACTTCTCCCTGCTGGTCGACGGCCTGCTGGCCGAGCGCGAGCAGGGCATCACCATCGACGTGGCCTACCGCTACTTCTCGACGCCGCGGCGCCAGTTCATCGTCGCCGACACCCCCGGACACGAGCAATATACCCGCAACATGGCCACCGGGGCCTCGACCGCCGATGCGGCCGTGGTGCTGATCGATGCCCGCAAGGGCGTGCTGACCCAGACCCGCCGCCACAGCCATATCGTGGCCCTGCTGGGCGTGCGCCACGTCATCCTGGCCGTGACCAAGATGGACATGGTCGGCTGGTCCCGCGAGGTGTTCGACGCCATCGCCGCCGACTACAGCGCCTATGCGGCCGAGGCGGGCCTGCCCTGCCCCATCCTGATCCCGGTCTCGGGCAAGGACGGCGACAACCTGGTCGCCCGCAGCCCCCACTGCGACTGGTACACCGGCCCGACCCTGATCCAGACCCTGGAAAGCCTGCCCGTCGGCGACGGGGCCGAGCGGCCCTTGCGCATGGCGGTCCAGGGCATCAACCGGCCCAACCTCGACTTCCGCGGCTATATGGGCCGGATCAGCAGCGGCGTGGTGCGCCCCGGCGACCCGGTCGTCGTCGCCCCGTCCGGCGTCCGCTCGCGCGTGGCCCGGATCGTCAGCCTGGACGGCGACCTGGAGCAGGCGGTGGCCGGCCAGTCCGTCACCCTGACC
>JAEYQX010000003.1 GCA_023409795.1 Pseudomonadota bacterium
GCTCGTCAGGCTCATAACCTGAAGGTCGCAGGTTCAAATCCTGCTCCCGCACCCAAGACCCCAAAAGCCCTGCAGCCCCAAGCCGCAGGGCTTTTTGCTGTCCGCAGCCCCGCCAACCCCCTCACCCCACACGCGCCATCTCAATCTGCGCGGAAAGGCCAGCGGGCAGGTGGCGTTCGGGGACCTGGGCCAGGCTTTCCAGGCTGTGCCTGTCGGAAACCTGGATCAGGGCGCTGGCGATCGAGGGTTCGGTCAGGGCCGCTGCGAGGCAGATCTCTTCGGCCGTCCAGTTGGGCGTGGTGTGCAGGAAGGCGAAGGGATGGGTCGACGCCTCGGCCGGTGCCCTTTTTCCCATCATCGCGAACAGCCCGGGCTTGCGGGGGGCCGTGGCCGAGCCGGGGCGGGACGAGGCCAGGTCCAGGTGGCGCTGATAGTCATAGATGAAGATGGCCATGTCGCGCTTTTGCGCGGCGCGAAGGCGCGAGCGAATCTGCCAGTCCGCCTCGACCGAGAAGGGCGTGAAAAGGGCATCAAAGGCCCCGGTCGACAGATAGGTGTCCATGACGGCGTGGTCGCCACGAATGCCCAGGAGCCGCACCTGTCCGCTGCTGCGCATGGCCTTGAGGGCCTGAAGTGAGCTGAGCGGCAGTTCGGCCTCGGCCGGCTCGTCCAGCACGGCCACGTCGAACCAGCCAAGGCCCGAGGCCCGAAGGCTGTCCTCCAGCGTCTGGCGCAGGCTCTCAGGTGAGAAATCGCGTCGAGACCCGCGCGGATGCGGGCTTGTGCCCAGGCTCAGGCTGACCCACAAAAGCCGGCGCTCGACATGGCTGAAGGCATCGCCGGCCTCCCTCAGCAGGTCGGGATCGGCGCAGTCCAGGTGATAGGCGTTGATGCCCTGCTCCAGCGCCGAGAAGATCAGATCCCCGAGCGCGGCAGGGCCCCGGGCCAGGTGCGACCGGCCCAGGGTGAGGCAAAGCGTGGATACCGCCGCGCCGGACGCGCCAATGGGGCGGTATCTCATGGTCAGCCGGCCTCGACGGGCGAGGCGGTTTCCAGCGCCAGGGCGTGCAGTTCGCCGCCCATCTGGCCCTTGAGTGCGGCATAGACCATCTGGTGCTGCCGGACCCGCGAGACGCCCTTGAAGGCGCTGGAGACGATCCGGGCGCGATAATGGTCGCCGTCGCCCGCCAGGTCCTCGATGGCGATCTCGGCATCGGGGAAGGCTTCGATCAGGTGCTGATGCAGGACATCGGCGGACATGGGCATGGGCGGCACTCTCGATTGACTGGAAAAAAATGAACCTTGGCACCGTCATAGCCCAAGTTGGCGCAGGGGTCAGGTCGCGCGCGCGTTCGGCCTCTGGAACAGGGTGACCTGGGCGTCCTTGTAGGTCGTGTCGGCATAGGGCCTGTAGCCCAGTCGCTCGGCCAGGCGGATCGAGGCCAGGTTCTCGGGCGAGATCATGCAGACGGTGCGTGGCGCGCCCATTTCGGCATCGGCCCATTCCAGGGCCGCCTGGACCGCCTCGAAGGCCAGGCCCTTGCCCTGGAAGCGCGGGGCCAGGCCCCAGCCCAGCTCGGGGGCATCAAAGGCAGGGCTCATGTCGCGGCGATAGTCCAGCACCCCGACGCTGCCGACATAGTCGCCGGTGGCCGTCTCGCGGATCGTCCAGTTGCCATGGCCCAGGGCCTGCCAATGGCCGATGTCGCGCAGGCAGCGCAGCCAGACCTCTTCCTCGCTGAGGCCGCGGCCGATGATGAAGCGGGTGAAGTCGGCATCGGCCCACAGCTGCACCAGGTCGGGCATGTCCGCGACCGTGACGGGGCGAAGGCTCAGGCGTTCGGTAATCAGGCGGTCGGCGATAAGCGTGGTCACATCAGTCCCAGTTGCTTGAAGCTGGCCACGCCCTGGCGGCCGACGATCAGGTGGTCGTGGACCTCAATCGCCAGGGCGCGGGCTGCCTCAATGACCTGGCAGGTCATGTCGATGTCGGCGCGGCTGGGCGTCGGGTCGCCTGAAGGGTGGTTGTGGACGATGATCATGGCGCTGGCGGACAGCTCAAGGGCCCGGCGCACGACTTCGCGCGGATAGACCGGGGCATGGTCGACCGTGCCGCGGTTCTGGATCTCGTCCAGGATCAGCTGGTTCTTCTTGTCGAGATAGAGGACGCGAAACTGCTCGCGCGGCTCGTGCTGCATGGACAGCCGGACATAGGCCAGGAGCGCCGACCATGAGGAAATGACCGTGCGCCGGTTGGCCTCTTCCCGGGCGAGGCGGCGCGTGACCTCATGCAGGGCGGCCAGGTCGAGGGCGGTCTCGGCCCCGATCCCCTTTGAGCGGCCCCGGGAATCCTCGGCCCGGACCGTCATCAGGTCCTCGACCGAGGCTGCCAGAACGGCGGACAGGGACCCGAACCGGGCCAGAAGCGCCTTGGCAATCGGCTTGACGTCGCCCTGGGGCTGGCTGCGGAACAGGAAGAGCTCCAGCAGCTCATAGTCGGGGAGGGTGCCCAGCCCCGCCTGACGCGCACGATCGCGCAGCCGCTCGCGGTGGCCGGCGTGATGTGGCTTTGGACCTGGAGCCTTTGGCGCTTGATCGAGCATCAGCCTCCCCCTCGGGGGAGACTAACTCAGAACGACGGTCTGAAAAGACCCTTGGGCGAGGCGGTGAAGATTTCGATGCCGTCCTCGGTCACGCCGATGGTGTGCTCGCACTGTGACGACAGGGACTTGTCGCGGGTCACGGCCGTCCAGCCGTCCGACAGGACCTTCACGCCCGGCTTGCCCAGGTTCACCATCGGCTCGACGGTGAAGAACATGCCCGGCTTCAGCACGGCGCCCTCGCCACGACGGCCATAGTGCAGGACATTGGGCGCATCGTGGAAGACGCGGCCGATGCCGTGGCCGCAGAAGTCGCGCACCACGCTCATGCGCTGGGCCTCGACGAACTTCTGGATGGCATAGCCGATGTCGCCGAAGGTATTGCCCGGCTTGACCTGGGCCAGGCCCAGCTCGAGGGATTCATAGGTGACGTCGATCAGGCGCCTGGCGCGGGTATTGATCTCGCCGACCGGATACATGCGGCTGGAATCGCCATGCCAGCCATCAACGATGACCGTGTGGTCGATGTTGACGATGTCACCTTCCTTCAGGACCTTGTCGCCGGGAATGCCGTGGCAGACGACGTGGTTGATCGAGGTGCAGATGGTCTTGGTATAGCCCTTGTAGCCCAGGCAGGCCGGCGTGCCGCCGCGCTCCAGGGTGAACTCGCGGATGATGTCGTCCAGCTCGCCCGTGGTCACGCCCGGCTTGACGTGGTCGGTGATCATGTCGAGGGCCTCGGCGACCAGGCGGCCGGCCTTGCGCATGCCTTCAAAGGCCGCGGCATCGTGAATGCGGATTTCGTGGCTGCGGACGAAGTCTTCGGAATCCAGCTCAGGCGTCTCGTACATGGTCAACTTTCAGTGCGCCGTCGCAAGCAGGGAGAAGGAGGCGGCAGGGCGCTTTTGTTCGGGTGTCAGATGGGCCTTGTAGCACAAAACCTCAACCCCGTCAGGACTGGAGCGTGACCCAGGGGAAAGGCCTGCCTATCCTTGGCCCATGCAACAGCCCGCTCCCCAGCCTGTAACCGCTGCCGTCCTGATCATCGGCGACGAGATCCTGTCCGGCCGGACCCGCGACACCAACCTGAACACCATCGCCCGCTTCCTGGGGGCCCTGGGCATCGACCTGATGGAGGCGCGCACGGTCGGTGATCGCCAGGCCCAGATCGTCCAGGCGCTGAACCAGGTGAGGGCGGACCATGACTATGTCTTTACGACTGGCGGCATAGGCCCGACCCATGATGACATCACCGCCGATGCCGGGGGCCAGGCTTTTGGCGTCGAGGTGGCCGAGCATCCGCAAGCCCTGGCCCTGCTGGCGCGGCGCTATGGGCCCGATGATTTCAATGCCGCCCGCCGCCGCATGGCGCGCATCCCGACGGGCGGTGTCCTGATCGCCAATCCGGTGACTGACGCGCCGGGCTTTCAGATCGGCAATGTCTTTGTCATGGCCGGGGTGCCGCGGATCATGGAAGCCATGCTGCAGGACGTGGCCCCGCGCCTCCGGACCGGTGCCGTCGTCCACAGCCGCAGCCTCAGGATCGAGGGGACGGGCGAGGGGACGGTCGCCGCCATCCTGGAGGGTATCGCTAGGCTGCATCCAAACCTGTCCATTGGCAGTTATCCCTTCGGCTTCTCTGCGGGGTTGGGCCCGGATGCCCTGTTCGGCACCGAGGTCGTCCTGAGAGGGCGCGATGAGCCGGAGCTTGACGCTGCGGAACAAGAATTGACCAGAGAACTGCGTTCTGCTGGCATTAAGTTGCCGTAAGGTCAGCGTAAATGTGGGAATTGTGCGGCTAATAGGCCACGCTTTCGCTGTTATGTGGCCACGGACGGGACTGGCAGGCATCTGCTCGCATGACAGGGACGTTGAGGCTGCCTAGCTATTGGGTTCTCCCCGAACAACGACCCGGGCGTCAGTAAGCGCGGGCGGTTTTTTATAGGTGAAACAGATGACTCCCAGGAATATGGCGCGCCTCGGCGGCCTGGCCCTCTCGACCGTTCTGATGGCTGGCGTGGCCGCTCCGGCCTTTGCAGGCTCCTTCTATCTGCAAGAGCAGTCGGCGCGCGGCATGGGCCGTGCCAACTCCGGCGAAACCGCCGACAAGGGCGTGGAATCGCTCTGGTTCAACGCCGCCTCGATCGCCCGCTCGGGCCGTCAGGTGACCACCTCGCTGCACGCCATCCGCCTAGATGCCGAGGCCAACAACAACGGCTCCTACGTCACCTACACCAACCCGGCCAATGGTCAGCAGTACACCGCCCCGGTGATGAATGCCCGCCAGACCGAAGAGCCGCTGGAAAACGGCCTGGTGCCGAACTTTGCCATCGCCACCCCGGTCACCGATCGCCTGGCCGTGGGCCTGGTCGTGGCCGCGCCCTACAACTTCACCACCAAGTACTCGCCGGAATCCTTCGCCCGCTATGACGCCGGCACCTCGGAGCTGCGCTCGGCGGACCTGGGCCTGACCGCCGCCTATCAGGTCAACGACTGGCTGGACATCGGCGCTGGCGTCAACGTCGAATACGTCAAGGCCAAGCTGACCTCGGCCATGCCGGCCTTTGCCCCGACCTTTGCCGATGGCTCGAACCGCCTGGAAGGCGACGGCTTCGCCTATGGCTGGAACGTCGGCGCGCAGGTCCACCACGGCAAGTGGGACCTGGGCCTGTCCTATCGTTCGGCCATCGAGCATGAGCTGGAAGGCGAGATCGAAACCGTCCTGACCGGCCCGCTGGCCCCGAACAGCTTCAGCGCCGATGGCGGTGCCTCGATCAACACCCCGTGGTTCGCCTCGGCCGCCGTGCGCTACGCCGTCACCGACAGGCTGACCCTGAACGCCCAGGTCAACCGCATCGGCTGGTCCGAGTTCGACGCCATCCGCGTCAGCTATCCGGGCGGCGGCGACGTCATCCACCAGAACTACGAAGACGTCACGACCGGCGCCATCGGTCTGGACTATGCCATGAGCGACAAGACCACCCTGCGCGCAGGCGTGGCCTATGACCCGACCCCGACCACGGACGAGCTGCGCACCGCCCGTATCCCGGACGCTGACCGTACCCTGTACTCGGTCGGCCTGCGCACCGACGTGACCGAGGGTGTCGTCTTCGACGCCGCCGTGACCTACATCGGCATGAACAAGTCCGAGATGCACGACGACCGCAGCTTCTACAACGGCCTGGTCACCTCGCACCTGCGCGGCGACATCGAAGGCTCGGGCCTGGTCTTCTCGATGGGCACCACCATCCAGTTCTAAGCCCTAGGGCTCAGGCTGATACGGAAACGGCGGCACCTTTAGGAGC
>JAEYQX010000246.1 GCA_023409795.1 Pseudomonadota bacterium
AACATCCAACGCCATCTGATCAGCAGGTCCACGCTTCGTCGCTTTCGTGCCGATGCAGATACTGCTTGGACGGCCGCTACCGTCTGATAGCGCGCAGGGTAGGGGCTGTTTTGCCAATGCCCAATTACCTGACGGCACCGATCCAAGTGAGAGCTTCATTCGTAAAAGCAAAGATCTGGAGCTTTGTAATGACGATCATAATTACATTTATGGTGACCTTAGGATTTTTTGCGGTCATCGATACGACTTGGTTGGGCCTGATGGGGGATAGGCTCTATCGCCCCTTTATCGGCTCCATGTTGGCCGATAATTTCCGGCTGGTGCCGGCCATCGCCTTCTATTGTCTCTTTGCCGCCGGCCTGACCATTTTTGCCGTCCTGCCCGGCATTGCTGATGTGAACTGGAAGAAGGCCCTGCTGTGGGGCGGTCTGTTTGGCCTGTTTACCTATGGGACCTATGACCTGACCAATCTGGCGACCCTAAAGACGTGGAGCCTGAAGCTGTCTTTGATTGATATGACCTGGGGGGTGATTGTGAGCGCCAGCACCTCGGCCATCGCCTGTGCGGCAGCCTTAAAACTGTTGCACCTCGGCTAGGTTTCTAAGCTGTGGGAGGGCGTTGTGACGGCGCGTTTCCCCAAGGTGTTTGCGTTAAGTCTCAAGGCATAAATGGCCATGGCCAGTTCTTCTTCGTCTCCTGTCATCCTGTGGTTCCGGCGTGACCTGAGGCTTGAGGAAAACCCGGCCCTGCGTGCGGCGGTGGCGACGGGGCGTCCCATCCTGCCCGTCTATATTCTGGACGATGCTGGGGATGGTCGCCCGCATGGGGCCGCCTCCCTGTGGTGGCTGAACCGCTCACTTCAGGCTTTGGATGCGGCTTTATGCCAGCGCGGTGGGCGTCTGATCTGTCGGCGCGGCAATAGCGAGGCTGAACTCTATCGCCTGATCGAAGAAACGGGCGCAGATCAGGTCTTTCTCAATCGCCGTTTCGAGCCTGACGCCTTCCAGCAGGATGCCGATATTGCCCATGGCTTGACGTCAAATGGCGTCGAGTGCCACGGCTTTAATGCCAGTCTCTTGGCTAAGCCGGGCATGATCTTGAGCGGGGCGGGCAAGCCCTACCGGGTCTTTACCCCCTTCTCGAAAACCCTGCTGCAATCCCTGCCAGACCGGGCGGCGATCCCGGCCCCGGAAACCCTGAGCGTGCCATGCGAACCGCATAGCGAGGAGGTCCAGGCATGGGGGCTTCACCCAACCAAGCCGGACTGGTCGAAAACCTTTGAGGGCAAGCCGGGCGAGGCGGGGGCGCACGAGGCCCTGTCGCGCTTTATCGATCAGGCGCTGAATGACTATGCCATAAGCCGCGATGTGCCGGGCCGTCTTGGCACCTCGCGCCTATCGGCCCATCTGCATTTTGGCGAAATCAGTCCGCGCACCCTGCTGAGGGTCATCCGCTCTGCGGCGGACCAAGGCCGGGCCGACGCCCTACAGGCTGACAAGTTCATCACTGAAATCGCTTGGCGTGAGTTTTCCGCCCACCTGCTACACCACTTTCCCAACCTTCCCCACGCCGCCTTCCGGCCAGAGTTTGACAGCCTTGCTTGGCACTCAGACCCAGAGGGGCTCAAGGCGTGGAAAACGGGCATGACCGGCTATCCTGTTGTCGATGCGGGGATGCGCGAACTGTGGGCGACGGGGTGGATGCACAACCGGGTGCGCATGGTGGTGGCCTCCTTCTTGGTCAAGCACCTGCAGATTGACTGGCGCGAGGGTGAGGCCTGGTTCTGGGACACTCTGGTCGATGCGGATCTCGCCAGCAATGTGCAGAACTGGCAGTGGGTAGCGGGTTCAGGGGCGGATGCGGCCCCCTATTTCCGCATCTTCAACCCGGTCACTCAGGGCGAGAAGTTCGATGTTCAAGGCCATTATGTGCGCCGTTGGGTGCCGGAGCTTCGCTGCCTGCCGCAGAAGTGGCTGCACGCCCCGTGGACGGCCCCGCACTCTGTCTTAAGCGAGGCGGGCATCGCATTGGGCCGCACCTATCCGCGCCCCATAGTGGATCACAGCTTTGCGCGGGCGCGGGCCTTGGATGCCTTGAAAACCATCACCGAAAAGCGCCGCGAAGACGAAAACTTCTAAAACGAGGTCTTAAGGCTTGGGTGGGCGAGGGAAGAAGGCACTGGTGCGGGCGGCATAGGCCTTAAAAGCCTCTGGCCGGGTGACGCGCATATGGGCTTCCAGCAAGGGGATGCCCGAGACGCGCTTCAACAGCCAATAGATATAGATCGGCGCACTCAAGGCGAGCCAGCCCCAAGGCCAAGCGGCATCCAGGCGTATGGCAAATAGGGGCCAGGCGCACCAGGCCAGCCATTCAAAGAAGTAGTTGGGGTGTCGCGACCAAGCCCATAGGCCCGTGTCACAGACGGATTGATCGGGCGTCTTGGTGGCCTTGAAACGGGCCAGTTGACGATCAGCCAGCCCCTCGCCCACGACGGCTATGATGAGGATAGAGGTGGCTAGAAGGTCTTGTACACCCAGTCCTGTGCCCGTGCCCGGACTGTGGGCCGCAAGCAAGACGCTGAACAGCAGAAATGAAGCGGCTCCGGCCTGTAGCATCAGAAAGCCGAACATCTTGACCGCAGCCTGATCGCCCCAGCCCTCTCTAAGAGCGCCATAGCGGCGGTCGCTAGGTTCACGCGCCGTGCGATGGGCAATATGCATGCCAAGTCTCAGCCCCCACAGGACGATCAGAACCGCCACCAGAGCTTGCCGCGCTGATGGGGGACTGCCATCCACTGACCACAGGCTGACCCCAAAACCGGCTAGGCCTAGGCCCAGCGACCAGAAGGCATCTGCCCAGCCGTCTTGGCCTGTCTGGCGCTGCATCTGCCAAGCCGCCGCCATGACGACCACGAGAAAGAGGCTTGCCCCCGCCCAAACTGGCAGCAAGGCCAGGAGTGAGGCGGTCATAGGCGCACGAAGGGCTGCATCAATCGGCCAAAGGGACCGCCCAACTGAATCTGTCCGTCCAGAGCCACCACGCAGAGGCAGGGCACATCGGACACCACACGCGGTTGGTGCAGGGTGTCGTGGTCGGCCTCTTCAAAATCGCCGACGTCAAAACGCTCAGTCTCAGTGGCATAGGCCCCGGAGATGACACATGTCAGCTCAACCCCGCCATGCGTGTGGCGCGGTGTCTCGCGGCCCGGATCAATTTTCAACAGGATGACCCGGCACTTGCCATCGCGGGGCGCATGGACATTGCGCACGCGGATGCCCGGACCCACCCAGCGCCAGCGGCCCAAGCGATAGCGGCGCAGGGGTTCGGGTAGTTCGGGCATATCATTGAGAGGCTGCGGGCAGCGCGTCTCGCCGGTGTCCGTCTCGATCAGGCTTAGGGTTTTTAGCAGGGCATCATCTGACAGGGGGGCGGGAGCCGTATCCTGTAAGAACTCGCCGCCAACCGTTTGAAGCCTTTGCACCCAGGCTTGGTTTTGAGGGCGCATGGCCAGATGGGCGGCCATGACCACGGCCTCTGGCGGGCTTAGGTTGCCGGCTGCATAGGACAGTAGCCGCTCTTCTGAAGGGTTACGGTTGGGGTTCATCGTGCAGCCTCCTCGTTCGGCTCGAGGATAAGTCGAAGCTTCATCATTGCAGTACGAATGCGAGATTTGACGGTTCCCAAGGGCAGGTTCAGACTCTGGGCAATTTCGGAGTGGGGGCTTTCAGCAAAGAAGGCCAGTTTCAGCACCTCCACCTGATCGGGGTTTAGGTGAGTTAGGGCCTGCCGGACACGCTCGGCCTCCTGTGAGGCGGACAGGATGTCATCGGGCCTGTCGACGGCCAAGTCAGCCAGATCAATCTCGGGCGAGGGCAGGGGGCGGGCCTCACGGCGCAAGAGGTCAAGGCGGCGGTTACGCGCTATTGTAAAGATCCACGTCGCGGCGCGCGCTTTGCGGGCATCGAATAGATCTGCCTTGCGCCAGACGGTCAGCAGGGTGTCCTGGGCAAAGTCTTCTGCGGCGCTGGCAGAGGCCCCGGACTTGATCAGCCATGCCTTTAGCCGGGGCGCGAAGTGATTGAATAGCTGGGCGAAGGCCTCTCTATCCCGATGTAGGGCGACGGCCTCAATCAAGCGGTCATGGAGAAAGGGGTCAGGTTCGCCGCTGTCCGCGCTCATGTCAGTCTTGGCCTTCGCGGGCAGTTTTGAAATGGCGGTGTCGACACACATAGACCCTATTACGACAAAGCTTAAAGCTTGGATCAGCCGCACGCGGATATAATTTGGGTCTCTCATCTGTGAACTAGAGTGCGAGTGGGCTTCTAGCATTCGAATTCAAAAAAATCACACCAGATGCAATCCAAGGCTAAGCTTGAGTCGTAATGGCCTCGCTGTCTGACACGACAAGCTCTTTTCATGTGGCAGTGGGTTGTTCGTTGGGCATATCAAGCAGTGGGCTTGTCTCTCTACTCGATATTCTGGCTGAAGCATCTGCGATGCTATTAGAGGTGTAGATAATGATTAGAACAATCTTGCTTTCAACTGCGGTGGCCCTTGTTACAGCAGGTGCGGCGCAGGCTCACACGGCCCCCGGTCGCTGGACTGTCAGCCTTGTGGCCGGCGCAGATTTTCAGGCCGATGGTGATGTGCACGGTGGAGCCACGGCCCCTGTGCCTAATCTGGGACCGCTGAACCCTGACCTGGAAGGCATCAATGCTGAACTGCGTATCCAGCCGCGCAGCTTTGACGACATCTACGGCGAGGGCATGAACATCGGCGCAGAGTTCGCCTATGGCATGAGCGAGAATGCCGAAATCTTCGGCTCGCTGCGCTATATGCAGGCTGATGAAGGCCGGGTTCAGGTTGGCGGTGCCTTTGTGCCAGCCCTTGATGCGACCCTGCCGGTCTATGGCACGTTTGACGAATACCAAGCCTATGGCCTTGAGCTTGGCTACCGCCAATACTTCGGCACGGGCACCTTGAAGCCCTATGTCGCGGGCCGTATTGGCGCGGTCTATACCGACAAGATCAACGCCACCTTCGAGATCCCGGACGGCGGTATCACCATTGCCGACGCCCCCTTCTATGAAAGCTCGACCAGCCTCAGCCTCGGTCTGGATGTGGGTGTGTCCTACGCCCTGAACGACCGTGTGGCCTTGCAGGCTGAAACCGGTATCCGCCACATCACCAGCCTGAGCGATGATGACAGCGCCATTGGGGGCCTAGGTCTGGCCTCGATCAATGGCGTTGGCGAGCGCACCTATATCCCCCTGACCGTGAAGGCTAAGTTCGCCTTTTAGGTCGCTTGGCCCCGGAGCAACCCCCAGCTCCGGGGCTTTTTTTTAAACGAACGACCTTGGCACTTCAGGCCGCAAGCTATTCCTTTTGTAAGGAAATCTCGGTCTGAGTGTGATCCAACTGCCGGTGCGCTTCGTAATCTTGTCATGCCGGCTTGAGTGAGCAGGCAGGATTAGGACACCAGATGACCCAGCCCCCCTCCAACCCTTCAGATCGCCCCCTAAGGATTGCTGTGGTCGGGTC
>JAEYQX010000037.1 GCA_023409795.1 Pseudomonadota bacterium
GGTCAGGGACCTGCCGAAGGAACTGAACCTGGGCGTCGATTCCGGCGTCGTCTCGGGCAAGCTGGTCGCCGACATCAAAGGCGTCTCCAAGGCGTTCGGCGACCGCACCCTGTTCAAGGGGCTGACCACCCGCATCATCCGCGGCGACCGTCTGGCCATCGTCGGGCCCAACGGCGCGGGCAAGACCACCCTGGTCAAGACCCTGCTGGGCGAGCTGGAACCGGACGAGGGCACCATCCGCCTGGGGGCCAACCTCGAGCCCGTCTATCTGGACCAGTCGCGCGAGGGGCTGAAGTCCGACATGACCCTGTGGGACGCCCTGACGCCGGGCGGCGGCGACAGCATCCTGGTGCGCGGCGTCTCCAAGCACGTCGCCGCCTATGCCAAGGACTTCCTGTTCACCGAGGCCCAGCTGCGCCAGCCGATCTCGACCCTGTCGGGCGGCGAGCGCAACCGCCTGCTGCTGGCCCGCGCCCTGGCCAGGCCCGCCAACCTGCTGGTGCTCGACGAGCCGACCAACGACCTGGACATGGACACCCTCGACAAGCTCGAGGAGCTGCTGGAAGGCTATGACGGCACCCTGGTCCTGGTCAGCCACGACCGCGACTTCGTCGACCGCCTGGCCACCTCGACCATCGCCATGAACGGCCGCGGCGACATCGTCGAAACCCCCGGCGGCTGGCAGGACTTCATCCGCCAGAACCCCGGCTTCCTGACGCCGCCTTCAGAGGCGCGTCGGGTCGAGAAGGCGCAGCCTTCTGAACGCGCCTCCACTCAAAATGCCGCGCCCAGGAAACAGGCCAAGCTGTCCTACAAGGACGCGCGCCGCCTCGAAGAGATTGAAAAACTTCTCGAAACCCTGCCCGCCGAGATCGAGAAGCAGGACACCATCCTGGCCGACCCCACCCTCTTCACCCGCGACCCCGCCGCCTTCGACAAGGCCATGCGCGCCGCCGACAAGGCCCGCGCCGAACTGGAAGCCATCGAAATCGAATGGCTTGAACTGGAAGAGAAAAAAGCCAGCCTGGGCTAGCTCTCCTCCCCATGACAATGGGGAGGTGGATCGGCGGCGCAAACCGGCGAGACGGAGGGGCCCAGCCGGCATTGCGCCTCCCCGCCCCTCCACCGCTTCGCGGTCCCCCTCCCCACGCCGTGGGAGGAAAGCCATGGCCTATGCCACCTCGGCGGCCTTCCAGTATTCCAGGCGGCGGAAGAACTGCATCGGGTCCTTGGGCGTCACCAGGTTGGCGGGGTCGTGGAAGATCCGGTCGTGCAGGCGGGTCAGGGTGAACCGCACCGCCGCCGCCGCGCCCAGGCCCGGCAGGGCCTCGCGCTCGGCATCGGACAGCGGACGCACCGACTCATAGCCGTTCTGGAAGGCGCGCAGGGCCGATGGCATCGGATTGCCCTCGGCATCAAAGCCCCAGGCACTCAGGGCGATGGCCAGGTCATAGGCCAGCACGTCCGTGCAGGCGAAGTAGAAGTCGATCACCCCGCCGATGTCGCAGCCGCCATGCTCATTGACGGCGAACAGGACGTTGTCAGGGAAAAAGTCGGCATGGATCGGCCCGCGCGGCAGGCTTTCGTCGGCCCAGGGCTGGGCCAGGCGCGGCAGGATGCCCTTGATCTGGTCCAGCATCCGGCGATCGGCCCCCTGCGCCACCGCATCGCAGCGCACCACCAGCTCGTGCCAGGCCCCGGGCCCGACCGGGTTCTTGCGGGTCAGCTTGAAGTCGGCCGCGTCCAGGTGCAGCAGGGCCAGGACCTGGCCGGCGCGATACTGCTCGCGGTCACTGGGCTGCTTCTTCCAGGCCCCGGGGGCCCAGTGCAGGATGGCGGCCCTGCGCCCGTTCAGGTGGCCGATCACCTGGCCATCCAGCGCCGCCACCGGCGAGGGCGTGGGGAAGCCCAGGGCCGACAGGTGCCCGGTCAGCCCCAGGCAGAAGGGCAGCGAGGCCGCGTCCGTGCGGTTCTCGAACAGGGTCAGGACAAAGTCGCCCTGCGTGGTTTCCAGCCGGTAGTTGGTGTTCTCGACCCCCTCGGCGATCGGGGTCAGAGCGACCAGATCACCCAGGGGGTAGCCTCGAAGATAGTCCGACGCCTGGGCCGGCGTTACGGGCGTGAAGACAGCCATGGCTCAAACCTTTTCTGCCGCCGCGCGGCGGGCGCGCACCACATCAGCCAGGTCCGACAGCACGCTTTCCGTCGTGGCCCAGCGGCCGGCACCCCGACCCTTGCAGGCCCAGACGCGGCCATCGTGACCATAGACCTTCAGGGCGTTGCGTTCACCTTCCAGCGACTGGAACAGGGGGTCGTCCAGGTCGCGGTCCAGCCTGACCGCCGCCTCAAGCGCCCCGTCCTTCTCGAAGCAGGAGCCGATCTGGCGCACCGGGCGCGGGCCCAGTTCGGTCCGGGCCGACAGGACGTCGCAGGGCACATCGGCGGGCACCTGGCCAAAGGCCTCGAAGGCCAGCAGCTTCACCTTGGCGGCCGAGTCATGGCCTTCCAGGTCCGACGAGGGGTCCTCCTCGGCAAAGCCGGCGGCGCGGGCGTCCGCCAGGGCATCGGCAAAGGCCGCGCCCTCGCCCAGGCGCTGCAGCATGAAGTTGACCGTGCCGTTCAGCACCGCCTCGAAGCCGACGACGGGACCGGCGGCCCGGGCGGCGCGCAGGGTCTCGATCATCGGCGCACCGCCGCCCACGGCCGCCGACCAGGCGATACGGCAGCCCCGGGCCGCGGCCAGGTCGCGCAGGCCCTGGGGGTCCACGGCCACGGCCTGCTTGTTGGCGCTGATCACATCGACCCCGGCTTCCAGCGCCCGCACGATCAGCTCATGGCCGCCCTCGCCCTCGGACAGGGCCTCCAGCAGCAGGTCTGGTTTCTTGGCCAGCAGGGCATTGATGTCATTGGTGAAAAGCTCGGCCGGCACGGTGACGTCGCGACACTTGGCCGGGTTGCGCACCAGGACGCCCACCACCTCATAGGCCTTGTTCGGCAGCAGGCGGTTCAGCAGGCCGCCGCCGACCACGCCACAGCCCGCCAGGGCCACCCGCAGCGGGGCCGCCACCTGGGCCGGGCCGGGAGGCGCATCCCTGTCGCCCACCACCGTGCCCTCGGCACGGCCCAGGGCCGCCACCTCGATCTCGACGCCGCGCGACTGGCCCAGGCCAATGGCGTCGTGCTGGACCAGGGCCCCGCCCAGCTGGCGCGCCGTGTCCCAGCTGGCCTGGCGATAGCGAAGCGGCGTGCCCGTTTCCGAGGCCGGGTCGCGGTCGTAGAGGCCGTCCACGTCCTTGACCAGGCGCACCCGCGAAAGGCCCAGCTCGGCCGCCAGGACCACCGCCGTCAGGTCCGAGCCACCCCGGCCCAGAAGGGCGACCCGGCCATTGGGGCGGATGCCGCCAAAGCCGGGCACGACGACCACCTGATGCTCGGCCAGGGCCTGGTGCAGGCGGTCTCCCCTCAGGCTGACCGGACGGGCGTGCTGGGCGGGCCCCTCAACCACGATGCCCAGCTCCCGGACCGACAGGCCCACCGCGTCAAGGCCGACGCGATCACAGGCGATGGCCACCAGGGCCGCCGACTTCTCCTCGCCCAGGACCACATAGGCGGGCAGCAGCTCGTTCTCGTGGCTCAGGCCCAGGGCCCGCGCCTCGGCCAGCATCCGGTCGGTGTGGCCCGACAGGGCCGAGACCACCGCCACCACCTTCCGCCCCGCGCGGACATGGCCATAGATCTCGGACGCCACCGCCGGGGCCTCGTCGGCATTGCGAAGGATGGACGAGCCGAACTTCAGGACGACGACTTCGTCATCGCCCCACTGGGGATTGGGTTCGGCTTCGACAAGGGCAAGAGCGGCGTTGGCAGACATGGTTTCGGTCCTGGGGAGGTCGCTGGGTTCGGGTTCGGCTGGTTCGGTCGGGTTGGGGTTCGGGCATTAAAAAACCCGCCTGGGGCTCCAGGCGGGGTGTTCGGTTTTTGCGTTTGTCGCCTAGCTGGCGCGCATCATCCGGTCCCCGCCCTGGTGGGCATGGTGGTGGTGGTCCCGGTGGTAATGGTGGTCATGCCAAAGCCCGTCGCCGTTGCGGCAACGTGCTGGGTTCCAAGGCTGTCGAGGCAGTAGGCCACAGGCATGAGTCCGTTCGAAATCTTGCCTGATGGTGTTCGATCAGCCCCTCTGCCGTCAAGCCCCGGTTTGAAAATTTTTTGCAACAGCGCGGTCAGTACGCCCAAATCCTGCATGAGTGCGCGCCACGGATCGGCAACGGGGTAAAATTTTTCACTTGACCGGCGCTCTTCGCAACCGCAACCTGAAATCACTCATCAAGACCGGCTGAGGGATTAGGCCCTTTGACGCCGGGGCAACCATCGGGATCCGCCCGAAACGGTGCCAACTCCTGCGGGGTCCCTCGGGGCCGCGAGAGATGAGTGGAGCGTCGGTCAACGGCGGCGCACCACGGTCTGTCACTGCATGGGTTTCGGGGTGAGCCGAACCCTTGACCCAGTGACCCGAGACCCATGACCCTGGCCCTGCTTCAGCAAGATGACACCCGACAGGACCCCGCCTGTCGCCGCGCCGCGCCGCGCCGCCCGTCCGAACTGCTCAGCCGTGACGGGGCCCATGATGTCATCGTGCCCGTGCCCGACGGCTTCGCCCTGGATTTCGGCGGCACCCTGAACCAGAAGCAGGTCGTCGGCCGCCTGCATGGCAAGGCCAACGCCCCCCTGGTCGTCGTCGCCGGCGGCATTTCCGCCGACCGCTATGTCCACCGCACCGAGACCAAGGGCCTGGGCTGGTGGTCCGGTGCCGTGGGCGTGCGCGCCCCCATCGACCTGACCCGCTTCCGCGTCCTGGCCTTTGATTTTGCACCGGAATTCGGCAAGGGCGTCGCCGAGCCGAAACAGCCCCTGACCATCACCACCCAGGACCAGGCCCGCCTGCTGGCCCTCCTGCTGGACCACCTGGGCGTCGAGCGAGTGGCGGCCTTCATCGGCTGTTCCTATGGCGGCATGATCGCCCTGGCCTTTGGCGAGCTCTATCCCGACTGGGCCGACCAGCTGGTGGTCGTCTCCGCCGCCCACCGCCCTCACCCCCTGGCCACCGCCTGGCGCGGCATCCAGCGCCGGATCCTGCAGCTGGGCCTCGAGACGGGCCGCGTCGACCAGGCCGTCAGCCTGGCCCGCGAGCTGGCCATGACCACCTATCGCACCCCCGACGAGTTCGGCGACCGCTTCGATTCCGAGGCCCCCAGCCATGCGGGCCAGGCCTATCCGGTCTGCGACTACCTGACCGCCCGTGGCCGCGCCTATCGCGACCGTACCACCCCGTCGCGCTGGCTGACCCTGTCGGACTCCATCGACCGCCACCGGGTCGAGCCCGAGGCCATCACCGCCCCGGTCACCCTGGTCGGCTTCAACAGCGACCGCCTGTGCCCGATCGAGGACATGGCCGAGCTGGCGGCCCGCCTGCCCAACCTGTTCCGGTTCGTCCGGGCTGACTCCCTCTACGGCCACGACGCCTTCCTGAAGGAAGACGCCTTCGTGGGCGAGATCCTGACTTCTGTTCTGAAGGACGTTGACCAATGACCCGCGCCCGCTCTGCCGATCCCCGCACCATTGCCGCCCGCACCGGCGTCGATACGGACACGGCCCATGGCTCGGTCATGCCGCCGCTCTACCTGTCGTCCAACTATTCCTTCGCCGGCTTCGAGCAGAAGCGCCAGTATGACTATTCGCGCTCGGGCAACCCGACCCGCGACATCCTGGCCCAGACCCTGGCCGAGCTGGAAGGCGGGGCCGGCGCGGTCATCACCGCCACCGGCATGGCGGCGGTCGACCTGCCGCTCAGCCTGCTGTCGCCGGGCGACCTGCTGATCGCCCCGCACGACTGCTATGGCGGCACCCACCGCCTGCTGTCGGCCCGCGCCCGCAAGGGGCACTTCCGTCTCGCCTTCGTCGATCAGAATGATGGCGCTGCCCTCGACGCGGCCCTGGCCGACGGGGCAAGGCTGGTCCTGGTCGAGACGCCCTCCAACCCCCTGCTGCGGGTCGTCGATGTGGCCGAGGTCTGTCGCCGCGCCCATGCCGCCGGGGCGCGGGTCGTGGCCGACAACACCTTCCTGTCGCCCGCCCTGCAGACCCCTATCGCCCTGGGGGCCGACATCGTCGTCCACTCGACGACCAAGTATATCAACGGCCACTCCGACGTCGTGGGCGGGGCCGTCATCGCCGCCGACCCCGAGGTGCACCAGGAACTGGCCTGGTGGGCCAACTGCCTGGGCGTGACCGGCTCGCCGTTCGACGCCTACCAGACCCTGCGCGGGGTGCGGACCCTGTTCACCAGGATCGAGCGCCAGCAGGCGACGGCGGGGCTGGTCGCCGCGGCCCTGGAGCAGCATCCGGCGGTCCGGGCGGTCCACTATCCGGGCCTCGGCTCGCACCCCGGCCATGAACTGGCCGCCCGCCAGCAGAAGGGCCCCGGGGCCATGCTGTCGTTCGAGCTGGACGGCGGCACCGAGGCGGTGCGCGACCTGATCGAGGCGCTGGAGCTGTTTACCCTGGCGGAGTCCCTGGGCGGGGTCGAGAGCCTGATCGCCCACCCGGCCACCATGACCCACGCCGCCATGACCCCCGAGGCCCGCGCCACCGCCGGCATCACCGACGGCCTGCTGCGCCTCTCGGTCGGCCTCGAACACCAGGACGACATCCTCGCCGACCTGATCCAGGCCCTGGACCGCCTGGTCCTCCAGGCCGCCGCCTGATCCTCTGGCTTTCCTCCCCACGATGTGGGGAGGGACCACGAAGTGGTGGAGGGGCCGGGTCGTGCACAACCCCGCCCCTCCGTCTCGGCGGCTCGCGCCGCCGATCCACCTCCCCACAC
>JAEYQX010000072.1 GCA_023409795.1 Pseudomonadota bacterium
CGGCAAAGACGATGGCGGCGTCAAAGCCGAACCGGCGCAGGGGCTGAAGCGTCGCCTCGGCCGCCATCTCCGGATTCATGCAGAAGGCGATGAAGTCCGGCGCCTTGGCCCGCAGCTCGCGATACTCGGGCAGATACCGGCCAGCCTGGCGCATGAACCATACGGGCGGGCGGGCTGGCGTCTGGCCCTGGAGAGCCTGGATCAGAAGAGGAGTGCTCATGCCTTCGGCTTTAGGATGCACACCCCCCAGTCTCAATCCCAATTCGAAGAATCAGAATTGATAGAAATTGGAGGTTGGAAGAAGGGCGGTGAATCGCGTGGACAATTTCGGACAGTCCAAATGGTCGACACGCTTTTCCTCATTCGCGCCGGAACGAGTCAAATGCGGGCTAAGTGGGGGTGTGCATTATGTGGAAAACGGCCTGAATCCCCGTCAGCACTGGGCCCGCGGCTGGGCGCCTTTGTGGGCAATGAATCGGGCGCCAAAATTGGATAAGGCACCTTATCCCCTGCACGGGATAAATAAACGGCGCCCCGAGGCGCCACCCGAGGCGCCACTTCGCCATTCGGCGCCCGGTCTTCACCCTCGCGATGGCGCCCGTCGCTTGCTACAGGAATCGGCGCCCAAGACTTGGCAAACGGCGCCCCGGCTTTTGCACAGACCTGGGGGACAGACTCCACGAGTCCGCCAGCCGAAAAGAAGGACAGGAAGACCGTCATGAGCCCCTCACGTCCCGCGTCCCGCCTTGCGACCTATTTCCATGTGCACCTGGTGTCGGACTCGACTGGCGAGACGCTGAACGCCATGGCCAAGGCGGTGGTGGCCCGCTTCGATGGGGTCATTCCGATCGAGCACATCTATGCCCTGGTGCGCTCGCCCAAGCAGATGGAGCGGGTGCTGCAGGAGGTCGAGGGGGCACCGGGCGTGGTGCTGCACACCCTGGTCGATCGTGACCTGCGCGAGCAGCTGGAAGAGGGCTGCCGGCGCCTGAACATTCCCCAGATCGGGGCCCTGGACCCGCTGGTCGGGGCACTCAGTGGCTATCTGGGTGCCAATATCTCGACCCGCGTGGGGGCCCAGCACGCCCTGGACCATGGCTATTTCGCCCGCATAGGGGCCCTGGACTTCGCCATCGCCCATGACGACGGACAGGGCACCACCGAACAGCTGGAACAGGCCGACGTGGTGCTGTGCGGCGTCAGCCGGACGTCAAAGACCCCCACCTGCATCTACCTGGCCCATCGCGGCATCCGCGCCGCCAATGTCCCCCTGGTCCCCGGACAGGAAGACGGCGAGCGCCTGACCCAGCTGAAGAATCCCCTGGTCGTGGGCCTGCTGGTCTCGCCTGATCGCCTGGTGCAGATCCGCCGAAACCGGCTGGAGGGGCTGAACGCCCACCATGCCTCAAGCTATATCGACCACGACGCCGTGCGCGAGGAAACCATCAAGGCACGCCGGGCCTTCGAGCGCCGGGGCTGGCCCACTATTGATGTGACGCGCCGCTCGGTCGAAGAAACGGCTGCCGCCATCGTCAACCTTCTGAGCGAGCGCCGGGCGGGCCGCATGAGGACTACACTGTGACTGAAGCCAAAACCCTGATCCTGGCCTCGAAAAGCACGGCGCGTCGCGCCATCCTGACGGGGGCCGGCGTCCCCTTCACCGTCCAGGTGGCCGATGTCGACGAGGGCGCCCTGAAGACGCCCGGCGTGGATCCGGTGGCCCTGGCCGAGGACCTGGCCCGGGCCAAGGCCCTGGCGGTGTCCGCCCAGAGGCCGGACGCCCTGGTCCTGGGCGCAGACCAGACCCTGGCCTTTGATGGCGGCCTGGTCTCCAAGGCCCCCGACCTGGAGGCGGCGCGGGCCCGGCTGGTGGCCATGCGCGGCCGCTCGCACCAGCTGCATTCGGGGGCGGCCCTGGCCCTGGGTGGCCAGGTCCTGTGGTCGGGCGTCGATACGGTGCAGATGCGGATGCGCGACTATTCGGACGCCTTCCTTGACGCCTACCTGGCTGCCGAGGGGAGCGAGCTTCTGGCCTGCGTCGGCTCCTATCGGCTGGAGGGCATGGGCTCGCAGCTGTTCGCTGGGGTCGAGGGGGACTATTTTACCGTCCTGGGCCTGCCGCTGTGGCCGGTGCTGGACCAGCTGCGCAAGGCCGGGGTGATCCTGTCGTGACCAGGCCTCATCGCGTCACGGGGGCAGCCATGGTGGCCGGTATTGCCGGGCAGCCGGTGGCCCATTCGCTCAGTCCCGTCATCCATAATGCCTGGCTTCAGGCCGCCGGCCTGGACGGGGCCTATGTGCCATTCGCCCCGCGTGATGCCGCCGGGTTCGAGGTTCTTGTGGCGGCCGGGCGGGCGGGCCTGATCGAGGGGCTGAACGTCACCGCCCCCTTCAAGGAGCAGGCCTTTGCCCTGGCGGACGAGGCCAGCGAGGCGGCCCGCGCCGTGGCCTCGGCCAATATCCTGGTCTTTGAGGATGGCCGGGTCCGCGCGGACAGTTCAGATGGCGTGGGTGTCCTCTATGCCCTGGCGGAACAGGCCCCGCAGCTTGACCTGGAGGGAGCCGAGGTCGTCCTGCTGGGCGCTGGCGGCGCGGCCCGTGCCGGGGCGGGAGCCCTGGTCGGGGCCGGAGCCCGCATCGGCATCCTGAACCGCACCCGCGAACGGGCCGAGGCCCTGGCGGCTGACCTTGGCGCTCCGGTCCGTGTTGTCGAGGCCGATGCCCTTGAGGCCGCCGACCTGGTGATCAATGCCCTGAGCATTCGCCCCGAGGTGGACCTGTCGGTGCTTCGACCCTCGGCGGTGGTGATGGACATGACCTATCGCCCGGTGATGACGCCCTTCCTCCAGGCGGCCCAGGCTCGTGGCCTGGCCACGGTGGATGGCCTGGCCATGCTGATCGGCCAGGCGGCGCCCTCCTATCAGGCGCTGTATCGCCAGGCTCCCCCGGCCCTCGACCTGCGCCCGCTTCTGCTTGGCCATCTGGGAGAGATGCCATGATCATCCTGGGACTGACCGGCTCGATCGGCATGGGCAAGTCCACGACCAGCCGGATGTTTGCCGATGCCGGGGCCATGGTCTGGGACGCCGATGCCGCCGTCCACCGCCTTTATGCCCCCGGTGGCGCTGCGGTGGGGCCTCTGGGCGAAGCCTTCCCGGGTGTGGTGGTCGACGGCATGGTCGACCGCACGCGCCTGGCCGAGGCCCTGGGCCAGGACGAGGCGGCCTTCGCGCGACTGGAGGCCATCGTCCATCCGCTGGTGGCGCAGAGCCGCGCCAATGACCTGGCCCGCGCCCGCGAGGAAGGCCAGCGCCTGGCGGTCCTGGACATCCCCCTCCTGTTCGAGACGGGCGGCGACCAGTGGGTCGATGCCGTGGTGGTGGTGAGCGCCGATGCCGCCATCCAGCGCCAGCGGGTCCTGGCGCGACCCGGCATGACCGAGGAAAGGTTCCAGGCCATCCTGAACCGCCAGATGCCGGATGCGGAAAAGCGTCGCCGCGCCGATTTCATCGTGGATACGGGCCATGGCCTTGAAGCGGCCCAGCAACAGGTCGCCAGGATCGTCGATACGGTCCTGGCCCCCGGCTGGAAGCGGGACGGGACCGGTGACAACGGCGCACTCCTGGGTCATTAAGGGTCATGCGCGAAATCGTTCTCGATACCGAAACCACCGGCTTTGATCCCAAGACCGGCGACCGCCTGATCGAGATCGGCTGTATCGAGCTGAACGACCTTTTGCCCACCGGCCGCACCTTCCACCGCCTGGTCAACCCCGAGCGCCTGATCCCGCCCGAGGCGACCAAGGTGCACGGCATTACCGATGCCGACGTCAAGGACGCGCCCAGGTTCCACGACATCGTCCAGGATTTTCTGGAATTCATCGGCGATGCGCCCCTGATCGCGCACAACGCCAACTTTGACCGCAACTTCATCGATTTCGAGTTCAGCCGGTTTGCCATTACCCCGCCGGCCGAGGAACGCTGGATCGACACCCTGCAGCTGGCCCAGAAGCGGTTTCCAGGGATGCCGAACTCGCTGGATGCCCTGTGCAAGCGGTTCAAGATCTCGCTGGTCGACCGGACGCTGCACGGCGCCCTGATCGACTCCCGCCTGCTGGCCGAGGTCTATCTGGAGCTGCGCGGTGGCAAGGAGCGGGCGCTGGACCTGACGAGCGTGCGCACGACGGCGGGCGCAGTGGCGGCCACGGGCCAGGCCAGCCACGGCCCCCGTCCGCGACCCCTGCCCCCGCGCTCGACGCCCCAGGAACAGGCCGCCCATCGCGACTTCCTCCGGACCATGCTCAAGGACCACGCCCTGTGGGCCGCCCATGGCGTGGTGGTCGACGAGGCCCAGGAAGCCGCAGCCTGATCACCTCAGATACAAAAAAGGCCCGGATCGCCTCCGGGCCTTTTTCATTGGGACAGGACCGAAATCAGGCCTGACCGGTGTCGGCCGGGCCGCTGGCGATCTGCTGCTGGCGGGCCACATAGATGGCGGCAAAGTCGATCGGGTCGACCATGAAGGGCGGGTAGAAGCCGCCGTCAGCCGTGGCCTGGGCGATGATCTGGCGTGCGAACGGGAAGAGGTAGCGCGGGCACTCGATCAGCAGCATGGGCTCGATATCCTGGGGCTGGACGCCTTGGATGGCGAACAGGCCGCCATAGACGAGTTCCACGTGAAACACCGGACCATTGTTCTCGCCGGTCGCCTTGACCGACAGCTTCAGGTCCACCTCGAACAGGCCATCGGGACGGCCCGAGGCGTTCAGCTCGACATTCATGTCGATGGCCGGCTTGCCCTCGATGCGCAGGCTCTCGGGCGCACGCGGGTTCTCGAACGACAGGTCGCGGACATACTGGGCCAGGATGCGGAAGCCCGGACCGGCCGGCTGGCCCTGGGCCTGCTCGTTGTTCACGGCCTGGTCTTCGCCGTTGACAGGGGTGTCGGTGGGGGCGGTGGCGTCAGTCATGGATAGGGATCATCAATCTGAAAAGTGGGACGCCGGGCCGCTCCGGGCCCGGGTGAGGCCCGGCGACTAGCACGCTCCGGGGTGTGGCCGCAATCTTGCCACAGCGCGTGCGGCCTTGTCTCGCCTTGCGCCCGTCTTCCGGGGCCCCTAAGCCTTGAGGATATGGCGAACCCACATATTCTGGCGTTCGCGCTAATCAGGTGAAGTCCGTGCCCATCTCGTTCCAGATCATTGTGTTTGCCATCATCGCAGCGGTCCTGCTGTTCATGCTCTACAATGTGCTGGGCAAGAAGGTTGGCCGCCAGCCGACCGACAACAAGCCCCTGCCCCGCGTCGCGGGGGGGCCCCACGCCGGGGGGGCCCCCCCCCCG
>JAEYQX010000108.1 GCA_023409795.1 Pseudomonadota bacterium
GATCAAGATCTTCTCCTGGATCGCCACCATGTGGGGCGGCTCGATCGAGTTCAAGACTCCGATGGTCTGGGCGATGGGATTCATCTTCCTGTTCACCATCGGCGGCGTCACCGGCGTGGTACTCGCCAATGCCGCGGTCGATCGTGCAATGCACGACACCTATTACGTCGTGGCGCATTTCCACTACACGATGTCGCTCGGCGCCACCTTCGGCATCTTTGCCGGCTGGTATTACTGGTTCCCGAAAATCACCGGCTACATGTATTCCGAAACGCTCGGAAAGGTGCATTTCTGGCTCGCCTTTATCGGCGCGAACCTGATCTTCTTCCCGCAGCACTTCCTCGGCATGGCGGGGATGCCGCGGCGCATCGCCGATTATCCGGATGCCTATGCGGGATGGAATTATATCTCGTCGATCGGCTCGTATGTGTTCTTCGCCGGGTTGATCGTGTTCTTCTATGCAATGGCAATGGCGTTCCGGCACAAAGTGGCCGCGGGCGACAATCCGTGGGGCGCGGGCGCCACCACGCTGGAATGGACGCTGTCCTCGCCGCCGCCCTTCCATCAGTTCGAGAAGCTGCCGCTGATCAAGTGAGAAAGGAACGAACCGCGCCGGCCATTGGCAGGCCTGGTCACACCGCATTCATCGCACGGTCGCTTCGACCTCGACCTGGTACCGGCGGGCGACGGACGATTCCCACGGCCTGCGGTAGACGAAGGTGATGCTGGCATTCCCGGGGGTGGCAGCCTCGATGCTCCAGCGATGGACGCCGGGCGCACCCGGCAGCGGCTTGTCGCCTCCCTTGTGCGAAAAGCCGCGGTCGTCGATGTGCACGATGGAAAGATTTGAGCTCGCTTGAGCGTCGATCGCCCAGCGATACCCGGTCGTTGGGTTCTCCTCAAGCTCGATGGGCGCCTGCTGGCCAACCGCAAGCTTCAAGGTCTGGTCGGCGGCGTGAGCCGCGCCGTTGACAAAGGCAGTCAACGCGAATGCGAGACATAGACGATTCATCTGGCGATACGCATCATACCAGCCGGCTCTGCTCCACCGCGGCGCCAATGAACGACGCGAACAGCGGATGTGGCTCCAGCGGTCGCGACTTCAGTTCGGGATGAAACTGCACGCCGACGAACCAGGGATGATCCTGATACTCGACAATCTCCGGCAGGATGCCGTCCGGCGCCATGCCGGAGAAGCGCAGGCCGTGCTGCTCCAGCCGGTCCTTGTAGGCGGTGTTGACCTCGTAACGATGGCGATGGCGTTCTGAAATCTCGGTCGACCCGTAGATGTCGGCGACGCGGCTGCCACGCGCCAGCGCCGCGGGATATGCGCCGAGCCGCATGGTGCCGCCGAGATCGCCGCCGGCCGCGCGCTGCTGCAACTCGTTGCCCTTCAGCCATTCGGCCATCAGGCCGACGACAGGCTCGGACGTCGCGCCGAACTCGGTCGAGTTGGCGGTCTCGATGCCGCACAGATTGCGCGCGGCTTCGATCACCGCCATCTGCATCCCGAAGCAGATGCCGAAATAGGGGATCTTGCGTTCCCGGGCGAAGCGGTCCGCCTGGATCTTGCCCTCGGCACCGCGCTCGCCAAAGCCGCCGGGCACCATGATGGCGTGGGCGTCCTTCAGGCGATCGGCGCAGGCTTCGGGGTCGCCCTCAAAGGTGTCGGCCTCGACCCAGTCCAGGTTGACCTTCACATTATTGGCGATGCCGCCGTGCTGGAGCGCCTCGATCAGTGATTTGTAGGCGTCCTTCAGGACCGTATATTTGCCGACCACGGCGATGGTGACCTCGCCCTCCGGGTTCAGGCGGCGGCGCACGATCTCGTTCCAGCCCGACAGGTCCGGCTGGGGTGCATCGGTCATGCCAAAGTGGGCCAGGACCTGGGTGTCCAGGCCTTCGGCGTGATAGTCCTGCGGCACGGCATAGATGTCGGCCGAGTCCATGGCCTGGATGACGCTGTCGGGGCGGACATTGCAGAACTGGGCGATCTTGCGCTTTTCGTCGGCGGGGATCGGCTCTTCACAGCGGCACAGCAGGATGTCCGGCTGGATGCCGATGGAGCGCAGTTCCTTGACGGAGTGCTGGGTCGGCTTGGTCTTCATCTCGCCGGCCGTCTTGATGAACGGCAGCAGGGTCAGGTGGACAAAGCACGACTGGCCGCGCGGCAGGTCCTGGCCCAGCTGGCGGATGGCCTCGAAGAAGGGCAGGCCCTCGATGTCGCCGACCGTGCCGCCGATCTCGACCAGGACGAAGTCCACGTCCTCGCCCTCGTCCGTCTTGGCAGGCGACAGGCAGAACTGCTTGATCTGGTCAGTGACGTGCGGGATCACCTGGACGGTCGCGCCCAGGTAGTCGCCACGGCGTTCCTTCTCGATGATAGTCGAGTAGATGCGGCCGGTGGTGATGTTGTCGGACTTGGCGGCCGAAACCCCGGTGAAGCGCTCGTAGTGCCCCAGGTCCAGGTCGGTCTCAGCCCCGTCGTCGGTCACAAAGACCTCGCCGTGCTGATACGGGCTCATCGTGCCCGGATCGACGTTCAGGTAGGGGTCCAGCTTGCGCAGACGGACCTTGTAACCTCGTGCCTGCAAGAGAGCGCCGAGAGCGGCGGAGGCGAGGCCTTTTCCTAGCGAGGAAACCACGCCGCCGGTGATGAACACATAGCGAGCCATGGGCGGACACCTTACTCCATGATTCGCGTCAGCAGCATGGCTGCACGCGAAGAAACTGTTGAACACATAAAGAAAAGCGCGCCCGAAGACGCGCTTTTCAAAAAAGCTGAGTGGTAGCCGAGGCTTATTGTGCCGGGGCACCCGAGAGGCTGGATTCCAGGTCGTCCAGCGACGGGGCGGCCGGCTGGGCCGGAGCCGGAGCGGCCGGCTGGGCCGGGGCTTCCGAAGTCGCGATCTCGTCGATGGCCAGGGCCCCCACGGCATCGGCGTCGATCACCGAGCGCGAGGCGCGGTCATAGTTGCCGGCGACGGTCAGGCTGATGGCGCAGACGAAGAAGGCCACGGCCAGGATCGAGGTGACCTTGGTCAGCAGGTTGCCGGCACCGCGAGCGGTCATGAAGCCCGAAGGCCCACCTCCCATGCCCAGGGCACCGCCCTCGGAGCGTTGCAGCAGGATCACGGCCGTCAGGGCAACCGAGATCAGGATCATGGCGACGAGAAGGATGGTCAGGAGCATGGTGTCAATCATGTGGGCGCGAAACTGCGCCGATCAAGCGGCGGCGTCTAACACCGATGGGGCACCGGAGCAAACGCCAACCTTGAATGGGCCCTAATTGTCGCGACTTCAAGCCGCGCGGATGATCCCGAGGAAGTCGTCGGCCTTGAGAGATGCGCCGCCGACCAGGGCACCGCCCACCTCGCGCACGGCCAGGATCTCGGCTGCGTTCGACGGCTTGACCGAGCCGCCATAGAGGATCGGCGCGGTCTCACCGCCCTGCCCCAGCCTGGCCACCATGGCGGCGCGCACGGCGACATGGACTTCCTCGATCTGCTCCAGCGTCGGCGTCAGGCCGGTGCCGATGGCCCAGATCGGCTCATAGGCCACGGCAAAGGCCTTGCCCGCCAGGCTGGCCGGCAGCGAGCCGGAGACCTGGCGGCTGACCACCTCGACCGCCTGCCCCGCTTCACGCTCGGCCAGGGTCTCGCCAATGCAGATGATGGGCTCGAGGCCCGCAGCCAGGGCCGCCTCGACCTTGGCGGCAACGTCGGCATCGGTCTCGCCGAAGCCGGCGCGGCGCTCGGAGTGGCCCAGGATCACCAGGCTGGCCCCTGCGTCGGCCAGCATCTGGCCCGAGACCGAGCCGGTGAAGGCACCCGATTCCGCGGCATGGCAGTCCTGGCCGCCCAGCTCGACCGCCGAATCAGCGAGGGTCCGGCCCATCCGCTCGATCAGGGTCGCGGGCGGGCACAGGGCCACGCGACAGTTTGCAGCCTCGGCTTTCAGCGCCTGTGCCAGGGCTTCGGCCTCGCCCAGGCTTGCGCCCAGACCGTTCATTTTCCAGTTGCCAGCAACCAGCTTCACAGATTGTTTCATGCCGCCTGTTTAGGCAGACCGCTCAAAGAAGCCAAGATGTTGGCCGCCGTCGGCTTGCGGCCACGCCTGAACTGCCCCTATACCCCTGACCAAAGCGCTCTTTTACGCTGGCCTCTGCAGGTTCTTTCTCGATGATCTCCCTGTTCCGCGACTTCGCCAAATCGAAATGGGCTGCGGGCCTGTTCGCGCTGATCATTCTCAGCTTCCTGATTGTCGGGGCGCAGTCTGACGTCTTCTCGAACCTGGGGCCGCGTCATGTGATCGACGCCGGCGACCGCAGTGTAGATTCGGTGCGTTTCCGCGGCGACTTCGAGCGCGAGCGCGCCTCGCTGCAGGAAGAAGCCGGTCGCCCGGTCTCGTTCGACGACATGGTCGCCGAGAACCTGCACACCCGCTACCTTGAGGTCCACACCCAGCGCCTGGGCTTCCTGGACTGGGCCTGGAAGGCGGGCATCCGCCCCGGCAAGGAGCTGGTCTTCAAGGAGATCCGGCGCATCCCGGCCTTCTTCAACCAGATCACCGGCCAGTTTGACCAGGACCTGTATGAACAGGCCCTGGCCCAGCAGAACCTGACCTCCGAAATGCTGGAGCAGGACCTGCGCGACCAGTACATCATCAGCCAGTTCAGCGCGGGCGTCTTTGCCGGCGCCCGCGTGCCGCGCATCTATGGTGCCCTGCTGGCCGGCCAGGCCCTGGAGACCCGTGACGGCAAGTGGTTCACCCTGACCCCGGCCATGGTGGGTGCCACCCCGGCCCCGACCGAGGAACAGCTGACCGCCTTCATCAAGGAAAACGAAGCCCAGCTGCGGATGCCCGAGTTCCGCACGGCCTCGATCGTCCTGTTCACGCCCGGTGCCAACGAAAGCCTGCCCGCCGTCTCGGAAGAGCGCATCAACGAGCGTTTCGAGTTCAAGAAAGACAGCCTGTCCCAACCTGAGCGCCGCACCTTCGTCACCCTGACCGTGCCGACCAGGGCTGCCGCCGACCAGATCGCCGCCGACCTGCGCGCCGGCAAGGCTGTCAGCGAGGTCGCCACCGCCAACAAGATCCAGGCCGTGCCCTATCGCGACACGCCGCGCTCGGCCGTGGGCGACCCGGCCATCGCCACGGGCGTGTTCGACCTGAACGCCAACCAGGTGTCTGATCCGATCCAGGGCCGCGTCGGCTTTACCGTGGCCCAGGTGACCGGCATCTCTGCCGCCGCCCCCGCCACCCTGGCAACCGTGCGCCCGCAACTGCTCGCCGAGCTGCGCGCCGAGGACGTCAAGGCTGCCGCCTATGCCAAGGTCGAGAAGTTCGAGGCGGCCCGCAACGAAGGCAAGTCCATCGCCGATGCCGCCGCCGCCGCCGGTGCCCGCATCATCACCCTGCCGCCCTTCACCAAGGAGGGCCAGATGGCCAATGGCCAGCCGCTGAACGCCCCGCGCCAGGTGCTGGACACCACCTACACCCTCAGCAAGGGCGGTGAGAGCGACCTGATCGATGCCGGCGAAGGCCAGTATTTCGCCGTTCGCCTGGACGACATCCGCCCCTCGGCCCTGCCGGAACTGGCTGAAATCCGCCAGCCGCTGACCCAGATGTGGATGCAGCGCGAAACCCAGCGTCGCATCTCGACCAAGGCCGAGGAACTGGCCCAGCGCGTGCGCGGCGGCGAAGCCATCGCCACCGTCGCCGCCTCGGTCAACGCACCCCTGGTCACCCGCACCGGCGTCCAGCAAAGCCAGGACAGCCAGGCGGAACTGGGCGATGCCGTGCTGCGCGGCCTGTTCGGCCAGGGCAAGGGCCAGGTCTTCTCCGGTGCTGGTCAGAACGGCTATGTCATCGGTCAGGTGGACGCCATCACCCCCGCCGATCCGGCCGTCGCCGCGCCCCTGGTCGAGCAGATCCGCCCGCGCCTGACCCAGGACCTGGCCAATGGCCTGGCCCAGCAGGCCGTGATCTCGGGTGCCGCCCGCACCAAGGCCACCAATGACCCGGCCGCCGCCCTCAACGCCCTGGGCATCGACCCGGCCACAGCGTCCGCACCGCGTCCCCAATGAGCGGCGTCGACGTTTCGGGTAGCCCGCGTGAGCGCTTCATTGCCGGACTGAAGTCGGGCCAGCCCCAGGTCGTCGTCCGTCGCCTGATCGACGACCTGGAGACCCCCGTCTCGGCCTTCCTCAAGGTGGGCCACGGCCGTCCCTACGCCAGCCTGCTGGAATCGGTGGAAGGCGGCGCGGTCAATGGTCGCTACTCGATCGTCACCCTCGACCCCGACGTGGTCTGGCGCTGCCGCGATGGCCGTGCCGAGATTGCCCGGGGTCCGGCCATCCTTTCGGGCACCTTCACGCCCGAGACGGCTCCGGCCCTCCAATCCCTGCGCAGCCTGATCGCGGCCACCCGCTTTGACCTGCCCGAGGGCCTGCCGCCGATGGCTGCGGGCCTGTTCGGCGTCTTTGGCTATGACATGGTGCGCCTGCTGGAGCCGCTGGGCGAGGCCAATCCCGATCCGCTCAGCCTGCCGGACGCCGTCATGGCCCGCCCGTCGCTGGTGGCCATCTTCGACTCGGTAAAGCATGAGATTATCCTGATCGCCGCCGCCTATCCCGACACGGCGACGGATGCCGAAGCCGCCTTCGACGCCGCCCGGGCCCGTCTTGAAGCCTTTGAGGATCGGCTTCGCAGCCCTCTGCCAATCCAGCGCGAGGCCGAGCCCGTTGCTGCGCCTGCCTTCCATTCCGCGGTGGACCAGGCCGGCTTTTCCACCATGGTCGCCCGGGCCAAGGACTACATCGGCGCAGGCGATATCTTCCAGGTCGTGCTGGCGCACCGTTTCTCGGCCCCATGGGCTCAGGATCCGTTTGCCTTCTACCGTGCCCTGCGCCGGGGCAATCCGTCGCCCTATCTGTTCTATCTGGACTATGTGGACTTCCAGCTGGCCGGTTCGAGCCCGGAAATCCTGGTCCGGCTGAAGGACGGTCGCGTCACCATCCGCCCGCTGGCGGGCACCCGTCCGCGCGGCGAAACGCCCGAAATGGACCGGGCGCTGGAAAGCGAGCTTCTGGCCGATCCCAAGGAGCGGGCCGAGCACCTGATGCTGCTGGACCTGGGCCGCAACGACGTTGGCCGGGTCTCGGTGCCGGGTTCGGTCGAGGTCACCGAAAGCTTCGTCGTCGAACGCTACAGCCAGGTCATGCACATCGTCTCGAACGTGAACGGCCAGGCTGATCCCAAGCTGGATGCCGTCGATACCCTTCTGGCCGCCCTGCCTGCGGGCACCCTGTCCGGAGCCCCCAAGGTCCGGGCCATGGAGATCATCGACGAGCTGGAGACCGAAAAGCGCGGCGTCGGCTATGGCGGCGGCGTGGGCTATATCTCGGCCAATGGCGAGGCGGACATCTGCATCGTCCTGCGCACGGCCATGTTCGCCCAGGACCAGATCTTTGTTCAGGCCGGTGCCGGTGTCGTCGCCGACAGCGATCCTGCGGCCGAATATGCCGAGACCCTGGCCAAGGCCATGGCCCCGATGAAGGCGGCCGGGGAAGCGTGGCGGTTCACGTCCACCACGCGCGGCCACGTCAACTCAAGCAAGAACTAGGGCGTGGAAGTCGTGGTCCCCTTATCCATACTCGTGGCGGGACCCACTACCATGGTGCCAGCCAGCATCACCGCTGTTACAGCGGCAAAGGCGGCTGCAGCCAGCAGGCGCAGCGATTGGGGTTTTTCGGCGGGCGGCTCGTGGAGCATGGCCCGGGCGACGCGGATAGCAGTTTTAGCAGTCAAGACGGATTTCTTCCGATGGCGATGCTGCAGTGTCGCTCTGAGTCTTTAACGTCCGCTTTCCAACGGCCCCGGCCTGCGCATTTGCCGGTGCCCTTCGATCCAAGAAGCCTGCCATGATCCTCGTCGTCGATAACTACGACAGCTTTACCTACAACCTGGTCCACTACCTGGCCGAGCTGGGGGCCGAGACCCGCGTCATCCGCAATGACGACCTGAGCGTCGACGAAGCCTGGGCGCTGAAGCCGCAGGCGGTCCTGCTGTCGCCGGGCCCCTGCGACCCGGACCAGGCGGGCATCTGCCTGCCGCTGCTGCAGACCGCACCGGCCGACATGCCCATCCTCGGCGTCTGCCTGGGCCACCAGGCGATCGGCCAGGCCTTTGGCGGCGAGGTCGTGCGCGCCAAGACGCTGATGCACGGCAAGACCTCGCCGATCGAGCATGGTGGCCAGAGCCTGTTCCGGGGCCTGCCCTCGCCGTTCACGGCCACCCGCTACCACTCGCTGGCAGTGCGCCGCGAAACCCTGCCTGACTGCCTTGAGGTCACGGCCTGGACCGCAGATGGCGAGATCATGGGCCTGATGCACAAGGACCGTCCGATCCATGGCGTCCAGTTCCACCCCGAATCCATCGCCACCGAGCATGGCCACGAGATGATCGGCAACTTCCTGGATCTGGCCCAGATCAAGCGCCGGGCGAGGGTCTAGGCCATGGACAGCTTCAAGCCCCTCCTGGCCAAGCTGGTCGACGGCCAGGTCCTGACCCGACAGGAAGGCCACGCCTTCTTCTCGGCCTGCCTGCGCGGCGAGCCCACTCCGGCCCAGGTGGCCGCCGCCGTGACCGCCCTGCGCATCCGCGGCGAGACCGTGGACGAGATCGTCGCCTTTGCCACCGCCATGCGCGACGCCGCCCGCTCACTGGAGCACGGCTTTGACGAGGTGATCGACACCTGCGGCACCGGCGGTGATGGCCAGCACACCTATAATATCTCGACCGCAGCCTCCTTTGTCCTGGCCGGTGCGGGCCTGAAGGTCGCCAAGCACGGCAACCGGGCGATCAGCTCCAAATCCGGCTCGTCGGATGTCCTGGCCGCCCTGGGGGTCAACCTGGACGCCACCGTGCCGCAACAGGCCCGCGCGCTGGACCAGGCGGGCATCGCCTTCCTGTTCGCGCCCACCTATCATGGGGCCATGCGCCACGTCGGGCCGATCCGCGCCGAGATCGGTTTCCGCACGGTTTTCAATCTGTTGGGGCCGCTTTGTAACCCAGCCCATGCAAACCGACAGGTGATGGGCGTCTATGATCCAGCCCTGCTGGAGCCGCTTGTCGAGGTCCTGGGCCGCCTGGGCGCGCGTCGCGCCTGGACCGTCCACGGCCAGGGGCTGGACGAACTGACCACCACGGGGCCGACCCAGGTGGCCGAATGGCGGGACGGACAGGTGCATCGCTTTACCGTCAGCCCGTCGGACGCAGGCCTGCCGCTCGCCACCCTGGATGACCTGCGCGGCGGCGACGCCGAACACAATGCGGCGGCGCTGAAGGCTCTGCTTGCCGGCGCGCCGGGTCCCTATCGCGATATCGTTCTGATGAATGCGGCCGCCGCCCTGGTGGTCTCGGATCGCGTGCCGGACCTGCGGGCCGGGGCCGAACTGGCCGCCGCCGTCATCGACGATGGCCGCGCGGCCCAGGCCCTGGATCAGCTGGTGCTTGTGACCAATACCCCTATCGAGCGCGAGGAAACGGCATGACGGATGTTCTGGCCCGGATCGCGGCCTACAAGCGAGAGGATGTCGCCGCTCGCCAGGCCCAGGTCTCGCAGTCCGAGATCGAGGCCCGCGCGGCAGCCGCCAGTGCCCCGCGCGGCTTTCGCAACGCCCTGTCCGAACGGGCGCTTGAGACCGGCCGACCGGCCCTGATCGCCGAGATCAAGAAGGCCAGTCCCTCCAAGGGCCTCATTCGCCCCGACTTTGACCCGCCCGCCCTGGCCCGCGCCTATGAACGCGGCGGGGCGGCCTGCCTGTCGGTGCTGACCGATGGCCCCAGCTTCCAGGGCGATGACACCTACCTGGTCGCCGCGCGCGAGGCCGTTGCCCTGCCCTGCCTGCGCAAGGACTTCCTGGTCGATCCCTGGCAGGTGGCTGAAAGCCGGGCCCTGGGGGCTGACTGCATCCTGGTCATCCTGGCCATGGTCGACGATGTCCTGGCCGCCGAACTGCTGGCCGAGGCGGATCGATTCGGCATGGATGCCCTGATCGAGACCCACGACGAGAGCGAAATGGCCCGCGCCAGCGCCCTGGTCAGTGATCGCGAGCATCCGCTGATCGGCATCAACAACCGCTCCCTTCGCACCTTTGAAGTGGACCTGGGCACGACCACCCTCCTGTCCATGCTCAGCCCGGAAAAGGCCCTGCTGGTCGCGGAAAGCGGGCTGTTCACGCCCGAGGACGTCGCCCAGGTCGCCGAGGCCCATGCCCAGGCCATCCTGGTGGGCGAGAGCCTGATGCGACAGGCCGATGTCGAAGCTGCGACGAAAGCCTTGCTGTCGTTAAGTTGACATTAGGCAAGAACACTTACAGAACATCGGCAACGGTTCACGCCTTGTTCTGGAAGCCCGACAGCCATGCTCACCAAGAA
>JAEYQX010000121.1 GCA_023409795.1 Pseudomonadota bacterium
TATCAGGACACCAACGTGGCCCAATACCTGTGGCTGCGCCTGCTGACGTCCTCGACCGGCAATGTCTGCTGCGTCGGTGACGACGACCAGTCCATCTATGGCTGGCGCGGGGCTGAGGTGGACAACATCCTGCGCTTCGAGCGCGACTTCCCCGGTGCCACGACCATCAAGCTGGAGCGCAACTACCGCTCCACCGCCCATATCCTGGGCGCGGCCTCAGCCCTGATCTCGGCCAACCAGGACCGCTTGGGCAAGACCCTGTGGACCGAGGACCAGAGCGGCGACAAGGTGCGCGTGCGCGGCGTCTGGGACGGCGAGGCCGAGGCTCGCCTGATCGCCGACGAGATCGAGACCGAACGTCGAAAAGGCATGGCTTACAAGGAGATGGCCGTGCTTGTTCGCGCATCGTTTCAGATGCGAGCGTTTGAAGAACGCTTCCTGATGCTGGCCATTCCCTATCAGGTCATCGGCGGCCCCCGCTTCTTCGAGCGGGCCGAGATCCGCGACGCCCACGCCTACCTGCGCCTGATCCAGTCCGAGGACGACGACCTGGCCTTCGAGCGCATCGTCAATGTGCCCAAGCGCGGCGTGGGCGACACCAGCGTCCAGAAGATCCTGCACCTGGCCCGCGAGAACGGCGTCTCGGCCATGAAGGCCGTGCGTCACCTGATCAGCGCGGACGAGCTGCCCGGCCGCACCCGCACGCCCCTGACCAACTTCGTGCGCGACCTGGACCGCTGGCGCGACCTGCTGAAGATGGGCACGCCCCACTGGCAGGTCACCGAGACCCTGCTGGACGAAAGCGGCTATACCGAGATGCAGAAGGCCGACCGCACCAGCGGCCAGACCCGCCTGGACAACCTCAAGGAGCTGGTTCAGGCCATGCAGCAGTTCGACACCCTCCAGGCCTATCTGGAGCACGTGTCCCTGGTCATGGACATCGACCGCGCGGCCCCCGATTCCGAGACTGGCTCGGTCCAGATCATGACCCTGCACGGGGCCAAGGGACTGGAGTTCCCCCTGGTCTTCCTGCCCGGCTGGGAGGAAGGCGTCTTCCCCTCCCAGCGCAGCATCGACGAGAAGGGCACCAAGGGCCTGGAGGAGGAACGCCGCCTGGCCTACGTCGGCGTGACCCGGGCCAAGCGCGACGCCCGCATCAGCTTTGCCGCCAACCGCATGGTCTATGGCCGCTGGACGACCCAGCTGCCCAGCCGCTTTGTCGACGAGCTGCCCCTGGCCCACGTCGAGGCCCAGTCGGACACCGGCTACTATGGGGCCTCGGCCGGGCTGAAGGAGGCCCGGTCGCGCTGGGACGACGCCCCATCCTTTGGCTCCAGCTATTCCAGCCCCGGCTGGAAGCGCGCCCAGGCCACGACGGCCAGCCAGGCACCCCGGCCCGCCTATGCCCGCCGCGCCGTCATCGAAGGCGAAAGCCGGCTGATCGCCACCTCGGACCCTTCCACTGGCTCCGGCTGGTCGCGCGGCGACCGCGTCTTCCACCAGAAGTTCGGCTATGGCTCCGTGCGCGCCATCGAGGGCAACAAGCTGATCGTCAGCTTCGACAAGGCCGGCGAGAAGAAGGTCATCGACACCTTCGTGGAAAAGGCCTCCTGACCCCGTGGCGGGCCGCTTCTCCACAACAACCTGCGCCCCTTGCGCCCCCGGCTTGCACCGGGCGGGCGCGGGGCCTACCAGACCCTGATCCGAATCGCTCCAGACTGAGTAAATGGCAGACCTTTTCTCGTTCGACGACGCTGAACCGACGGAACCCGTTGCGCCCAAGGCTGCGCCGCCCGCCCCGCCCGTAGCCCCTGCCCCGGCTGCGCCCATCGCGGCTGCGCCGGTCGTGGCTGCCGCTGCCGACGCAGCCCCCGCTCCGGCCCCCAAGGCTGAACTGGCCAGCCACGGCTCGACGGCCACCGCCGCCGCCACCGGCTATTCGGCCTCCTCGATCGAGGTGCTGGAGGGGCTGGAGCCCGTCCGCAAGCGCCCCGGTATGTATATCGGCGGCACCGACGAACGCGCCCTGCACCACCTCTTTGCCGAAGTCCTCGACAATGCGATGGACGAGGCCGTCGCCAAGCACGCCAAGCTGATCACCGTCGACCTGGACGCCGAGGGCTATCTGTCGGTGCGCGACGACGGGCGCGGCATCCCGGTCGATCCCCACCCCAAGCACCCGGGCAAGTCGGCGCTGGAAGTGGTCATGACCGTCCTGCACTCGGGCGGCAAGTTCTCGGGCAAGGCCTATGAGACCTCGGGCGGCCTGCACGGCGTGGGCGTTTCGGTCGTCAACGCCCTGTCCGAAAGCCTTGAGGTCACCGTCTGGCGCGACGGCTTCGAGTGGAAGCAGGCCTTCAGCCGCGGCCATGTCCTGGGCCCCATCCAGCAGGTCGGCCCCTCGCGCAAGAAGGGCACCCTGATCCGCTTCAAGCCGGACGAGCAGATCTTTGGCGTCGGCGCGGCCTTCAAGCCGGCGCGCCTGTTCCGCATGGCCCGCGCCAAGGCCTATCTGTTCCGGGGCGTCGAGATCAGGTGGACCTGCGCCGCTGAGCGCATCACCGACCAGACGCCGAGCGCCGCCACCCTGCACTTCCCCGGCGGCCTGGCCGATGCCCTGGCCGAGCGCGTGGGCGAGCTGGAAACCGTCACTCCCGTCTTCGCCGGCCGCGCCGAGAAGAAGGGCGAGGCAGGCGCGCTTGAATGGGCCGTCACCTGGTCGCCGATCGGCTTTGGCGACGCCGACAGCTTCATCGCCTCCTACTGCAACACCGTCTCGACCCCCGATGGCGGCACGCATGAGGCCGGCTTCCGCGCCGCCCTGGTCAAGGGGCTCAAGGCCTATGGCGAACTGGTCAATGAGAAGCGCGCGGCCCAGATCACGGCCGAGGACGTCATCGCCAATGCCGGTGCCCTGATCTCAATCTTCATCCGCAACCCGGAATTCCAGGGCCAGACCAAGGACCGCCTCTCCTCGCCCGAGGGCAGCAAGCTGGCCGAGCAACTGCTGCGCGACCCCTTCGACCACTGGCTGACGGAAAGCCCGAAGCAGGCCTCGGCCCTGCTGAACTTTGTCATCGACCGCGCCGAGGATCGCCTGCGCCGCCGCAAGGACAAGGAGGTCCAGCGCGCCGCCGCCACCCGCAAGCTGCGCCTTCCGGGCAAGCTGGCCGACTGTACCCGCCAGGCGGCCGAGGGCACCGAGCTGTTCATCGTCGAGGGTGACTCGGCAGGTGGCTCGGCCAAGCAGGCCCGCGACCGCGCCACCCAGGCCATCCTGCCCCTGCGCGGCAAGATCCTGAACGTGGCCTCGGCCTCGGCGGACAAGCTGCGCGCCAATGTCGAGCTGACCGACCTGATGCTGGCGCTCGGCGTCCAGGCCGGCAGCCGCTTCACCGTCGATGACCTGCGCTATGAGCGGATCGTCATCATGACCGATGCCGACGTCGACGGGGCCCACATCGCTACCCTGCTGATCACCTTCTTCTATCGCTCGATGCCGGACCTGATCCGCCGTGGCCGCCTCTACCTGGCCCTGCCGCCGCTGTATCGCCTCCAGGCCGGTCCCCTGTCCGAATACGCCCGCGATGAGGCCCACCGCGACGAGCTGATGGCCACCACCTTCAAGGGCAAGAAGGTCGAGATCGGCCGCTTCAAGGGCCTTGGCGAAATGATGGCGTCCCAGCTGAAGGAGACG
>JAEYQX010000180.1 GCA_023409795.1 Pseudomonadota bacterium
GACCGGAGGTGCCCCATGAAGCCCGCTTTCACCACCCTTGCCGCCAGCCTGGCCCTGATCCTGTCCGCCTGTTCCCAGCCGGACAGGCCCGCCAGCCCCGAGCCCGCGCCACCCCCTGCGCCAGCGCCGACTCCCGTGCCTGAGCCTGTGCCCGAGCCCGTACCTGTGCCTGAAGACCCGGCGCAGACCCCGGCCAATCCCAGCCTGACGCCGGACGCCATGCCTATCGAGCAGCCGATCACCTGTCGCGAGGAACGCGGCGACGCCCTGGCGCAAAGGCTGGTGGACCGCTGCATCGCCGTCAGCCCGGCGACCCATCCGCCGTGCAATGTCCGCAATCCCTGCGTCCTCATCGAGAACGAGATCGAGCGCGCCTGTGGCCAGTATGGACCGGGCGAGGCACGCCCGGCCGAATGCACCGCCTGATCCCGCCCGCCCTCTGAACCGGGCAGGAAAAAACCCCGCTGTTGCCAGCGGGGTTTGATCATTTCGGGACTGAAGCCGATCAGTCGCGACGACGACGACCGCGGTCGCCACCTTCGCGCTTTTTGCCACCGCCGGTGTCCTCGGCCAGCGGGGCTTCACCGCGTTCAGCGCGCTCGGCGTTGATTTTGTCGGTGATGTCCTCGCCGGTCGCCTGGTCGACGACCTTCATCGACAGCTTGGTCTTGCCGCGGTCGTCGAAGCCCAGGAACTTGACCTTGACCTCCTGGCCTTCGGACAGGACGTCGGCCGGGTTGGCCACGCGCTCCAGGGCGATCTGCGACACGTGGACCAGGCCGTCCTTGGCACCGAAGAAGTTCACGAAGGCGCCGAAGTCGACCACCTTGACCACCTTGCCCGAGTAGATGGCACCTACTTCCGGCTCGGCTGCGATCGAGTTGATCCAGTCGCGGGCCGCGTCGATCTTCTCCTGCTCGTTGGCCGCGATCTTGATCGTGCCGTCGTCGGCGATGTCGATCTTGGCACCGGTCTTTTCCACGATCTCGCGGATAACCTTGCCGCCCGAACCGATGACTTCGCGGATCTTGTCGACCGCGATCTTGATCGACTCGATCTTGGGCGCGAACTCGCCCAGGCTTTCGCGCGGGGCTTCCATGGCCTTGGCCATTTCACCCAGGATGTGCAGGCGACCGGCCGAAGCCTGGCTCAGGGCCTGCTTCATGATCTCCTCGGTGATGCCCGGGACCTTGATGTCCATCTGCAGCGAGGTGATGCCTTCCGAGGTACCGGCGACCTTGAAGTCCATGTCGCCCAGGTGGTCTTCGTCACCCAGGATGTCCGACAGGATGGCGAACTCGCCCGACGGCTCCAGGATCAGGCCCATGGCGATACCCGACACCGGACGGACCAGCGGCACGCCGGCGTCCATCAGGGCCAGCGACGAACCACAGACGGTGGCCATCGAGGACGAGCCGTTGGACTCGGTGATCTCCGACACCAGACGGATGGTGTAGGGGAAGTCTTCCTTGGCCGGCAGCATCGGACGGATGGCGCGCCATGCCAGCTTGCCGTGACCGATTTCGCGGCGACCGGGCGAGCCCATGCGGCCAGCTTCACCGACCGAGTAGGGCGGGAAGTTGTAGTGCAGCAGGAAGTTTTCCTTGTAGGTGCCGGTCAGGCTGTCGATGTACTGCTCGTCCTCGCCGGTGCCCAGGGTGGCGACGACCAGGGCCTGGGTTTCACCTCGGGTGAACAGGGCCGAACCGTGGGTGCGCGGCAGGACGCCGACTTCCGACACGATGGCGCGGACCTTGTCGAGGGCGCGGCCGTCAACGCGGTGCGCGTTCTCGATGATGTCGCGACGCAGGACCTCGGCTTCGCATTCCTTGAAGGCGGCCGAGAACTTGGATGAGTCGACGCCTTCGGGGTTCTCGTCGGTCTTGACCAGGGCTTCGGCGGCCTTCTTCTTGGCTGCGTCGACACCCGAGCGACGGTCGTACTTGCCCGGCAGGGCATAGGCGGCCTTGATCTCCTCGCCGACCAGCGACTTGATCGAGGCGACGACGTCCGAGTGGTCCTCGGCCTGGAAGTCGAACGGCTCCTTGGCGGCGTGCTCGGCCAGTTCGATGATGGCGTCGATGACCGGCTGCATGCCGGCGTGGGCGAACATCAGCGCGCCCAGCATCTTGTCTTCCGACAGTTCCTTGGCTTCGGATTCGACCATCATCAGGGCGTCAGCCGTACCGGCGACGACCAGGTCCAGGTCCGAGCCTTCCATCTGCTCGATGGTCGGGTTCAGGACATACTCGCCGTCAATGACGCCGACGCGGGCACCGCCGATCGGGCCCATGAAGGGGACGCCCGAAATGGTCAGGGCCGCCGAGGCCGCAACCATCGACAGGATGTCCGGGTCGTTCTCCAGGTCGTGCTGCAGCACGGTGACGACGACCTGGGTCTCGTTCTTGAAGCCCTTGACGAACAGCGGGCGGATCGGACGGTCGATCAGACGCGAGACCAGGGTCTCCTTCTCCGACGGACGGCCTTCACGCTTGAAGTAGCCACCCGGGATCTTGCCGGCGGCAAAGGTCTTTTCCTGGTAGTTCACGGTCAGCGGGAAGAAGTCCATGCCCGGCTTGGGGGCGCGGCCATAGACGACGGTGGCCAGAACCACGGTCTCGCCGTAGGTGGCCAGGACAGCGCCGTCAGCCTGACGGGCGATGCGGCCGGTTTCCAGCGTCAGCGGGCGCCCGGCCCACTCGATCGTCTTGCGTTTGATATCGAACATATTTCTTCTTTCAGAACCCGGCGGGCGTATTCCCGGCGGGGGCGGAGCGGCAGGCGTTTACGTCCCACGGTTCCCGATGAACCCGGTGGCGCGTCGCGGCCGGGCGGGTGGTAGTGAGGACCGCCTTCATGGCCCTCGCGTCTGCGCCGTTGAAACCTGCGGCGCGCAGGAAGCTCATTAGTTTCACACCATCCATGATCCGGGCACAACCCGCCCGGTGAACTGATGTTCCAGTTGCGGAACGAGGCGCGGACGTGACCATCCGCGCCTCGAAAAACTTTCCGCTGCCGGATTGCGCCTTAGCGACGCAGGCCCAGCTTGGCGATCAGCGCCTGATAGCGGGCGCTATCGGTGCTGTTCAGGTGGTCAAGAAGACGACGACGCTGCGAGACCATCTTCAGAAGGCCGCGACGCGAGTGGTTGTCTTTCTTGTGGGTCTTGAAGTGCTCGGTCAGGTTGGCAATGCGCTCCGACAGGATCGCAACCTGCACTTCGGCCGAGCCGGTGTCGCCAGCCGAACGGGCGTTGTCGGCGATCACTTCAGCCTTACGGGTAGCCGTAATCGACATCGTATATCTCCCTTGATGGCCTATCGCGCTTTCGCGCTGGATGAGGCCGGGTTGTAGCTCCTGGACCGTTTCACGGGCCGTTCAGGAGAGATTGAAAACACGGTCGGGTTCTAGCCGGCCGGCCTTCAGGCTGCAGAGCGCCACCAGGGTCTGGCCCAGATAGGCGGAAACCGTGCGCGAACCGGCGGGAAGCTGGCTCTTCAGGGTTTCAACCTGCCGGGGAAGCAGAACGATGGGACGTCCTTGCCTGAGAGAGAAGGCATCCTGATCCGTCAAGGCCAGTTCCGGGATGTCGTCCAGAGCGGTCGAGACGGGCAGCAGGCCCTCCGAGGCGTCGCCCTTATGGGCCAGATCGATCAGAAAATCCAGTGTAACGGCATTCTCGGTCGAAAACGGCCCCACCGCCTCGCGGCGCAGAGCCGAAACGTGCCCCTCGGCCCCCAGGCGCGCCGCCAGGTCGCGGGCCAGGGAGCGGACATAGACGCCCTTGCCCGTGCGCATGGTGATCTCGACGTGGTCGGCGTCCGGCGCATCCGTCACCGCCGCCTCATGGATCGTCACCTTGCGGGCTTCCAGCTCGAAGTCGGTGCCGTCCCTGGCCAGGTCATAGGCGCGCTCGCCATTGACGCGGATGGCCGAGAACTGCGGCGGCACCTGCTCGATGTCGCCGACAAACCCGGGCAGGGCTGCCTTGACCTGGTCCACGCTCGGGCGCACGTCCGAGCGGCCGATGATCTCGCCCTCGCGGTCGATGCTGTCGGTCGAGATGCCCCAGTGGATGCTGAAGCGATAGACCTTCTGCGCCTCCATCATGAAGGGCACGGTCTTGGTCGCCTCGCCCAGGGCAATGGGCAGGATGCCGCTGGCCAGCGGGTCCAGGGTCCCGGCGTGACCGGCCTTCTGGGCGTTGAACAGGCGGCGCACCTTCGTCCCCGCCTCGGTCGAGCCCATCTCATAGGGCTTGTCCAGGCAGACCCAGCCGTTGACGATCTCGCCCTTCTTCCTGCGCGCCATCTCTAGTCTGCTTCCGAGGAGCCTGCCGCGCCTTGCGCTACATCGTCGTCCTGCTTTTCGAGGTCGGCGCGGACACGGGGGTCGTTGAACAGGCTGTCGATGTGGCTGGCCGCATCAAAGCTGTCGTCGTGGCGGAAGCGCAGGTCGGGCGTGAACTTCATGTCCAGGTGGCGGCCCAGCTGGCCGCGCAGGAAGCGGGCGTGGGCGTTCAGGGCCTTGATGATCGCGCTTTCCTGGCCGGCCGTCTCGGCGGCGCTGACGCCCGCGCCCAGGGGCTCGACGAAGCAGGTGGCGTGCTTCAGGTCCGGCGACATCCGCACCTCGGTCACGGTGACCGAGACGCCCAGCAGGGCCTCGTCGTGGATTTCATTCTCGCGCAGCACGTCGACCAGGGCGTGGCGGATCAGCTCGCCCGCGCGCAGCTGGCGCTGGGACGGGCCCTGGGGTCCGGTGGCGTTGCGGGTGTGTTGCTTGCGGCCCATGGCCAATCTCCTCATCTCGCCCGCCGGGGATCGGACACCGGCTGAAAAAGCGAAGCGGGGGGTCTAGTCGGGCTGGCGGCCCAAGTCCAGCGCTGCGGCACGGGCCTTCGCCCTTCGCACCGTGCGCAGGACCTCGCCCGAGGTCATCGGGCGCCAGGGCCAGACGGTGATCCCGGCGGCCGACAGGGCCTCGATCGTCCAGTGATTGCACAGGTGGCCGATCCAGAAGGCCTCGCGGCTGGCAAAGAACCAGGCCCCATCGCTGGCCCGCACCTGGACCAGGACCGGCGCGCCGCCCGCATCGGTCGCCAGGCTGCGGTCCACCCGGGCCACCAGCCCCTGCAGCCCCGCACGCGACAGCCAGAGCCCCTGCACCGGAGCCTGCGCCGATGCTGTGGGCAGGCCCCCGGCATAGAGGCGCACGACCGAAGGATTGTCGCGCGCCACAAGGGCCCGCAGCCCGTCGGTCCAGCGCCCGGACACCGGGCCTTCCTCGACGAAGAAGCGGGCGTCGCCCCAGCCGATATAGACCCGCTCGCCAGGGGGCAGGCGGCGCACCGCCGCAGCCAGCGGCCCCCTGCCCGCCTCCACCGCATCGCGCGGCAGGACCAGGTCGGTATGGAAGCCATTGTCGAGGATATGGATCTGGATCCCCTCACCGGGCGGTGGCGGATAAAGGGCCGGGTCGCCGTCGCGGCGATAAAGGCCGGTCACGGCCGCCGCCAGGACCACCAGCGCCAGCGCCAGCCCTGCCAGGGTCCACCTGGTCCGGCGGCGACGGGACGAAGGCGCGGGCCTGCGGCCGGACAGGTCCACCCCTAGTTGGGCCCGGTTGGCAGGGCCCCGTCGCCCAGCGGGGTCGCCCCGGCCGGCAGGGCCCACTCCCCGCGATAGTCATAGTTCAGCTGGACGCAGTGGCGGTACTTGCCGTCCGGCCACAGCCCGACCGCATGCAGGGTCAGCGGCCGCGCCACCCGCACCCGGCCCGCGACCACCCAGGCCGCCTCGGCCCCCGGACACAGGGCCCGGGTCAGGCCCCGGCCATCCTGCTCCATGACGATCTGGTAGATGCCGCCTTCACGGGCTCCGTCCGGCAGGACCGACCGGACCGCCTGGGGGCCACCGCGCTCGAACCGGGCCGACCCGCGCGAGGTCGTCGAATAGAGGTTGCGCACCGCCACGGCCCCGAACAGGCCGCGCTCGACCTCCAGCGTCACCCCTCGCGTCAGGGCCTGGGTCGTGCGGTCGCGGGCGTCGTAGGCGATGAAGCGCGTCGAGCGCGCCTGGGCCGAGCCGGCCGCCACGGTGAACACCGCGACCAGGGCCAGGCTGAGCAGGCTGGAGATCACAATATCGCGGCGCATCCGGTTTCCTCTGCCCTCTGGTCGGCCCCTAAGGCCAACCTAGCCAGCGACAGGCCAAAGAAAAAGGGCGCAGTCCCTTTCGAGACCGCGCCCCCTGTTTCCTGATCCGAAGATCACGCGCCCTAGTCGAGCGTGCGCTTGACCTCTTCGAGGGTGAAGCACTCGATGTAGTCGCCTTCCTTGATGTCCTGGAAGCCCTGGAACTGCATGCCGCACTCCTGGCCCGAGGGCACCTCGTTGACCTCGTCCTTGAAGCGCTTGAGCGTGTTGAGCACGCCCAGTTCCAGCACCACCACGTCGTCGCGGATGATACGGACGCGCGCGCCCTTGCGAACCACGCCCTCGGTGACACGGCAGCCGGCGATCTTGCCGACCTTGGTGATGTCGAAGACCTGAAGCACCTTGGCATTGCCCAGGAAGGTTTCGCGTTGCAGCGGCGCCAGCATGCCCGAGAGCACGCCCTTCATGTCGTCAAGCAGGTCGTAGATGATCGAGTAGTAGCGGATCTCGACGCCTTCACGCTCGGCCAGGTCACGCGCCTGCTTGGAGGCACGGACGTTGAAGCCCAGGATCGGGGCCCCGGCCGACTTGGCCAGGTTGACGTCGCTTTCGGTGATACCGCCAGCGCCCGAATAGACGGTGCGGGCGCGGACTTCCTCGTTGCCCATCTTGTCCAGCGAGCCGACGATGGCCTCGGCCGAACCCTGCACGTCCGCCTTGATGACGACCGGCAGTTCGTTGACCTTCTTGGACTGCAGCTTCGACATCATGTCGATCAGCGAGACCGAACCACCCGAAACCTGGCTCTTCTCGCGGCGCGCACGCTCACGATACTCGGTCAGTTCGCGGGCGCGGGCCTCGCTTTCGACGACGGCGAAGATGTCACCCGGCGACGGCGTCTCGGACAGGCCGAGGATCTCGACCGGGACCGCAGGACCCGCCTCCGGCAGCTGGGCATTGCGTTCGTCCAGCAGGGCGCGAGCCTTGCCCCAGGCCGAGCCGGCCACGACGATATCGCCACGCTTCAGCATGCCGCGCTTGACCAGGACGGTGGCCACCGGGCCGCGTCCCTTGTCCAGCTTGGCCTCGATCACCACGCCCTCGGCCGTACGGTCGGGGTTGGCGCGCAGGTCCATGACTTCCGACTGCAGCAGGATGGCGTCGGTCAGGCCGTTGAGGTTGATCCGCTCCTTGGCCGACAGTTCCACCACCTGGGTGTCACCGCCATAGGCCTCGGCCACGATCTCGTGCTGCAGCAGCTCGTTGATGACCTTCTGGGCATCGGCACCGGGCTTGTCGATCTTGTTGACGGCCACGATGATCGGAGCCCCGGCCGCCTTGGCGTGCTGGATGGCCTCGATGGTCTGGGGCATGACGCCGTCGTCGGCGGCCACGACCAGGACCACGATGTCGGTCACGTTGGCACCACGGGCACGCATGGCCGAGAAGGCGGCGTGGCCGGGGGTGTCCAGGAAGGTGATGCGCTGACCATCTTCCAGGCGAACCTGATAGGCCCCGATGTGCTGGGTGATGCCACCGGCCTCGCCCGCGGCGACGTCGGTCGTGCGCAGGGCGTCCAGCAGCGAGGTCTTGCCGTGGTCGACGTGGCCCATGATGGCCACGACCGGCGGACGCGGGGTGGTGGCCTCGCTGTCGTCATCCTCCGACAGGAAGCCGGTTTCGACGTCCGATTCCGACACGCGCTTGACGGTCATGCCGAACTCTTCGGCCACCAGCTCGGCGGTGTCGGAGTCGATCACGTCATTGATCTTCATCATCATGCCCTGACGCATCAGGAACTTGACGATGTCGACGCCGCGCACGGCCATGCGGTTGGACAGCTCCTGAACGGTGATGACGTCGGGGATGACGACCTCACGCGGCTGACGCGGCGCGTCGGTGGAGCCACCCTTGCGCTTCTCCTTCTCGCGTTCGCGGGCACGGCGGACCGAGGCCAGCGAGCGCATACGCTCGGCGGTGTCCCCATCGCCAGCCACGGACTGGATGGTCAGGCGGCCTTCGCGACGTTTGGGCTCGCCGCGCGTGCGGCTGACGGCCTTGCCGGCATCCGAGAAGCGCTTGTCACGGTCATCCTCGGGACGACCCGGACGGGTGAAGCCGCTGCTGCCGGGCGCACGGCTCGGACGGGCCACCTCGGCCTGGGCCGGGGGCTGGTTCGGGGCCGGACGACCGCCGGCACCCGGACGGCCTGCGCCGGTCCGGGCCGCGCCGGGGGCGGGCTTGGGATTGAGGGCCGAATAGCGAACCGTCTGGTTCGGACGGCTGGGTGCGCCGCCGCGACGATCACCGTCCTGGCTGCGGTCGGGACGCTCGCTGGTCCGCTCGGGACGCTCGGCACCGCCACCCATGGCCTGTTCGCGGGCCGAACGGCCACCAAAGGCGGGGCGTTCCAGCGGGGCGCGACCTTGCGGGATCTTGGGCGCGCGCTGGCCAAAGTTCACGGTCGGGCGCGGGCGCGGGGCCGGGGCCGCCGGCTTTTCCGCGGCCGGCTGCGCGGCCGCCGGGGCCGGCGCCGGAACGATCGGCTTGGGCAGTTCGATCTTGGGCAGGATCGGCTTGGCGACGGCAGGCTTTGCCGCCGGCTTGGCC
>JAEYQX010000210.1 GCA_023409795.1 Pseudomonadota bacterium
CTCCATGGTCAGGACGCCGTTGGGCGAAGACGCACGCGCCGTGTTCGCGCCGGTCTGGGCGACGGCGGGCGCGCCCAGGGCCAGGGCCGAGACGGAGCCCAGGGCCAGAAAGGATCGGCGTTGAAGGTTCATGGTTTCTTCCCCATTGGAATGGCCCGGCCCGGTTGTTCCCGGGTCTGGGTTTGCGCGGTTACAAAAGGAGGCTTGCCAGGCACGGTGTGGACGAGGCAAGGATATGCAAGTTTTGCAGCAAAGTTTGCAGCAGCAGGATTCGGAGCCCGCGTCCCTTGAGCCGCAAGTCCACCCGACTGGAAGACCTTGCCAAGCTGGCGGGGGTGTCGATCTCCACGGCGTCGCGTGCCCTGAACGACCATCCGGCGGTCAATGACCGGACCAAGCAGCTGATCTGGAAGCTGGCGCGCGAGCACGACTATCCGTTCCGCCGCTATATGCCGGCCGGGCCGATCGGGGCCGAGGCGACGATTGCCCTGGTGGTGCCGCGCCCGCAGGGACGCGAGGGCCGCCTGAGCGATCCCTTCTTCCTGGAGCTGCTGGCCGGGGTGGGCGAGGCGGCGCGCGAGCGGGGCTGTGACCTGGTCATGAGCCACCTGTCGCCGGCCACCTATGAGGACGTGGCGGCGGCGATGAACACCAGCCGGGCAGACGGCGTGATCTTCCTGGGCCAGAGCACCCTGCATTCGGCCTTCAACCGCCTGGTCGAGACGGAGCCGCGCTTCGTCGTCTGGGGTGCCGAGCTGCCGGACCAGAACTACTGCTCCATCGGCTCCGACAACATCAACGGCGGGCGTCGGGCCACGCTTCACCTGGCGCGGCTGGGGCGCAAGCAGATCGTCTTCCTGGGCGACCTGGACCCGCCCGAGGCCATGCAGCGGCATCGCGGCTACCTGGACGCCGTCAACAGCTTCGGCCTGGGCGTCGATCCAGACCTGATCGTCGATGCCCACTTCGAGGTCGAGTCGGCCGAGGCCTCGGTCGAGGGCCTGATCCGGCGTGGCGTCGCGTTTGACGGCGTGGTCTGCGCCAGTGACCAGATCGCCCTGGGGGCCGTGCGGGCCCTGGGCCATGCCGGTCGCAGCGTGCCCGGGGACGTCTCGGTCATCGGCTTCGACAACGTGCCCTTCAGCCGCTACTCCAGCCCCGCCCTCAGCACCATTGCCCAGGACACGATGAAGGCAGGCCGCCTGATGGTGTCCAAGCTGCTGGACCACACCGGCGACGCCGTCAGCCGGTCCGAGCGGGTGCCCACCGACCTCATCGTGCGCGAGAGCTGCGGCGGCTGAGCCCATGTCAGCCCACCTGTCGGCGCAGCAGCAGGCCGCCCAGAGACGGCAGGTGCCCGTCGACCGCGCCGTTGACCGCCTCGACCACCTGGTAGCCGGCGGGGGCCGACCAGGCCTGGACCGCGTGGCCCAGGTTGAAGGCCATCAGCAGCTGCTCGGTCCCGGTTGAACGGCTGAAGCTCAGGACCGGATCGGTCGACAGGATCTGCATATCGCCATGGCGCAGGGCCTCATGGGCGCGGCGCAGGGCCAGCAGGCGGCGCGTGGCGTTCAGCATCGAGCCGGGGTCGGCTTCCTGAAGATCGACGGCCAGGGCCTGGTGGCGCGGATCGACCGGCAGCCAGGGCTCGGCCTGTGAGAATCCGGCATAGGCGGCATAGGCCTTCCACGGCATCGGCGTGCGGGCGCCGTCGCGGCCCAGGGTCTGGGGCCAGTTGGCGATGGCTTCGGGATCGACCAGCCGCTCGAACGGGACATAGCCCTGGGGCAGACCCAGTTCCTCGCCGTAGTAGACGAAGATATTGCCGCGCAGGCAGACCAGCAGCAGCATCAGCATCTCGGCCAGCTGGCGCTCGTCGCGGTCGTCGGCCCAGCGCGAGATGGCGCGCGGCGCGTCGTGGTTCGAGAAGGTCCAGGAGGGCCAGCCCTCGCCCTCGGCCCCCGGCCACATCTCGGCCCCCTGGCGCACCAGGTCCGCCTTCATGGCGTCGGCATAGAGGTAGAGGAAACCATAGGCCGAATGCAGGTGGCGCCCGTCGGCCGTATATTCCTTCATCTCGCGATGGGCATGGTCGCCGCCGACCTCGGCCACGGTGAAGCGGTCGCCGTCATAGCCATCGGTCAGCTGGCGCACGCGCTCCAGGAAGAGCGGGATCTCGGCATGGGACTGGTTGTAAATCTTGTCCTGGAAGTCGAACGGGCGCGTGCGCTTGCCGCCGGGCGGGAAGGGCGGATTGTCCCGCAGCGACGGGTCATTGATCATGAAGTTCAGCGCATCCAGCCGGAAGCCGTCGACGCCGCGATCCAGCCAGAAGGCTCCGGCGGCCAGCAGGGCCTCCTGCACCGCCGGATGGCGCCCGTTCAGCTGCGGCTGCTCGGGCAGGAAGTTGTGCTGGTAGTATTGGCCGCGGCGCGCATCCCAGGTCCAGCCCGGCCCGCCAAAGACGGACTGCCAGTTGTTGGGCGGCGAGCCGTCGGGCTTGGCATCGGCCCAGACATACCAGTCGGCATAGGCATTGGTGCGATCCTGGCGGCTGGCCTTGAACCAGTCGTGCTGGTCCGAGGTATGGGACCAGACCTGGTCGACAATCACCTTCAGCCCCAGGCCATGGGCCTTCTCGACCAGGCGATCAAAGTCCTCGAGCGTGCCGAAGATCGGATCGACGTCGCAGTAGTCGGCCACGTCATAGCCAAAGTCCTTCATCGGCGAGGTGTAGAAGGGCGAGATCCACACCCCGTCCACGCCCAGGGACGCGACGTGGTCCAGGTGCGCGGTAATGCCGTTCAGGTCGCCAATGCCATCGCCATTGGTGTCGGCGAAGCTGCGCGGATAGATCTGGTAGATGACCGCCCCGCGCCACCATTCCTGGTGGGCCTGGTCCGGGGCGGGCAGTATTTCGGGGGCGGCATTGCTCACGCGGACGGGCCTTCGGACTTGCAGATCATGTACTCGAACGGAGCCAGGCTGACGCGCACGGTGCCGGGCGCGATGGACGTGGCAGGGCAGTCGCCGCGCGCCGCGCTCCAGCGCACGGAATCGACATCAATCTGGATGTTGGCTTCCAGCGGCGTGGCACCGGTGTTGAAGACCACAAGGGTCTCGCCCGGCTGGCCGGCGATGGCGCGGGTAAAGGCGAACAGACCCGGCTCCTCGGCTGCCGCACGGACCGTCTGCAGGCCACGGCGCAGGTTGGCGTCGCCCGCGCGCAGCCGCGCCATCTCGGCGATGGCCAGGTAGAGCGGGGCCTGCTGGTCATAGGCCGGGCGGTGGCCGCCCAGGCGCGGCTCGTTGCGATAGGCCTCGACCTGGCTTTCCCACATATCCTGGCGTCCGCCGCCATAGCCGCCTTCGCCGGCAAAGCCCTGCTCGTCGCCGTAATAGAGGGTCGGCACGCCACGGCTGAACATCATCAGGGCATGGGCCAGCTTGGAGCGGGCCAGAAGCTCGGCGTCGCCAGCGGCGGGATGGGCCTTGTGGATGAAGCCGCCGATGCGGCCCATGTCGTGGTTGCCCAGGAAGGTCGGCAGTTGCAGGGCGGCCTCGGCCCCGCCCTCGTAAAGGGCATCCGCAGCGAACATCAGGGCCAGGTCGTGGGGCGTCCTGGCCCCCGTGGCCACGTCGGTCGCGACTGACTGGAAGGCAAAGTCCAGGACGGCGGGCAGCTTGTCGACCCGCGTGTGCCGCGCCAGGCCCGCCGGGTCGGGGTCATAGACCTCGCCAAAGATATGGAAGTTGGGGATGCCGCGCGCCCTGGCCCGCTCCAGGATGGCCGGGACAAAGGCCTGCCAGAACTCCGGGTTGACGTGCTTGGCCGTGTCGATGCGGAAGCCGTCGATGCCGTATTCGTCGATCCAGCCACCGAAGATCTCGATCATGCCCTCGATGACGCGGGGGTTCTCGGTGAACAGGTCGTCCAGGCCGGCAAAGTCGCCGTGGGTCGAGCTTTCGTTACGGAAGGTCGAGTCGCCGCGGTTGTGGTAATAGATCGGGTCGTTCAGCCAGGCCGGGACCTTTACCGTCTCCTCGCCGGCGGGGACGTAGGGGGTATAGGCCCAGTTCGGGTTGGTCAGGCGCGCAAAGTCGGCTGCCGAGCCATCGCCACGGAAGCCCTCGTTGATCGGGGCACCATCCACGCCGCCCTGGCGGGTATAGGGATAGTCCGCGACCGAGCGGTAGGCGCAGTCATTTTCCGGGCACTCGCGATACTGGATCACGTCGGCCGTGTGGTTGGTGACGATGTCCAGGTAGACCTTGATGCCGCGGGCATGGGCCGCCGCGACCAGGGCCTTCATGGTCTCGGGCTCGCCGAAATGCGGGTCGGGACGGGTGAAGTCGGTGATCCAGTAGCCGTGGAAGCCGGCCATGGGGCGGCCCGCCGTCGGCTGGACCGGCTTGTTCTTGAAGATGGGGGCCATCCACACGGCGGTTGCGCCCAGCGACTGCAGATAGTCCAGCCGCTCGATGATCCCGGCCAGGTCGCCGCCGTGATAGAACTCGGGGCTGGTGGCATCAAAGCCGCTGGCCAGACGGTCGGGCGCATAGCCGCCATGATCGTTCGAGGCATCGCCATTGGCGAAGCGGTCGGGCAGCAGGAAGTAGATGACCTCGTCCTGGGGCGGGCGCTGGCGCATGGCCTCGACGACCCCGGCAGGAGGCTGGATCTGGGGCCGGGCCGAGGCCTGGGCCGCCAGGGCAGGCGTCAGCAGGGCCGCCACGGAAACCGCGCCACTCACAAGAGCTTTCATCACCTGCCGCGAACGGGCCATTTGCGTCTCCCTGGATGTCGGTCTGATGCAAGGCCAGGCCGATCGATTTGCAAGTTTTTGCAGGCCCCCTTTCCGCTGTCAACCGGCCCCAATGGCGTCAAGAAGGGCCAATTTTCGTTTTTGCAGCGCAATATTGCCGCCAAATTGCCTATGTTTTGGGGAGGTTGCGCGATCCTTGCGAGATCCCCGGTATTACCGACTTGCAAGGTTCTCACGTATTTGCATAAGTTTGCGTCGAAATCGCTTCACATAGAAAGCGACATTGGGAGGATGACGATGTCTAATGGCTTCACTCGGCGTGCGCGCCTGATGGCCGGCGGCGCCCTGGGCGTTGTCGCGACTGTCGTTTTTGCAGCGGCCCCTCAGGCCCAGACCACCACCACCCCTCAGGGCGAGCAGG